>NC_014377.1:1200000-1560011 GCF_000144645.1 Thermosediminibacter oceani DSM 16646
TTTATGGGAGGTATTTATGGAAAATACCTCTTATAAATTATATGCCCGTATGCCCGAAACCTCCGTTACCTCTTATAGTCTCCCCCAAAACATCAGTTTCTACCATCTCGGCTCTGAACACAGGTGCTATCACCAGCTGGGCTATTCTATCACCTCGCTTTATAGTAAAATTTTGGGTCCCGTGGTTAATCAAAACCACCTTTACTTCCCCTCGATAATCGGCATCTATGGTTCCCGGGCTGTTTAAAAGAGTTATTCCGTATCTGGCTGCAAGCCCGCTTCTCGGGCGAACCTGAGCCTCAAAGCCCGGAGGGATTTCCAGTTGGATGCCGGTAGGTATCACTTCGTATTTCCCCGGCTCTATAGTTAAATCATTTTGGATATTCGCGTATAAGTCCATCCCCGACGCCAGAGGTGTCATATATCTGGGCAAAGGCAGGTCTTCAGCGCCTTCAACTCGCTTTACTCTGACTTTTACACGCTCCAATGGTAATTCTCCTCTCGGTCTTAAGGGTCAGCTTCAGTCGGGTGAATTTTTATTAATTAAAAGTATACATGAATTAAACCGGGATTTCAACTTTTTCACTTTATTGATTATCTAAGAGTAGATCACTGACTGTTGTTATTTTATAGCCTTTCTGCTGTAGATCCTGTATAATGGTAGGCAATGCTTTTACCGTTTCTTCCGTTGGATGCATCAGCACTATTTTGCCGCCGCCGGCGTTTTGAATCACTTTGTTTACGATATATTTTACGCCCGGTTTTTTCCAGTCAATAGTGTCAATGCTCCACATTATCAATTTATAGTTCAGCGAATCCGTAGCCTTAACCGTTTGCTCCGAGAACTCCCCATATGGCGGTGCGAAAAGCTTGGTTTTTTCTCCTGTAACTTTTTCTATTGCCTCCTCGGCCTTCTTTATCTCATTTACATTTTCCTCAAAAGATAGCTTTGAGTGATGGGCGTGGCTGTAACCATGGTTTCCTATTTCATGCCCCTTGGAATGTATCAGTTTTAGAAGATCCGGATATTTCTCTGCCCATCGCCCTTCTATGAAAAAGGTAATCTTTATTCCATATTCTTCGAATATTTCCAGCATTTTAGGGATAAATTCGTTGCCCCAGGCTACGTTGCAGGTAAAAGCCATAACTTTTTTATTGGTTTCAGCTTGATAAATCGGCTTCCCGCTGAAAGTCGCCAAATTTTCATTTACAAACCCAGTCTTGATAAACATCCACGTAGTAATTAGTAAGAGTAAAACTGTAAATCTTATGAAGTTTTTAGGAACCTTATATACGTAAAATCCCACAGGTACCCCCCCATTTTCTTAAAATCGTTCAATAGAATCTTATTTATCTTATATCGATTTATGACATAAAAAAAACATAAACCGATAAGTCTCGGTTTATGCTTCTGCTTTGTTTTTATTTTTCGGGGAATGTTCTTGGAAAACATCTTTATGGGAGAGGTTTATCCTGCCCTGTTTATCGATATCCGTAACCTTTACCAGGATCTCGTCACCGATTTTTACCACATCTTCGACCTTCTTTACGCGCCCCTTTGCCAGCTTCGATATGTGGACAAGACCCTCTTTTCCGGGCAGTATTTCTACAAATGCACCGAAATTGGTTATTCTCAAGACCTTGCCAAGGTAGACTTTACCTACTTCCACATCCTGGGTAATATTCTTAATCATATCCAGCGCCTTTTCACCGGCAGCTTCGTTGGGTGCAGCTATATAAATTCTACCGTCGTCTTCAATGTCAATTTTTACTCCGGTCTCCGCTATAATCTTGTTGATCATCTTGCCGCCAGGGCCTATAACCTCCCTGATTTTGTCAGGGTCGATCACCGTCGTGAATATTCTGGGAGCATATGGTGAAAGCTCGGGCCTTGGACTCGAAATGGTAGCCAGCATCTTTTCAAGGATGTATAGTCGTCCTTCCCTTGCCTGTTCAAGGGCTTTCTTAAGAATTTCTGCATCAATACCTTTAATTTTTATGTCCATCTGTATGGCTGTTATACCCTTTGATGTTCCCGCTACTTTGAAATCCATGTCACCCAGGAAATCTTCTATACCTTGGATATCGGACAGTATGGTCACCTTGTCATCTTGTTTTATAAGCCCCATAGCAATACCTGCCACCGGTGCCTTTATCGGAACACCCGCATCCATTAATGCCAAGGTTGATCCGCATACGCTAGCCATGGACGTTGAGCCGTTGGAACTGAGTACTTCGGAAACAAGTCTTATTGTATATGGGAAGGTCTCTTCTGGGGGTATCATGGGTTCAAGGGCTCTCTCGGCCAGAGCACCGTGGCCGATTTCTCTTCTTCCGGGCCCTCTGAGCATCCTTGTTTCACCGGTACTGTAAGGTGGAAAATTGTAATGATGCATGAACCTCTTGCTTTCTTCGAGCTCAAGTCCGTCAAGTATCTGGACATCGCCCAGTGCTCCGAGCGTCGCTACCGTTAGGACCTGTGTTTGGCCGCGGGTGAAGAGTCCCGATCCATGGGTCCTAGGCAAAATTCCAACCTCGCAGGAAATGGGCCTTATTTCAGTACTTTTCCTGCCGTCCGGCCTTATTCCTTCGTAAGTTATCATGTTCCTTACTTCTTCTTTCAAAATGCTGTATAACACTTCTGCTATCTCTTTTTCTTTTTCTGGATAGATATCCTGGAAATGTAGCAGGGTATCTTCGTTAATCTTTTGCAGGTACGCTTCTCTTTCCTGTTTATCATATATTCTTATGGCTTTTAGGATTTCGTCTCTGGCATACTCCCGTACAGCTTTTTCCAGCTCCGGGTCTATTTCCATAACGGGCACTTCCATCTTGGGCTTGCCCACTTTCGCTATAATCTCTTCCTGAAATTTCACGATTTTTTTAATCTCTTCGTGACCAAAGAGTATTGCATTTATCATCTCTTCCTCGGTTACTTCGTCGGCTCCAGCTTCGACCATCAAAATTGCATCTTTAGTTCCGGCAACTACCAGCCTGAGGCGACTTTTTTCATATTGTTCAACGGTGGGGTTGATTATGAAGTTTCCGTCAACCAAGCCTACTGAAACGGCTCCAACCGGGCCCTCAAAGGGAATGTCTGATATGCACAGTGCTATGGAAGCTCCGTTTATCGCTACCACATCGGGAGTGTTACCCTGATCTACTGACAGGATGGTGGCTATAATCTGAATATCGTTTCTGAAACCTTTCGGAAAGAGGGGACGAAGTGGCCTGTCGATAACCCTTGCTGACAAAATGGCCTTTTCGCTGGGCTTTCCTTCCCGCTTTATAAAACCTCCGGGAATCTTGCCCACTGCGTAAAGCCTTTCCTCATAATCTACGGTCAACGGCAGAAAATCCACACCTTCGCGGGGCTCTTTAGATGCTGTGGCCGTAACCAGCACTACCGTATCTCCGTATCTTGCGAGTACCGCCCCGTTGGCCTGCTGGGCCAGTTTTCCGGTTTCTATAATAAATGGCCTACCTGCTATCTCAGTCTTGAATACCTCCAAGTAAATTTTTCCTCCTTTCTTTCGTAGAAAAACATAATTTTTTTTATTCTACATCATTGTTATTATTTCCTTCTTTGCTTCTAAAAAATTAAAGCGGGGAATCCCCGCTTTGTTATTATTTTCTAAGTTCGAGTTTTTCAAGGATATTTTTATAGCGCTCCATATCTTTCCGCTTTAGATAATTTAATAAAGCCCTTCTTTTTCCGACCATTTTCAGGAGTCCCCGACGAGAGTGATGGTCTTTTTTGTGTATTTTAAGGTGTTGGGTCAGCTGGTTGATCCTCTCGGTCAGAATAGCTATCTGCACTTCCGGAGATCCCGTATCATTTTCGTGAACCTTAAATTTGTCAATTATGTTCTGTTTAGTTTCCTTGTCTAGTGCCACTTGTTTCACCTCCTTTTTGTTTCTAATCCCCTGTTACCCAGTCAATCGACGGAGGAATCGATTGACCGAGAAAGGGTTCATCGATGTTTAGCAGCAATTATTATAACATACAAAAAATCTGATTACAAGCGCGACATGTAGGGTATCGATTGTTTTGGTTCTCGCACTTTATCCAAAATGGATCTTGCCCTCAAAAAGTCCTGCTTCACCTGTTGTGCAAGGCTTTTTGCATCCGGAAAAAGCCTTTCATCCCTTATCCTTTCGATAAAATATACCTCCACTTCTTCACCATAGATCTGTTCATTAAAATCAAAAATATGGACCTCCAGAGTAGGTTGGTTATTGGCGACTTTTCTTTTAAACGTAGGTTTTTCTCCCACATTGGCTATACCTTTGTAAAATTTTCCCCGTAGTGAAACTAGAACAGCGTAAACACCATATGCTGGTACGACTATTTCAGGCGAAAACGAAACGTTTGCGGTCGGAAAACCCAGCTTTCTGCCGATGGCTTCACCCGTTACCACTTTGCCTTCTATACTGAAAGGCCGCCCGAGTAAAGCCCTTGCTTCTACCATATCGCCCCGTTCGATCATTGACCTTATTAGAGTACTGCTAACTACCTTTTCCTCAAGAGTCACAGGGGGAATTATTAAAGTGTCAAATCCCTTTTTCTTTCCCATTATTATTAACTCTTCCACAGTCCCCCGACCACCGCTGCCGAAGCGGAAGTTATAACCGACAACAACCAGCTTTGCTTTCAATTTTTCGATTAAGACACAGTCTATGAATTCCTCGTAGGACATTTCAGAAAACGTCCTGGTAAACGGTATTACCACGAGGTTTTTTACTCCGTGAGCCTCTATAACTTTCTGTTTCTGTCCCAATGAGGTTATGAGCGGAGAAGATTTCTCAGGGAATAGAATTTTTGAGGGATGGGGTTCGAAAGTCACAACAAACGACTCGAGCCCCTTTTCATCAGCAATCGTTACCAGCTCGCTTATTAGTTTCTGGTGTCCCAGGTGGACTCCGTCAAAATTTCCCAGCCCGCATGCAGCTGGGGTTTTCACTGATAATGTATCAAGGTCTTTATAAACTTTCATTAGTTCCTCAACCTCATTGAAAAGATTTGATAACTTTAAGGTAGATATTATCTTCCCGCGTCAGTATCTCTCCAACTCCTAAAAACCTATTATCTTGATCGTAAATTCTTGCATATTTAGCGTTTTGTTCCATTGAAATTTTTTTAGCGGGAAACAATGCTCCTCTGAAAAATAATTTTTGATCTTTTAACCATATTCTAGTGGAAGGCATAAGGGGAGCGAGAGCTTCGTCTATTGGGATGATGATTTTCTGGACCTCACCCTGCGACACGCAAGTCCTTATATCCTCCAGGGTAAATGAGCGGAATATTTGAAACGGCCCGAGCCGAGTTCTTACAAGGCACGAAAGATGTGCACCACACCCTAAAGCCCGTCCAATATCCTCACACAATGTCCTTATGTATGTGCCCCGAGAACAGCTGACCCTAAACAGCACCCTGGGCTTTTCGAATTTTATCAGTTCTAAGGAGAAAATTTCTACGGTTCTGGGTTGACGCTCAACGGTAATGCCCCTACGGGCAAGTTCGTAAAGTTTACGGCCTTTGTAGTGTACGGCCGAATACATGGGGGGTATCTGCTCTATTTTTCCGACAAACCTCCTTAGTACTTCAAGTATTGAGGATACATCAACATCAACTTCTTTAGTTTCCAAGACATGACCTAGGTTGTCTCCCGTATCCGTTGTCGTCCCCAGTGTCATTTCGGCAACGTATTCTTTTGTAGTTTCTTCAAAAAATTCCACTGCTTTTGTGGCTTTCCCTACGAAAAGCGGTAAAACCCCGGCTGCGCCAGGGTCCAGCGTTCCTCCGTGACCTATTTTTTTAATGCCGAGTTGTTTTCTCAAAAAGTCTACGGCATCGTGAGATGTCATGCCGGGCGGTTTTAAACAATTAATTATACCGTTCACCGAAATCCCTCTTTAAGATATTTTTTGATCGATGCCAAGACCAATTCCTGCACTTTATGCATCGGGCCTTCTATAGTACAACCGGCAGCTCTGGCATGGCCTCCGCCGCCGAATTCTTCAGCTATTTTACTAACGTCTACCCACTCGTTGGCCCTAAGTCCTACTTTTACTTTCAAATTTTCCTGTTCCTTGAAAATTATCGCGACTTCAACACCCTCTATTTCCCTAGCGTAATTTATAAAACCATCAATATCCTCTTCTTTTGCTCCTGTTGTTTTCATCATGTTCTTTGTAACAGTCATGTAGGCTAATTTACCGTCTTCGCAAACCCTTAAGGTCCCCAAGACTTCTTTTAACAGCATAACGGATTCAAGGCTTTTCTTTTCAAAAACTTCTCTGCTAATGACCTCAGGTTTGACACCAAGTTCCACTAATTCGGCAAGTATCCTAAGGCAAGATGGTGTTGTATTGGAATATTTTACGGAACCGGTATCGGTAATAATGGAAGTGTAAAGGCAAACAGCAATATCGTAGTCGATGCTTATATCAAGGGCTTTCAACAGAAAGTATACCATCTCGCCTACAGAAGAATAGCTGTCATCTACCAGATTCATGTCACCGTACATAGAATTGGTCCTGTGATGGTCTATATTGACAACAAGCTGGCATATATCCCGGAGGTCTCTTTTAAATTCAAGCCTTTCTGGATCGCCTGAGTCCAGACAGATCATTACTTCTGCCTTATCCACCTCCGGGATAAAGGGGCGCACATCCCCACACCGTGGCAAAAATCTGTATTTTTTTGGAACTTCATCGTTTATAATTGGCAACACTTTCTTTCCATATTTTTTCAGTGCCATGGTAAGAGCCAGAACCGAACCGAGGGCATCTCCATCTGGCTTTACATGGGAGGTGATTATAAAGGAATCGTATTTAGTTAGCAGGTTTTTAAACATCGAAAAATCCATACGGTTAATCCTCGTTTCCGCTGGAATTTATGTCTTTTAACAGTTTTGATATGTGGATTCCGTATTCGATGGAATCATCGAGCTTAAAATTCAGTTGTGGTATAAACTTCAGCCTTATGCGGTTCGCCAGTTCTCTCCTTATGAAACCTTCAGCGTTCTTTATTCCTTCCAAAGCATTTTGTTTTACCGATTCTTCGCCGTATATGCTGAGAAAGATTTTTGCGTGCCTAAGGTCTTTTGAGACTTCGACTTTTGTCACGGAGATTAAGCCCTGAATCCTGGGGTCCTTGAGGTCATTGTTTATTATTTCACTAACTGCTTTTTTTATCTCTCCTGATACCCTATCGGTCCTGGAAAATTCCACCTTACTGCCTCCCCAGTTTTATTGTTGGTCGACGCGCTTGTTTATAAATGCCTCCAGTACATCTCCCTCTTTCAGGTCGTTAAATTTTTCTATCGCAATACCGCATTCGAATCCGCTCATTACCTCACGCACATCGTCCTTAAACCTTTTCAGAGAGAGGATCTTGCCTTCATAGACCACTACTCCCTGCCTGATAACCCTGATGGTGGAGTTCCGCGTTATTTTACCTTCGGTTACATAACATCCGGCAACTGTACCCACATTTGGTACTTTAAACAAGGCCCTTACTTCAGCTCTCCCGAGTACTACTTCCTTATATTCCGGTTCCAGCAGGCCTTTCATAGCCGCCTGAATGTCATCTACCACATCGTAAATAACCCTGTAAGTCCTGATATCTATGTCTTCCTGTTCGGCCAGTTTCTTTGCGTTGGAATCCGGTCTTACATTGAAACCTATGACAATAGCATTAGAAGCGGAAGCCAGCAGTATGTCGCTCTCGTTTATAGCACCAACGCCACCGTGAATTATTTTCACCTGTACTTGATCTGTAGAGCACTTTTCCAGAGACTGCTTCAGCGCTTCGAGAGATCCCTGGACGTCGGCTTTTAATATGATGTGTAAATCCTTAACTTCACCCTGTTTTATCTTGTCAAAAAGCCTGTCTAGCGAGACCTTAGGGGTAGCTACCATTTCTTTTTCTTTATAAATTTCCTTGTATTTTTCCGCAATTTCCCTAGCTTCTTTTTCGCTGGATACTACCTTCAGGATATCGCCCGCGTTGGGTACTTCCGAAAACCCCATTACTTCTACTGGAATAGAGGGGCCCGCCGACTTTACTAGCTTACCCCTGGAATCAAGCATTGCCCTAACTTTTCCATGAGCTGAACCGGCTACTATCGCGTCTCCGACTCTCAATGTACCTTTCTGTACTAATACTGTTGCAACAGGACCTCGCCCTTTGTCCAACTTGGCCTCGATTATTACCCCAACGGCCTTTCTGTTATAATTGGCCTTGAGTTCAGCCATTTCAGCAACCAGCAGGATCATTTCTAGCAATTGATCGATACCAATGCGGTTTTTGGCGGAAACATTGACAAATATAGTGTCGCCCCCCCATTCCTCCGGGATGAGACCGTATTCCGTCAGCTGCTGCTTTACTCTTTCCGGATTGGCGTTTGGTTTATCTATCTTATTCACCGCCACTATAATGGGAACACCGGCTGCCTTTGCATGATTAATAGCCTCTACAGTCTGGGGCATTACTCCGTCATCGGCGGCTACCACCAGAACGACTATATCGGTGACCTTCGCTCCACGCGCCCTGAGAGCAGTAAAAGCCTCGTGGCCGGGGGTATCCAGAAATACTATTGTCTTTCCATCCTTTTCTATCTGAGATGCACCGATATGCTGTGTAATGCCGCCGGCTTCCAACGCCGCAACTTTAGTTTCTCTTATGGCATCTAGGAGCGTCGTCTTACCGTGGTCTACATGACCCATTACTGTTACTACCGGAGGTCTGGGTTTTAAATCTTCAGGTCTGTCCTGTTCTTCTTCCTGCTGGTTTAAAAGTTGCTGCTGGTTTTCTTCTTCGGCTTCATAACCGAATTCTTTTACCAGTTTTTTTGCCGACTCGAAGTCTATTTCGGCATTTATATTAACCATGAGGCCAAAATCCATTAATTTTCGTATTAACTTAACGGGTTCAATATTAATTCGGGTGCCAAGATCCTGGATGCTTATTTTGGAAGGAAGTACTACTTTCTGAACCCTTGGTTTGTTTTCTTCCTCCGACTTTTTGGGAAGGTCGGCGCTTTTTTGCACGTCTTTATTATTAATTTCTTTTTTATCGGTTTTTGTTTTCTTGTTGCCTTTTTCTTCGGAGACCAGATCCATTATCAGCTGGGCCATGTCGTCTTCCAGACTGCTCATATGGTTCTTAATTTCCACATCCAGGTCTTCGAGTATGGAAATTAGTTTTTTACTGGATATTCCTAACTTTTTTGCCAGTTCGTACACTCTAATTTTCGACAATATTCCCCACCTCCGTTGATTTGATCGCGTTAAACCGCTTTAATATCTCTTTTGAAAAATACCGATCGGTGACGCCGATAACCTTCCTGCCATCCCTACCAATGGATCTGCCCAGAATCTCAGAGTGACCGAAAATTATACAATTTACACCGCGGGACCTGCATAAACTACAGAACCGGTCCCTTGTATTGGTTGAAGCATCTTCTGATATTATAACCAGATGAACTTTTCCGGAAATTATTGCCCTTTCCACCGTTTCCTGACCGGACACGACCTTGCCGGCTTTTTGAGCAATGCCAAGTAAGGGTGGAATATCAGAGGGCCTCACTCTTAATTAAATCCTCCTTCAATTTTTCTATCGTCTCACTGGATACTTCGTGATCCAGTGCTTTGGAGAGGCGATCTTCCTTTAAAGCTTTATCCAGGCACTTGGTGTCTTTGCAAAAATAGGCTCCTCTGCCGGAACGCTTCCCCGTTAGATCCAGCTCTATCAAACCTTCCGGTGTTCTCACGATACGAATAAGTTCTTTCTTGGGTTTCATTTGCCTGCACCCGAGGCACATTCTAAGGGGTATTTTTTTAGGACTCATTTTCATCCCCTCTTGAATCGGTTTTTGAACTCTTTATATCTATTTTCCAGCCGGTGAGTTTTGCCGCGAGTCTTGCGTTTTGTCCCTCTTTACCTATAGCAAGGGAAAGTTGTTGGTCGGAAACCAGCACGCGGGCGATTTTGCTGTCTTCCTCAACATCTACGCTTATGACTTTGGCTGGACTAAGTGCATTGGAAATGTATTCGGTTACATTTTTGCTCCACTTTATGATATCGATTTTTTCTCCCTTTAATTCCTCTACAACAGCTTGAACTCTGGTCCCTTTCGGTCCGACACAGGCTCCTACCGGATCTACATTTTCGTCCTTTGAATAAACCGCTACCTTTGTTCTAGAGCCTGCTTCTCTGGCGATGCTTTTTATTTCAACAATCCCTTCGTAAATTTCGGGGACTTCAAGTTCAAAAAGCCTTTTTACCAGCCCCGGATGGGACCTGGATACTATGATTACCGGTCCCTTGGTGGTTTTCTTGACCTCCAGAATGTAGACCTTGATCCTTTCTCCGGGAGTATACGTTTCATTCGGAATCTGTTCGTTTGGAGGTAAAATCACTTCGGTTTTTCCCAAGTCGATAATTACGTTTTTCTTGTCAAAACGCTGGACAACACCGGTGACTAAATCTGTCTCTCTTCCCGCAAACTCCTCGTAAATTATGTTTCTTTCAGCCTCTTTAATGCGTTGCATTACCACCTGTTTTGCCGTTTGAGCTGCAATTCGCCCGAATTTTTTAGGAGTGACCTCTACAGAGATTATATCACCTATTTTGACCAGGGGATTAATTTTTTTTGCATCGAGAAGGCTTATTTCCAAAAGAGGATCTTTCACGTCTTCTTTGACGGTTTTCTGAGAATAAACCTTTACTTCTCCTGTTTCGCGGTCAATGTTTATTTTTACATTTTGCGATGTGCCGTAATTTTTTTTGTAAGCTGAAACCAGCGCCGCTTCAATGGCTTCCAGGAGTATCTCCTTTGAAATACCCTTTTCTTTTTCAATTTGGTCGAGAGCCTCAATAAATTCTATGTTCATTTTTTCCTCTCCTGTCCATCAAAATTAAATTTAAATTTGAGTTTAGCAGAGGATATTTTTTCATGAGGTATATTAATTATTGAAGAATCGACCCTCAATACCACGGATCCATCTTTATAATCTATAAGCGTCCCCGTAAAAGCCTTTTTCCCTGCTATGGGTTCAAAGACCTTTATTTCGACCTCGGAACCGATGTACTTTAAAAAGTCTTTTTCTTTCTTTAACGGTCTTTCAACACCTGGTGACGACACTTCCAGTATATAGCTATGGGGAATGGGATCTTCTATGTCCAAACGCCGGCTTATTTCCTCGCTCACTTCCTGACAATCGTCCAGAGTTATTCCTCCCGGTTTATCGATGTAATATCGAAGATACCAGGAACCCGCCTCCTGCACGAACTCAACGTCCACCAGTTCAAAGCCCCTATCGTGTATAACCCGTTCTCCTATATCCCATACCTTTTTCAATATTTGACTTTTTTGCATTTACCTCCACCCTTTTGAAATGATTTATTAATATGAAAGAGTGGGATTTAACCCACTCTCAACGTTACAATCCTAATATTACCTTAGACTATTATAACATATGTCGATTTTTATTACAATATTTAAAAAAGACTTATCTGGTTAGTTTCCTGGAGACCGTTTAGTACCCCGCTCTGACGGAGGATTTCCACCACGTTTTTCGTCACTCTTGTGCGCATCCGAAGGTCTTCGATGGAGGCAAATTCGCCCTTTTGCCTCTCATTGTATATGCTCTGAGCCGCCGAAAGTCCCAGGCCCGGTAAAGCATTAAGAGGAGGGAGTATACCTTCTTTCGTGATAATGAATTTACTGTAATGCGATTTATATAGATCTATCGGTATGAACTGGATTCCCCTCATATACATCTCGTTGGCAACTTCCAGAATCGTCAGCAGGTTCTTTTCTTTCGGCGTTGCGTTCTTTTCCTTTTTATTTATTTCTTCAATAACCTCTTTTATTTTTTTAGGGCCCTGGAGGATAAGTTTTGCGTCGAAGTCATCGGCTCTTACGGTAAAATAGGTAGCATAAAAGGCTTCGGGGTAATGAACTTTGAAGTAAGCTATCCTGAAGGCCATTATCACGTAGGCCACCGCGTGAGCTTTAGGAAACATGTACTTTATCTTTTTACAGGAATCTATAAACCATTGTTCAACGCCGTTTTCTTTTAAAATCTGCTCCTCTTCAGGCTTTAACCCCTTACCCTTTCTAACCTTTTCCATTATGGTAAAAGCCGTTTTATGATCTATACCTTTTTCTATCAGGTGTATCATTATGTCGTCGCGGGTAGCGATCACTTCTTTAAGAGTAGCCATCTTATTTTTTATCAGGTCTTGAGCGTTGTTAAGCCATACGTCGGTGCCATGGGAAAGACCGCTTATCCTGACCAGTTCTGAAAAAGTAGTCGGCCTCGTTTCTTCCAGCATCTGCCTCACAAATCGTGTTCCGAATTCGGGGACTCCCAGCGTTCCTACAGTAGTTCCTACATCTTCAGGTTTCAATCCCAGGGGTTCTAATGAGGAAAATATCGCCATTGTAGCTCTGTCATCCAGCGGTATTTTTTTTGCGTCAATACCTGTCTCCTCCTCAAGCATTTTTATAACCGTAGGATCGTCGTGGCCCAGGAGATCAAGTTTAAGTAACCGCTCGCTTATTGAATGGTAGTCGAAATGGGTAGTGATAACTCCAGATTCTTTGTCGTCGGCAGGGTACTGAATAGGTGTAAATTCAAATATCTCCTTGTCTTTCGGAACGACCATCAATCCGCCAGGGTGCTGGCCGGTTGTACGCTTTACCCCGGTGATACCTGCAGCAAGGCGCTTTATCTCATACTCGGATGCCGTTATCCTTTTTTCTTCAAGGTAGGCTCTCACAAAGCCATAAGCGGTCTTTTCCGCGATGGTCGAAATCGTGCCGGCACGGAATACATTGTTTTTACCGAACAGTTCTTCAGTATACTTGTGAGCGATTGGCTGGTATTCTCCTGAAAAATTAAGGTCGATATCCGGCACCTTGTCTCCCTCGAAGCCCATAAATACTTCAAATGGGATGTTGTACCCGTCCTTTTTCATAGGGCATCCGCAAACAGGGCATATTTTATCGGGAAGGTCCGGCCCCACAATTCCTTCGACATTGTCGGGGAAAATAGAGTTTTTGCACTTCGGGCACAGGTAGTGCGGCGGCAGGGGGTTGACTTCCGTAATGCCGCACATGGTCGCCACCAGAGATGAGCCTACAGAACCCCGGGAGCCTACAAGATAACCGTCATCCAGCGATTTTTTGACAAGTTTGTGAGCAATAAGGTATATAACCGAATACCCGTTGTTAACTATCGAATTCAGTTCCCGCTCTATTCTCTTTTTTACGATTTCAGGGAGCTCTTCGCCGTAAATTTCTTTGGCCCTGTTATATGTCATGTTAATGATTTCTTCATCGGCTCCTTCGATTTTGGGAGGATAAAGTTCGTCGGGGACCGGTTTTATTCCGTCTTCTATCTCGTCGGCGATGCGGTTGGGATTTTCAATGACCACTTCTTTAGCGGCTTCCTCTCCCAGGTATCGGCATTCATCCAACATCTCTTCGGTGGTCTTGAGGTAAAGCCCGGAGTCGAGATTATTATCCCGATATCCCTGAACCGTCAGCAAAATTTTCCTGTAGGTTTCATCCTCTGGATTCAAAAAGTGTACATCGCCGGTAATAACCACGGGTTTGTTGTACTTTTTGCCTAGCTGGTAAATCCTTTTATTTATCTCCTTTAGTTTCTCTTCGTTTGAAAGTATGCCTTTTTCTATCAGAAATTTGTTATTCTGTAAGGGTTGAATTTCCAGAAAATCGTAAAAAAAGACTATTCGCTCTATATCCTTGTCAGAGTGATGATAGATCAAACTCTGAAATAATTCCCCAGCTTCGCAACCTGACCCTACAATAAGCCCCTCTCTGTATTTTTTTAAAAGGCTTTTTGGAATGCGTGGATGTCTGTAAAAATACTCCAGATGAGAAATCGACACCAATTTATAAAGATCTCTCAATCCCTGGCTGTTTTTAACGAGTATAATAGCGTGATAGGAATTGAGATACTGGGTAGCCTTTTTGTTGACCTGATTTATCATAGAGAGGTCATCTATTCCTTGTTCTTTCAGTTTCTTGAGCAACTCGATAAGTATCAACGCTGTCGTGTTGGCGTCGTCACCAGCCCTGTGATGGCTTCCCATATTTATGTTAAATTTTTTAGCTATGGTGTCCAGGCGGTGGTTCTTAAGTTCTGGAAAAACAAGAGCTGAAAGATTTAATGTATCCATTACTTTATTGTCAAATTTCATACCAAATTTTTTACAATCTCTTCTGATAAAACCCGCATCGAATTCCGCGTTGTGGGCGACGAAAATACCATTACCGATAAAACGCAAGAAATCCGACATTACATCTTTAACGGGCGGTGCTTGACTGACCATGGCGTTGTTAATCCCCGTCAGGTTGGTTATATGAGAAGAGATAGGTCTGCCGGGGTTGACGAAAGAATGAAACCTGTCTATGATTTGGCCTCTGTAAACTTTAACTGCACCTATTTCAATTATTTCATCCGCATCCAAGGACAGACCTGTGGTCTCAATATCGGTTACGACGTATACAAAATCATCTATGTTTCCTTCAGGAGGCTCGGCTATTACCGGGAATTCATCGTCGAATATATAGGCCTCCAAACCGTAAATCGCTTTGATCCCGGTTGCTTTTGCAGCTTCATAAACCTCGGGAAAAGACTGGACTACCCCATGGTCGGTAAAGGCCACGGCTTTATGCCCCCAGTGTTTGCACAATTCTATGACCTCTTTTGGGGAACAAACCGCATCCAGGGCGCTGTATCTTGTGTGAAGATGTAACTCCACCCTTTTTTCACCGCTGTTGTCCGACCTCAGAGGTTTTGGTATTTTCTTAATGTCCAGGGGGATTAATTCCAGCTCTCCGGAGTAGCTGTTCTTTTCCACTTTCCCCCTAATTTTTACCCAGATTCCTTCTTGTATTCTTTCTACCGCGCATTTTTTTTCGTTTGAGGCAAAGATTTTTACTGCTAGGGAACCTGTGCCGTCGGTCAGTCCAAAAGTAACCAGTTTGGTATCGTTTTTAATTTCACGACAGGATAATTCAAAAACCCACCCGCTCACGATTATTTCTTTAACCTCACCGGCTATTTCCTTTAATGGAACCGGTTCCCCCTCCACATCTCTGCCAAAGATCATATCCGAAGGGGTATCGTCTTTCGAGGGGGCTTCTGTTTTTAGCTCATCGCTATTTAGTAAAGCTTCAACCAGCTGCCGGTCTTCTTCGGATATATCGTAATACTCTACCTGTTCTTTTTCTTTAAATAAAACTTTCAGTTTAATGCCGAGTTTTTGGAAAAATTCCTCAATTATGCGGCTGCACTTTTTCTTCTGAAGATACTCAATTCCGTTTTTCTCAATATAAATAAATAGAGTACCTCTATCGTACTCATATGTACTGTTAAGCATCCATATTCTTGCGGAAGCTACCTTTCTGAAAAGATTTTTTAAACATTCATCCCATTTCCCCTGAATAACTTCAGTAACATCCTTCGCTGCACACTGAATTTTCTCAGAAAAGCATAGTTGTACCGCACAACACCCTTTTAGTTTTTGCTTTAACTCCTGCTTAACTCTAGAAATCAAATCCTGAGATAGGTCTTCCTCCGGCAAAAGCTCAATTTTCACTGTTCTTTCACTCGTAATTACGGCGACTTTTTTCACAGTCGTACTTTCAAGCAGTCGCTTTTCTTCATCGCCAAATTTGGACAGATTAAGCAGCATACCCAACCTGGTCATAAATATCCCCCAGTTTATGTTTCAATACTGTAAATTCCCTCTATTTGAGAAAGTCGTGCGATCACTTCATCCAGGCTAACGTTCGATGGCAGCCGGAGTAAAAGCACAATAACCATTCTGCTATTTTCTGTACTTTCAATCCTTATTTTTTTTATCCCAACCCCCATCTCTCCTAGGATTGTCCCTATCCTTCCTATCTGGCCCGGCTTGTCGTAGACGACTAACGACAGGGGTTGTAGAAACTTTTTTCCAACTATAAAGTTTTCAATTCTTGAAAGAGAAATGAGGGTCACGAAGGTTAAAAAGGTGGCGGCGATTGCGCCCAGATAAAATCCGCTGCCCACAGCAAGGCCGATTGAGCCCACGGTCCAGAGACTGGCTGCGGTGGTCAGGCCCTTCACCGTTGGACCTACTCTTATGATGGTTCCGGCCCCTAAAAATCCGATGCCGCTTACCACCTGAGCGGCAATACGGGCTGGATCCATAGGTGTAAGCGCACGGTACTTTTCAAACATGTATAAGGAAACCAGCATTGTCAGAGTTGAACCGGCGCAGACTAGAACATGAGTCCTAAATCCAGCGGGCCTATTGATGCTCTCCCTTTCTAAACCGATTATACCTCCCAGCAGTATTGAGAGAAAAAGTCTCAATACTATTTCCGCTTGAGTTAGCCCCACTTAAAACACCTCTAGCCTTAATTTCAGTATGCAGGATAAAATATCCCAGTACATTTTCATCCGGGCTAACCCACCCATTATCAACCCCCGCTTTTCCTCCTTCATAACATGGGTTAGGTCCTTCAGTATCACCGGTTGTACCTTTAAATTTTCTTTTTTTGCCAGAATGGTTAGGGCCATCTCGAGGCCGTAATCTTTCACGCCGTACCCATCCAATTTATCGAAAACCCGCCGTTTGATAGCCCGCTGGCCCGATAAGAAAGGGGCTATTTTTTGCGCGAGGTCAGTAGCTCCTCTGCCGTTTCTAAAAATTCCCACGGTCATGTCTACGCCTTCTTCCAAAACAGGCCTTAAAAGATTGTAAACGTGTTCTTTTTTTAGGCCTATTAAATCGGCATCCAAAAGGAGTATCACGTCTGCATCGGTACTTTTTACACCATGCAGGACGGCACCGACTTTTCCGCTATTTTGCGTGAGTTCTATAACTCTAACGCCGCAGCTTTTACCGATTGAAGCGGTATTGTCGGTGGAACCGTCGCTCACGAGGATGATTTCATCGATGAACTCTATTGATTTTAAAAGTTGAAGTATATTTCCTACGGTCTTTTCCTCATTGTAGGCCGGGATTACAACCGCCACCGGCATTTTAATCTCCCTTTCTAAACAGTTTGCAAAAAAAATGTACCATAGTTGTTATAAAAATTCAACACCCGCTGCAAGGTGGAAAGTTCAACATCTCGCATACCTTCTCCGTTATTCTGCCGAATTCAACTTCCACCATTTCGCCGGTTCTCCTCAAGTTTATTTCTGCCACGCCTTTTTCCAGGGATCTTGGGCCTATCGTTATCCTGATGGGAAACCCCAGCAATTCTGCATCTTTAAATTTCACCCCCGGGCTTTGGGGCCTATCGTCGATAATCGTCGGCATTATTTTATTAAGCTCCTCATAGACCTTTATAGAGCGGTCGAGCAGCCTTTCATCTTTAGTGTTGACGGGTATTACGACGACTTTATACGGCGCTATAAAATCCGGCCATATCAGGCCGCTGTCGTCGCAGTGCTTTTCCGCGATTGCAAGAATTAAATTCTCAAGGAAAAGAGCGCCCGCTTCCATTTTTTTGCCCTCGGAGGAGATCTGTTTCCATTCAGCTACTTCAATACCCGATCCCTTTTTCAGCGGTTTTGCACAAGCGGGACATGGATCCCCCTCTGATGTTTCTTTTATATCAGCCAGTATATCGATGTGAAAATCTCGTCCGGGATTTACGTTAATGAGATGATAATCTTTTTCATTAGCTCCCGTCACTGCGTTATTCATGCCGGAAATTTCTGTGTCGGCAATTATTTTAACCCCATCTAAGCCGCAGGGCCCTGCAAAGCCATGCGGAGCTCCCGTCAACCGCTCGACGGTTTCGATATTGGCCAGATCAAGTTCTTGCGCGCCGAGTGCCACTTTCAATTTTTTCTCATCAACACTTCTTGAACCCGGAACCAGTGCTGCAAAAAAGATCTCTTCGCCGTCTACGAGCGCTCTATATATCATCGTCTTGATAGTGTGTTCAGGCTTTACCCCTAGAAAGTCGCACAGATCTTTTATCGTCCTTTTATCTGGAGTATAAACTTTTTCTACAGATTTTTCTTCCTCTGTGGGAGCAGCCTTAATATGGTAATCTAAAGGGAAATCGCCGGTTGTCGAGTACCGGCAGGCAGGGCATTTAAAGAATTCAAGAGGAGCTCCTTGCAACATTACTACTTTTGATATTTTATTCTCAGCACTGTCCACATCAATAATATCTAGGGAATATCTTTCCAGTATATTGTTAATCGTATGTTTGATAGTAGTCGTGCTTTCACCGATCTGGTATAAGTCCAGTTGAAGCCCACCGGCAGAAAAACTATAAAAAAATAGAGGTAGCTGTTTCGGTGAAGTTACCTCTTTTTGTAAATCCATGTAAGAAGGACGTTTCTGAATCACCTCCTTAAAGCCCGATGACTTCAAATACCCTTCTATCGACTCCACTATATTCCGCAGTACCTTAACACCTAGAGTAAACAAGGTTGAGGTTTCTCCCGTTCGCAAAATACCGCCCTTATAAAGGTAACTCGCCGCCCGGCCGGTTATCCCGGCCGGGAGGTTAAATAATGTAGCTGGAAAAATTTCTGTCATCCTCATTTCCCGTTAACCTTCCATCAATAGGATTTTGCAAAGTAAACCATTTTTTTCGCCTCTTTTCCGCAGACCACACATTTATCTGAAATTTGTTCCTGATCAAAGGGGATGCACCTGAGGGTTGCACCGGTCTCTTCCTTCACCCGTTTTTCGCATTCTCCGCTGCCGCACCACATAGCTTTCACAAACCCTTTTTTGTTCTCTATTATGTCTTTCAGTTCTTCAAAATTGAGAGCTTCTCTTGTATTTTCCTCCATGAATTTCTTGGCTTGTTTATACATATTCGTCTGGATGCCCTCAAGTAAGTCGGTCAGATAAGGTATTAAATCCGCTTCCTTTACTGATATTTTTTCCCCTGTATCCCTTCTCACCAACAACACCTGATTTTGCGCTAAATCTTTAGGCCCTATTTCGAGTCTTACCGGGACACCTTTCATTTCCCATTCGTTGAACTTCCATCCGGGCGTATATTCGTCGCGGTCATCCAGTTCCACTCTAAAGTTATTATTCTTTAGCGTTTGATAGAGCGACCTGGATTTTTCGAGAATCTCTTCTTTTTGCTGACCGAAAATGGGTACTATAACCACCTGGATTGGTGCAACTCTGGGCGGGAGCTTAAGGCCTCTGTCATCCCCGTGGGTCATTATAATTGCACCTATCAGGCGAGTCGATACTCCCCATGAAGTCTGCCAGACGTACTTCAGTTTGCCGTCCTGGTCCAGGAATGTAATGTCAAACACCTTCGAAAAATGCTGTCCTAAATTATGAGACGTTCCTGCTTGTAAGGCTTTACCGTCACCCATCATAGCCTCAATGGTATACGTCCTTAAGGCGCCTGCAAACTTTTCATTCTCCGATTTTCTTCCCTTTACGACCGGCACTGCCAATTCAGTTTCGACAAAGTCGCGGTAAATTTCTAGCATGCGCAGTGTTTCTTCCTCGGCATCCTCTTCGGTCCTGTGAGCGGTATGTCCTTCCTGCCACAAAAATTCGGCGGTCCTAAGGAAAGGCTTCGTGCTCTTCTCCCACCTAACCACACTGCACCACTGGTTGATAAGGACAGGCAGATCCCTCCAGGATTTTATCCACTTCGAGTACATGCTGCATATGATAGTCTCGGAGGTCGGGCGGACGGCAATCCTCTCTGCGAGTTCCTCCTGCCCTCCGTGGGTCACCCAGGCAACTTCAGGAGCAAAGCCCTCCACGTGTTCGGCTTCTTTTTTGAGCAGCGATTCCGGTATGAAAAGAGGGAAGTAGGCGTTTTTGTGACCCGTTTCTTTAAAACGACGATCTAAAAGTTTTTGCATATTTTCCCAGATAGCGTAGCCATACGGTCTTATCACCATACAGCCTCTGACCGGAGAATAGTCAGCAAGTTCGCCCTTAATTATAACGTCCACATACCATTGAGAAAAATCCTCTGACTTAGCCGTAATTTCTTTGACGTATTTATCTTCCATAATCACTTCTCCTCCTGAAAAAATTTATTAAAAAAACCTTCGCACCGAAGGGGCGAAGGTTTTTCGCGGTACCACCCTGCTTAAAAAAGGAAAGCAAAGAGTTACTCATTTAGATAACGGTACATTTGACCGGCCGTTTCCGGCAGACTCCGGAGGTGGGTTCGGAAGCTCCCGATGGCGGACCTTTCAGCCGCTGGGACCGCTCTCTTTTCATCGGGTGGACTTCTTACTGGCCTCCATCAACGCCCGTTTTTAGCTTTATTTTATTTTTAAGTTATTTTATCAGATATGTATTTTTTTGTCAAACAGTTGACAACTTTTACAAGAACTGGGAATCCCCGGGCAAGTACAAAGCCTCAATCAAAAATGCTTTCATACTTGAACCACGCATAAATCCTTATCAACAGCCATATTATTGCCATCATTGAAAATAATATCTTGGTTTCATATACAGGGCTAATTAAAAGCATTACTATACTCAATAAAGACAAAAATATAGTTCCGATATTGGAAATATTTCCGTTTATAGGAACATTGCTTAAAAAAGGGTTATTTTTTGCTCCCTTTCCAAAGCATTCATTATGGTATGCTGATAAAGTAAGAAAATAAAACACTACCACTAAATCATCCTTGCTTTCTATTACCCTTCCACAATGTTCACATAATAAAATATTTTTATTTTCCATATACATTCCCCAATTCGTTTATATCGGAATTTACAACCGAAACATCTTCAAGTTCGTAAAGGAGTAGGTATTTCCTTTTTAATTTAAAATCAAGAATTATTCTACTAAGTTTTATATCATCTGCTTTACCCGAAGCTTGAGTTTTCTTTTTAAAACTATTATTGCTGTAATCTTCCAAGAAATAAACATATACCCTATACTTACTATCTAAATATGAAATATGATAACCTATATTTCCCAATCCGACTTTCTTTGCCATATCAAAAACTTTCTTTATTTCTAATAACTTATTCTTTTCTTTGTATTCTAAAACACTACCGATTTCTATATCCTTTAATATCTTTCTTAAATATTTCTCAGGAGTTGAATTTGTCGAATAGATTGTAAATATTAGCAAAAAAACATTGATAAATAGCAGTAAAAATAGTAATTTTATAAAAACAGGAATTCTCCTATTCATTTTAGTACTAGCCTTTCGAATCTTAAAATGTTATTAAACAATGATGAATCTATAGAAATATAAACAATACCATGTAAAATCATGAAAATAAGTAAAAATGGCGTCTTAAGATTTTTCTGAAATGATTCATGAAAAAAATATGATTCTCACAGTCACTCTTTTTTATTCAGTTCTCAAAATATTGTGAGTAGAAAAGTATTGTCCGCTTAAGTCCAAAATACCGGGGTAACTTATTTATCTTCCTCCAACATTTGGCGTATCTCTGAAATCAGGACTTCGACCGCTTCGCTTGCCGGGACGGTTTTTAATATGCGCCCTCTTTTAAAGACCGCTACCCTACCGGTGCCGCCGGCTATACCGATATCGGCTTCCTTGGCTTCCCCGGGGCCGTTTACTATGCAACCCATAACGGCCACTTTGATAGGTTTTTTTATATCTTTCAGTTTGTCCTCGACTTCCCTTGCAATACCTATTAGATCTATTTCGCACCTGCCACAAGTCGGGCATGAAATGAGATTGACACCGCTTTCGATCAAGTTCAAACTTTTGAGTATATCCTTGCCGACCCTAACTTCATCAACAGGATCGCCGGTCAGCGATACTCTGATGGTATCTCCTATTCCTTCGTAAAGCAGTATCCCTAATCCGACCGAGGATTTCACCGTACCCGAAAATTTAGTTCCCGCTTCGGTTACTCCGAGGTGAAAAGGATAATCCACCTTCTGCGCTAGCAGCTCATAAGCTTTTACGGTGGTTAGTACATCGGAAGATTTTATCGAAATTACAATATCGCCAAAATCAAGACTTTCAAGAATGCTTACATTCCTCAGAGCGCTTTCTACCAAGGCCTCGGCGCAAGGGGCCCCGTATTTATCCAGTATGTCTCTTTCCAGTGAACCGGAATTCACCCCTATCCTTATAGGGGTGCATCTTTCCCTGGCGGCTTCAACCACTTTTTTTATCCTGTCTATCCCTCCTATGTTACCTGGATTTATTCTCACTTTATCGGCTCCGTTTTTTATTGCCTCCAACGCCAACCGGTAATCGAAATGAATATCAGCCACCAGCGGAATGTGGATATTTTTCTTTATTTCGGCTATTGCTTCGGCCGCCGCCATGTCGGGTACGGCAACGCGCACCAGATCACATCCTGCTTCCTCAAGAGCCAGGATCTGATTGACAGTGGACCTGACGTCGTGGGTTTTTGTATTCGTCATCGACTGGACGGTAACGGGAAAGTCTCCCCCTATACCTATCCCGCCCACATATACTTTTTTTGTCTTCCGCCTTTTTATCAAATACTTCTCTTTCACTTTGAACTCCCCTTGTATGCCTTTATATGCCTTTACATGTACAATCTCACAAAATCCCTGTATAACACAAAACACATCAATATCATTAGCAACGCAAAACCAATAAAGTGAATTAGCCCTTCTTTTTCCGGATCAACGGGTTTTCCCCTGAGGAATTCAACCACAAGGAAAACCAAACGGCTCCCATCCATAGCTGGTATTGGTAAAAGGTTGATAAGTCCCAGGTTTATGCTTATAAATGCGGTGAGATATAGAACATTAAAGACGCCAACCTTTGCAGCTTCACCGACTAGATGCACAATACCCAAGGGGCCGACCAGATCAGCTACCCCCTTCCCCCCTATTAATTGAGGGATTGAGGCGAAAATCATACTCGATACCCACAGTGTTTTCTGAATACCCGACTTTAGGCTCTCCAGAAGAGAATATCGTGTGATTACTGTTTTAATACCGATTATACCTCTTTTCGTATCGGGGTCCACCGATGTCTTGACGTTAAAAGCCATTTTCCTGCCATCTCTTAAAACTTCCACTTTCAATGTCTGATTAGGCCTCTGACTTATAAGGTTAACAGCTTCATCCCACGAACCAACTTTGCGGTCATCGACGGTCAATATGACGTCCCCATCTTTAATTCCAGAAATGTCAGCAGGCGAACCAGGCATCACTGTAACCTTTGTAGTGGGTACACCGGCAAAAAATCCTATTATTGCTATCAGAATTACAGCCAGCACCAGGTTCATCAAGGGGCCGGCAATAATTACCGCCATTCGCGCTGGGACCGGTTTATTGCTGAAAGCTCTAGGATCTTGCGTTTTCTCGTCCTCACCTTCCATCCTGACATAACCGCCTAGAGGCAGCATGCGGATGGAATACAAGGTTTCACCTTTCTTAACTGAGAATATACCCGGTCCAAAGCCCATACTGAACTCGTTTACCTTTATACCGCACAATTTTGCCGTTATAAAATGGCCAAATTCATGAACAAAAATTAGGACGCCGAAAACTATAATAGAAACTATAATAGTGTTCAATATTTTTCACCTTCCAGACATTTAAGTTCTGTTCACCAGCGGCGGGATTAAACCCGACTGAATTACGGCTCTTACAATAACCACCACCAGCGGCCCTATGAATAATCCGAGAAAACCGAAAATTTTTATTCCAACATAGATTGATATGAGAGCCACAATGGGATCCAGCCCAAGATGGGTTCCTATGACTTTTGCCTGCAGAACTTGGCGGCATCCGACTACCACCAGATATAGGGCGATCAATGCTATGGCAAATTTTATATTCCCAACAATTGCAGAAAAAACAGCCCACGGAATAAAAATTATGCTCGGTCCGAAGATTGGAAGTACATCGAGAACCCCGCAGATTATCCCGAGGGTCAATGCATAGTCCACCTTTAGAATGTAAAACCCTGCAATTGTAATAAGTGTCGAGATCATTACCAATGTTATCTGAGCCTTTATCAGACCTACAAAGGATATGAGAAGCTCCAATTGTATGTTCTCCAGCTTTTTATAAAAATTATGCGGCAATATTTTTCTTATGGATATCATTATTCTTTTTTTGTCTTTCGCAAAAAAGTAACTGGAAAGAAAGGTAAAAATGAGAAATACCAGAATATTGGGTATTAAACCTAGCTTTTCCACGAGAAAAGTATAAAAGTTTGACAAAAAGCCTGTCAAATAGCTGATAATCTGGCCCCAATTCTTTAATAGATAATCAAGGACTGTTTTCGGAATAATATCGTAAATTGAAAACATAAATGAACCAATGTCGCTCAAAATTGCGCTCAAGAAATCAGTGTAGCTCGGGAGAATGTTTATCAACTTCCCTAGTTCAAAGGTGAGTCTGGATATGGCCAGGATTATAAGATATCCTAGAGCTGAGAAGATTGCACTAAGCACCAAAATAACAACTATGCCCCTGCTGATTTTAAGTTTCAATTCAATGCGGTTTACGATCGGGTCTATCATTAAAGCTATTAACATACCTACTGCAAAAGGTAGTAAATATTTTAGGACAATAGCGATTACGATAGATACTACAGCTATGGCAAGCCCTAAGTAGACAAGAGGTCTATAATCCGCCTTCAAACCCAATGAAAACCACCCTTTTGAATAGCGATTATAATATAATAATATGCGACCGGAAAAGAAAAAAGAGCGCTATCGAATCTATCCAAAACTCCGCCGTGGCCTGGGATCAAATTTGAAAAATCCTTTATTTTACAGAACCTTTTAATGAGAGAGGCGGATAAATCACCAATCTGCGAAAAGATTCCAACCAGCAACCCCACTATCACTGCGTCAGATGCCGATATCTGCGGCAATGCATATCTGGCGAACAAAAAGCTAGCTGCAATGCTTCCAAATATACCGCCTATGCTACCTTCGATACTTTTATTTGGGCTTATGTCGGGTGCAAGCTTGCGGCTTCCGATGAGCATTCCGATGATGTAAGCAAACGTATCACAGCTCCATGTCGTTACAAAGACCCACCATACGAAAGCCACGCCGTACTGAAGGTTTCTTATCAGGATAATATGGGTAAAAGGGATGAAAGTATACACAAAAGAAAATATCGTGTATACAATATCTTCCATTCTATTTCGGTCGTAATTTACCATATTTGAGAAAAAGCTCAGTATTATTATAATCAAGAACGGCAAAAATATCGTATTTACATTGGGCAGAAAATAGACGGTAACCATTAGTAATGTACCCGTCAGCGTACTGTAGATTATGTTTGGATCTTTGCCGGATTTTTTAAAGGCCCTGTGCAGTTCCCAATTTGCGACTGCACTCATCAGTACTATAAAAGATAAAAAGATTGCTTCTCCTCTGTTAATTATGAACCACAGCAAAATAATCCCAACTATAGCGCTTAAGACTCTGGTTATAAAACCTTCATCCATTTATTTTGTTAAACCCCCAAACCTCCGTTCCCTGCGCTGGTAGTCAAGTATAGCATTGATCAGGTCTTCCCTCTTAAAGTCAGGCCAGTAGGTGTCACAGAACCACAATTCCGAGTATGCTGTCTGCCATAAAAGAAAATTGCTAAGTCTCAGTTCTCCGCTGGGCCTGATCAAAAGGTCAGGATCCGGTAGTCCAGCAGTAAAAAGATGCTGTTCGAACAGTTTTTCATCAATGTCCCCGGGGCTCAACTGTCCGCTTGCAACCATCCGGCATACGTCTTTACATGCCCGCACTATTTCGCGCCGGGAACCGTAATTTAACGCCACGTTTAGTATCAATCCAGTATTACTCGAAGTTAATTCGATAGACTTTTCTATTTCCGCCCTGACCCTGGGTGGCAGTTCCTGCCATTCTCCTGTTATCATTAATTTTATATTATTTCTGTTTAAATTGTCTACTTCTTTTTTCAGGTAGTATACTAGAAGGTTGAGAATAGATTTTACCTCATCCAGGGGCCTCTTCCAGTTTTCCGTAGAAAAAGCAAAAACGGTCAGGACTTTTATGTTTAGTTCGGAACAAAATTCTACTATATTGCGCAGGTTTTCCGCACCGGCCCAATGACCTGCTATTCGGGGAAGCCCGCGTTTTTGGGCCCACCGGCCGTTGCCGTCCATTATTATGGCTATATGGTTCGGCAGTTTTTTTCTGTCTACTCTGTCTACCAAATCAAGATGTTTACTATTCACCGTTTTAGCCTCCTAATTTTGTCGAAAAGCCCCCTCACAAAGGAGGGGGACAAAATTATCGAAAATAGGCAGCTAGTAAGATAACGCCGTCGCCGTCGGGGCTTTTATCTACTCGCAAAACCATTGCCCTTTTATAATCATCTTTTTTTACAATAGGAAAGGTGTATTTGATCTCATTAATTCCAACACCTTTGGCTCTTAAAAAAGCCATGGCATCTTCCAGTGCAAAACCGGTTAAGTCCAGATCGTTTTTCGTAATAATCTATACCTCCATGATTTCTTTTTCTTTATTTGTAAAGGCCTTGTCTATCTCTTCTATGTAATTATCGGTAAGTTTCTGTATTTCTTCCTGGGATCTCTTGCTGTCGTCCTCAGAAATTTCTCCGTTCTTTTCCATCTTTTTAACCAACTCGTTGGCATCCCTGCGTATGTTTCGTACTAACACCTTTGCATCCTCGGCTTTCTTTTTTGCCATTTTCACCAGTTCTTTACGCCTTTCCGAAGTCAGCTCGGGTAAAATCAGCCTTATTACCTTGCCGTCGCTGGTGGGAGTAAGACCGAGATCGGACTTTAAAATAGCCTTTTCGATGGCGCTCAACATTTTGACATCCCAGGGCTGAATCAGTATCATCCTAGGTTCCGGCACACTGACAGTAGCCACTTGATTTACGGGTGTAGGCACACCGTAATAGTCCACAAAAACTTTTTCTAGAAGTGCCGTAGATGCCCTGCCAGCCCTTATCGCCGCCAGTTCCGATTTTAAATTTCCCAATACTTTTTTCATCCGTTCCTCGGTCTCTTTGTAAATTTTCTTATCCACAAGATCAACCCCCTTTCACAAATGTGCCTATGTTTTCCCCAAGGGCGGCTTTTTTGATATTGCCCGCCTTGTTGATGCCGAATACAATTATGGGAATCTTGTTATCCATACAGAGCGAGGTGGCAGTAGAATCCATTACGCCCAGTCCCCTGTTGAGTATATCTATGTACTCCAGACTGTCAAATTTTTGAGCGTTTGGATTTTTCATGGGGTCGGAGTCGTAAACGCCGTCAACTTTTTTGGCAAGGAGTATTACGTCGGCCTCTATTTCGGCGGCTCTTAAAGCTGCTGCTGTATCTGTAGAAAAAAACGGATTTCCAGTTCCGGCGGCGAAAATCACTACTCTTCCTTTCTCCAGATGTCTCATAGCCCTGCGTCGTATATAAGGTTCCGCAATCTCTTTCATTTCTATGGCCGTCTGTACGCGGGTCTCTATATTTCTTTTCTCCAAAGCATCCTGCAGGGCGAGGGCATTTATAACGGTAGCCAGCATTCCCATATAGTCGGCGGTAGCCCGATCCATCTGCGGTGAATTCCTTCCCCTCCATATGTTGCCTCCGCCCACAACTACGGCCACATCTATACCGCATTCCCTTATTTCCTTTATTTCGTCGGCTATAGAATTAATAACATCCTGGTCTATACCGAATTCTTTTTCTCCAGCTAGTGCTTCGCCGCTTATCTTTAAAACAACCCTCTTATACTTAGGTTCCTGCATCCATTAACCCTCTCTTTTTTGAAAGTTTATTTCTATATCCTTGTTGAAAATTCCTCTCTTATTCTCAGTTTTTTTAAAAAAGAGACACTTTAAGTGTCTCTTTTTTAAAATGCTACTCCTGCTCCGTTTTGGGCGCCGCTTCCCCTCTTTCAAAGCGGGCAAAACGGGTTACCGTTATATTCTCTCCCAATAAAGCTATTTTTTCCATGATTAACTCGGATACCTTTTTGTCAGGATCTTTTATGAAAGGCTGCTCCATCAGGCAGTTTTCTTCAAAGAATTTTTCTATCCTTCCGTCCACGATTTTGTCCACAATATGGGCGGGCTTGCCCTCGTTCAGCGCCTGTGCTTTTAGTATTTCCCGCTCTTTTTCTATTACTTCCTGCGGGACGTCGTTGCGGGAGATGTATTTGGGGTTGGCTGCCGCAATCTGCATGGCAATGTCTTTCACCAGGTTCCTGAATTCCTCGTTCCTTGCGACAAAGTCAGTCTCGCAGTTAACTTCTACCAGTACGCCTATTCTACCACCGCCATGTATGTATGCATCAATAATGCCCTCGGCAGCGGTACGCCCAACCTTTTTAGCAGCTTTGGCGAGACCTTTTTCTCTCAATATAACGATAGCTTTTTCCATATCGCCACCGGCCTCGGCCAGTGCCTTTTTACAATCCATTATTCCCGCACCTGTGCGCTCTCTCAATTCTTTTACCTGTTCTGAAGTTATCATCCCAAAAACCTCCTGAAAGATTATTAAAGGTAAGGATGGCAAAAGATAACTCCACCTTACCTTATAAGCATAAAAAATTACTCCGCAGCCATCTGGACTCCCTGCTTGCCCTCCAGCACAGCATCGGCTATTTTTTCGGTCAACAGTTTGACAGCCCTGATGGCATCATCGTTACCGGGTATAACGTAGTCCACCTCATCAGGGTCGCAGTTGGTGTCGACAATGGCTATTATCGGTATCTTCAACTTTCTGGCCTCGGATACGGCTATCTTTTCCTTTCTCGGGTCTACCACAAATAGCGCGTCGGGCAGAGAAGTCATGTTCTTAATACCGCCAAGGTACTTCTCTAAGCGCTCTTTTTCCCTCCTGAGGTTTAGCACCTCTTTTTTGGGGAGGACGTTGAAAACACCTTCTTCTTCCATTCTCTCCAGTTCCTTGAGGCGCTCGATCCTCTTTTTTATTGTTTTAAAATTGGTGAGCATTCCACCGAGCCAGCGCTGGTTGACGTAAAACATCTCGCACCTTTTTGCTTCTTCCTGGATAGATTCCTGTGCTTGTTTTTTGGTTCCAACAAAAAGTATCTTGCCGCCTTCGGCCGCCAGATTTTTCACAAATTCGTAGGCTTCTTCCATTTTCTTTACGGTCTTCTGCAGGTCAATGATGTAGATGCCGTTCCTTTCGGTGAAGATATACTCCTTCATCTTAGGATTCCATCTTCTGGTCTGGTGGCCAAAGTGAACGCCGGCTTCGAGCAACTGTTTCATGGAAATGACTGACATTTTTTTACCTCCTTGGTTTTTTCCTCCGCTGGTCTCATCTTTCAGAGAGACCTTCCGGCACCCTCCCTGAAATATTCCCAGCGTGCGAATTACCGGATGTTAGTATATCACAAAAAAACGGCTTATGCAATATGAATTTGAATCAGACTGCCATGCTGGCAGACCAGCGGCCGCACCGATCACCCCAGCGGGCGGCGAGCTTACCGTCTACGTAAATCTGCACCACTTCGCACAAATTCGGGCACCCCTGGCATTCGAAGCTTCCTGCCGTATGCTCTCTAAAAGCTGCTTCAAAGCCTGCAAACTTAGTCTTAACGCGTTTATTTTGAGCCATGAACTTCTTGGCAAGTATAGCAGCCCCCAACGCTCCCATTACATCAAAATATCTGGGTATTATGATTTCCACACCCAATTCTTCTTCAAAAGCCTTTTTTATTCCCGTGTTTGCTGCCACTCCACCTTGAAAAACAATCGGCGGTCTTATTTCCTTACCCTTAGCCACGTTGGCCAGGTAGTTCCTCACGAGGGCCTGGCACAGTCCTTTCAAAATATCCTCAATTTTATATCCCATCTGTTGTTTATGTATCATATCTGATTCCGCAAAAACGGCGCAGCGTCCCGCAATTCTGGTGGGATTTTTTGACATCAGAGCAATTTCTCCAAACCGCTCTATCGGTATACCCAGCCTCTGGGCCTGCCTGTCTAAAAAAGAGCCGGTGCCGGCGGCGCACACCGTATTCATCGCGAAATCAACTACAACCCCATCCCTTAATATAATTATCTTTGAATCCTGCCCTCCTATCTCCAAAATAGTCCGGGCATCGGGGTATTCAGCTATACATGCCATAGCGTGGGCCGTAATTTCGTTTTTCACGACGTCCGCTCCTACAATGACGGCGGCTAGTTTCCGACCGCTCCCCGTAGTACCGACACCCAGTATCTTTATATCGCCTTCAAGGCCCTCTTGAATCATTTTAAGACCATTAGTAATAGCTTCAATAGGCCTCCCGGCGGTCCTCAGGTAAAGTTTTTTCAAAAGATTACCGTTTTCATCGATCAGTACGAAGTTTGTACTGACAGAGCCTACGTCAATTCCCAGATAACATCCTGTCATAGGTCTTTTCCTCCTTTCTCTGGCGAATCAAATCGACAAAGGCTTCAAGGCGGGTTCTAACTCCTGCCTCGCCAGAATGTTCATCTAGCACCAGCGTCATAACGGGAATCGAATGAATTCTGGTTACCGAAGGTATGGTACTTTTTGCCACTATTTCAGGCATGCACGTAAATGGAAGAAGATGTATGACCCCATCGAAGCCCTCCCCGGAGTATTTAACGATCTGGGCAATCGACTCCTGGCCGTGTCCCCCTACAAAACAGCGTACATAAGGTTCAGCGAGTTTAATAACCCGTCCGTGTTCCTTTGGTTTCAAAAAAGATGGTAAGAGGTTTACCCTGACCCAGTCGGTTATGTATATACTCCTTTTTACTTCGGCTCCGAGTTCGCCCAGCTGTTTTTCAACGAACAGGTTTACAAACGGTTCCAGGACCGTGTATATTTCCCCTACCAGAGCTATCTTAATGGGCAATTTGTCTTCGTCTTTTTTAATTTCAGCCATTTTTTCTAAAATTTCTCGCCCTAAACCCTTTAGTTCTTCCTCGCTTTCCGCTTTCGAGATTTTCTCTAGGGCGTTTTTGTAAACGGTATCGGTCTCATCCCTGTTTAACTCTACTGGTCTTGTCCTGCTGGCTATTTTATCAAGTTCATCGAGCAATAGGGCTTTTGCCCACGCCAGCCTTCCCGCCATGAAAATTTGCCTCAAACTTTTCTTATTGGTTATCCTCACGATTTTTTTAACCAGGTCCATAAGATGTCCCTGGGGCGGATCCAGCACTATCATGTTGAACTTGTAACCCAGATCTTTTAAAATTTCCCTTTGAACTTCGGAATAATAACCGAACCTGCAGGGACCAATACCTCCGGCCATTACTATCGTATCGGCACCCATTTCCAGAGCTTCTATAAAATTGCCTATGTTTATTTTTAAGGGCAAACAGGCGAATTCAGGAGAATATTTCACTCCAAGTTCCAGAGTTTTTTTACTGCATGGGGGTGGGACTATCACCTCAACCCCAAGGTTTTCAAAAAAAGTCTTGACCGGTATATAAAGATTACCCATGTGAGGAAACGTAACTTTCACCGCATTTTCTCCTCTCTAAGATATCTACGAAGGCCTCGAGTCTCGTATTAAAACCTTCTTCGCCGGCATGTTCATCCAAATTCAGATATAAAAATGGAATGTTGTAATCACGGGACACCCTGCGCTCCAAAAGTTCTCCTATTAAAGAATCCGGGCCGCATCCGAAGGATGCGACGTGAACTATACCATCCACCTTACAGTTTTCCATATAGTAATAGGCGCTGCCCAGGATATTCTTACCCAGAGTCCAGAAAAGTTTTTTATTCAGTTTTTTTGCCCCGACTGAAATATTTCTCTCCGGAATTACCTCCGGCGTTATTATCTCCGCGCCAAAACCCTGTAATTTTTTTATTAAATTCATGCTTACATAGTAGTCGTAGATGTTATAAGGATGACCCACCACCAGTACGGTAAATTTAAAGGGTTCGCTTTTATATTTTGAATTATCCTCAAAAGCGGCTTCAAAAAAACTCTTATTTCCCCTATCTATCGGAAGTTTTCTGTTTTTCACTCTTAATTTTTTATAAGAATTATATTTACTCGAAGCCAATATATAAGCCCTGAGGATTTCCTGCGTGGAATTGCCCAGAAGGCGTCCCACCTTAATTGCATGTTCCATAAAACCCGTTTTCTTTCGGTACAGTGAAAGTTCGCATTCAATTATTCTGGGAAGGCCTGCTATGCTGTTCCTTATCATATCAGGTAACCCCATAAATTTGGGACAGATGAATTCCCCCGATTTTACACTGATAATTCGCGGAACAAAAATTGCATCGACCATTTCAATTAGATCTATTACATGACCGTGAAAAACCTTTATGGGTAAGCATGCATCATCGACGGTGGACTCCAGACCATCCTTCAATATCTTTTTATTGGTTGGTTTGGATAGAACTACTTCATGACCGAGGGATTCGAAAAATGTTTTCCAAAAAGGATAGTAATTGTAATAAAGCAAAGCTCGTGGAATACCTATTCGCATTCAAACCCCTTCTTTACAAGTATCGGTTTTTTTGTGCTCCGGGAAAGGAATTTTTTCAATCGAATTCATTTTCCGAGGAAATAGAGTATCAAAATTCGTGCGATGCCTACCTTTAAAAAGAGAAAAGGCCAGGGCCTTTTATATGTTGCTGACGGATTTATTAAATCCCACAGAATTATTCCGTCTCTACCTTGAAGTCCTGCTCCGATCAATATCAAAACTAATGGGGAAAGATACGGCACCAAAATATTACCGCCGTAATAATTAATCGAACTGAAAATGCCTCCCGCAATAACCTCCGTTACCTGGGTGTTAAACACCATGGCTGTAAGTATGTCAAGGAAATTAGCAAAAAGGCAAATTAGAAATACACGGCCCATGTACACAGGGCTAACTATTAAAATTGTAAGTAACATCCCCACAATATCCAGAAACATTTTCTACCTCTTTTACTTGGGTCTCGGATTAAAGATTAATGCCATTAGATAACCGAACACCACCGCTGCCGTTATTCCTGCGGCAGCAGACTTTAAACCCCCGGTTAATATTCCTAAAAGGCCAGACTTATTAACTTCCTCTATTACACCTTTCACCAGCGTATGTCCAAAACCTGGTAACGGTACGGTTGCTCCGGCACCGGCAAAATCTACCAGAGGTTGATATAAACCTAGGCCGCTGAGGACCGCTCCTAGGGTTACGAACAAGACAAGTACATGGGCCGGAGCCAGGGGTGTAAAATCCATCAATATTTGTCCTAATGCGCATATCATACCGCCGATTATAAAAGCCTTTATATAATCCATCGCAAATCTCCTCACCGAAGGCTTATAAATTTTCCAAAGCAACTGCGTGAGCAATGCACGGTATGGTTTCGCCCTGCTGCACGCTCGTAGTGCTTAACAGCGCTCCCGTGGCAACAAGGAGGATCCTGTTGTACCTGCCCTTTTGCATTTCTTTATAAAGGTATCCGCAGGTAACTACGGCTGCGCACGCACACCCGCTGCCACCGGCGTGCACGTCCTGCTGGGGACTATAGATTAAAAGCCCGCAGTCGGTATACCTGTCAGAAATATCTATTCCCTTTTGTTTTAACAATCTTTCAGCAATATCTTTACCTACGCTGGCGAGATCCCCCGTTATTATAAGATCGTAGTCTTCCGGAGACCTATTTGAATCTTCCAGGTGTCTTACTATGGTGTCAACTGCCGCCGGCGCCATTGCGGTACCCATATCATTGGGATTGGCTTCGCCCATATCGATTACCTTACCTGTCGTCATGTAAGTAATCCTGGGGTTTTGGTCTTTAGATGAAATTACGGCGGCTCCAGCCCCGGTCGTCGTACGCTGGGCGGTAGGAGGCCTCTGATTTCCAAGCTCGAGTGGGAACCTATACTGCCTTTCAGCGGTACAGAAATGGCTCGAGGTACCCACTACCAGATTGTCTGCATATCCGCCGTCCACCAGCATTGCTCCGAGTCCCAGGCCCTCCGCCATGGTAGAACAGGCACCGTAAATACCGAAGAAAGGAAATCCCAACTCTCTCGCGGCAAAACTTGCGGCAATAATCTGGTTCAGGAGGTCACCGGCGATAAAATATTCAATCTGTTCGCCGGGGACCCCACTTTTTCTAATAGCCATTTCAGCCGCTTCTTTCAGCATTTTCTTCTCGGCTTTTTCCCAGCTTTTTTCTTGAAAATTAACGTCGCTAAGTATGAGGTCGAAATACTCTCTTAACGGCCCCTTACCCTCTACAGGCCCGACGATGGAAGCAGTTGCGATTATTGACGGGGGATTTTCAAATTTAACGGTTTGTTTGCCTAGTTTCTTCAAAGCCATTTTATCCCCCCTAAAGCTTTAATAGATAGTAAATAAGTCCGATGATTGCCGAGGATGTTATTCCATATACCAATACGGGGCCTGCTACTACAAACATTTTTGCTGCTACTCCGAAAACATATCCCTCTCTTTTGAATTCCATAGCCGGTGCCACGATGGAGTTGGCAAACCCGGTTATAGGTACAATTGAACCTGCCCCAGCGTTTTTGCCTATTCTGTCGTATATACCCAAACCGGTTAGAAAGGCACCTAAAAAAATCAGTGTAACCGATGTGGCCGCGGCGGCTTCTTTAGTTCTTTCAAGACCCAGGGAAACGTAAAGGTTTAATATTCCCTGGCCGATGGCGCATATCAATCCTCCTACAAGGAATGCCATTATGATATTTTGCAGATAGGGGGGTTTGGGCCTAATGTTTTTAACAAACTCCTGGTATTCCTTTTGTTCCTGTGTAAATTTTGGCATGGGATTTCTCCTTCTTATACTTCTGTGGTGCCTTCTACTTTGAAAGCGATGGCCACATCAGCTTTGTATTCTACTATTTTACCACCTTCAACGTTAGCAGTCTGATTCCGCACCTCAACACCCGTGATGTTTTTTATAGTCTTGCTGGCGTCGCGAACGGCGTTTTCTACAGCCTCCTGAAAACTATTTTTAGATTCTCCTACCACTTCTATAATTTTTACCGTCATAGCTCGCACCTCCTGACTTTAATTTCGATTTTATTTTCTCCTGTTGAAAAATCTTTATTCTCCAGGTGGCCGATTACGAGTTTAGCACTCTTGGGTATTCTGTCTCTTATACTTTTTGTATATATCATGCTTACAGCAAGTATTAATAACAAAACAAATGCTATTATAATCCAGTTCTTCTTCAATTTAGTTCACCTCAAAACTAGTATTTGTTTTACTTTGGAATCTTTATTCATACATAAAAAAAATAAGCCTCTTGTCTAAAAGGCTTTTTACAAAGTAAGCATATTCCTGATTTTGGCGAGTATCTTCCTCTCTAATCTCGAAACCTGGACCTGAGTTATCCCCAGAATTTTGGCAACTTCCGTTTGAGTTTTATCTTTAAAGTACCTCAGTATAATGATCTGCCTCTCGAGTTTATCCAGTTTTGACAAAGCCTCTTTGAGGGCGATGGTGTCAAGCCACTGGTTTTGGTGATGTTCATCGCTGTTTAACTGGTCCATATAGTAAATGGGAGAGCCGTCTTCCTGAAATGCCACATCATTTAACGAAATTATGGGCTGTGCAGCTTCAAGTCCTACCACCAATTCTTCGGGAGTAGCACCCAGTTCTTCAGCGAGTTCTGCTATAGTCGGTTCCCTGTTTAATTCTTTCGCCAGTCTTTCTTTTGCATTCTGAATTTTGATGGAAAAATCTCTTAAAGATCTGGTCATTTTTATGGGCCTGTCATCTCTTATGTACCTTCTTATCTCACCGATTATCATTGGGACGGCATACGTGGAAAATTTTACGTTATAGGAAAAGTCAAACTTTTCTATGGCCTTTAGTAGCCCGATACTTCCAATTTGAAAAAGGTCTTCAATCTCGTAACCCCTATTCGTGAATCTCTTGACTATACTCCAGACCAGGCCAAGATTCAAAGAAACCAATTCGCTTTTGGCTTCCTGATCTCCCTCTTTCGCTTTTTTTAACAATTCCATTGATTTATTGGAATCCATAGGCGTTACCCCAGACGAGTTTTATTTCTTATTTTTTATCGTCTTGTACATCTTAACAATTGTACCTTTGCCCGGCTCAGATTCAACTTCAAGCCTATCCATAAAATTCTCCATTATAGTAAATCCCATACCTGACCTGTCCAACTCCGGTTTGGATGTCCATAAAGGCTGTCTCGCCTTCTCTATATCCTCAATGCCTTTTCCCCAATCCTGCACCCATATTTCAATTTCGTTCTCATAAAGAAAAGCTTTTATTCTTACGATGCCAACGGTATTTTCATATCCGTGAATTATACAGTTGGTAACGGCCTCCGATACTGCCGTCTTTATATCCGCCAACTCATCCAGCGTAGGGTTCAACTGGGAGGCGAAAGCAGCGACAACCACCCTGGCAAAAGCTTCATTTTGCGATTTGCTTAAAAAATCAATGGTCATTTCGTTTAACATTTCCATAAAATCAATCACTCCCTACATTTTCTCAATGGCTTCTTTTTCATTATTGTAGCATTGTATAATGTTAAAAAGACCGGATATTTCAAAAATCCTTCTCACCTGCTGGCCAATATTAACCGCTCCTACTTTCCCTCCTATCCTTTGAAGGGACTTGTACCGTCCTATTAACATGCCCACGCCCGAGCTATCCATAAAAGTAACGTTTTTAAAATTGAACAGAATTTTCTTAAAGGCACGTTTTGCAAGGTACTCTTCTAATTTTTCCTTTACTAAATGTGCCATATGATGGTCCAATTCTCCTTTTAAATTAACTATAAGTATATCTTCGCAGGATTTCAAAACGACCCCCATTTCATTTCATACCCCCATCTCAGCTCTTATATATCAATCTCGAGCTAAGTATAAGTTTCTACAACAAAAAGGAAATTCCTGCTAAAATAAAAAAACGCACGGGCGTGCGTTTTTAAAAATAGAACCATCCTCCAAGCAGTCTTCTGAAGATATAGAACAAACCGGCTTTATCAATTTCTTCGGAAACTGTAAGTTCCACCTCTCCTATGATTTTCCCGTCCTGTTCTGCTATCAATTTACCTACTTTCTGCCCTCTTACAACGGGGGCGTATATTTTATCGGGCAATTCCAACCTCGTCTTTATCGCTCCTTCTTTTCCCTTTTCCACTAAAATACTTAGGTCGTCGGAGGCTACTACGTCAACTTCTTTCTTTACACCCTTCTCAACAGGAAGCCTCTTTAAAACTGAATTTTTTTTCGCAACCTGTACCGAGCTGTACCTCCCGAAACCGTAATCCAGCAGTTTTTTTGTATCTTCAAAGCGTTCAGCTGAACTTGGGGAATTTAATACAACGGATATCAAGCGCAGGTCTCCGCGCTTTGCGCTACCGGCAAAACAGTATCCTGCTTTTGCATGAAACCCCGTCTTTAAACCGTCCAACCCTTCGTATTTTCCCAATAGTTTATTTGTATTGGCCAGCATTGTGGCTTCGCGCTCTTTATCCGTGTGCTCCAGATAATCGATCCATACGGTAGACCATTCGAAGAATTTGGGGTATTTCACAAGCTCTCTGGACATCAGGGCGATATCGTAAGCTGTAGTATAATGGTTGGGATCGGATAACCCGTGCGGATTTGTAAAATTGGTATTGTTCATCCCCAGGGCTTTGGCTTTATCGTTCATCATCTTTACAAAGCCCTCGACACTGCCGCCAATATATTCGGCAACGGCAACTGAGGCATCATTAGCCGACGCTATTGTTATACACTTTAACAGAGTTTCTAGAGTCTGTTCCTCTCCCGGTCCCAAAAACACCTGACTTCCACCGGTCTTCCACGCCCTCTCGCTTATCTTAACTTTATCGGTTAGTTTAACCTTCCCCTGTTCGATCGCTTCGAGGGCCACAAGCAGAGTCATTATTTTGGTTATGCTGGCCGGCTCCAATTTTTCATGGGCATTTTTCTCATAAAGCACCGTACCCGTACCCGCATCTATAAGTATCGCCGAAGGGGATTTAATTTCAGGCAAAGGCTGCGCATATACCGTGAAATTGACGCTTATAAAAAAAATCAGGCTTAACAGGGCGATTTTCCGCCATCTATTTTTAAGTGCTAACGATATCACAACGTCATTCCTCCCTTCCACTCATAGATTTTCCGTTAGGGAGGAATGTTATTCATCGTTCAAGCTCTCGGGTGGGTTTTATCATAAACCTCTTTTATCCTCGTTCTCGTTATGTGTGTGTACACCTGAGTCGTAGATATATCGGCATGCCCTAGCATTTCCTGTACCGCTCTTAAGTCTGCACCGTTTTCAATAAGATGTGTGGCAAAAGAGTGACGCAGCGTGTGGGGAGTTATCACTTTATTTATCCCTGCTTTACGTGCATATTTTTTTATTATTTTCCAAAATCCCTGTCTTGTTAAAGCTTGGCCCATGTGATTCACAAAAAGGATATTGGTGCTCTTTCCTTTTAGTATCTTTTTTCTGACGTCGTTTATGTACTGCCGCAGGTAATTCACGGCGAAGGAACCTATAGGCACGATTCTCTCTTTGGAGCCTTTCCCCAAGCATCGTAAAAACCCCATATCAAGATTTACATCATCCACTGTCAGAGAAATCAATTCAGAAACCCTTATGCCGGTGGCGTATAATACCTCCAGCATTGTTTTATCCCTGAAGCCAAGCGGATTGCTGGTATCGGGCTGTTCCAGGAGTCTTTCTACTTCCTCTACAGTTAATACCCTAGGTAGCTTTTTTTCCAGTTTAGGGGTATCAAGATTTACGGTGGGGTCTTCTTGTATGTAACGTTCTCGTACCAAAAAATGATAAAAGGATTTAATTGCAGCACAGGCTCGCGAAATGCTGCTACTGGCTTTGCCGCTTTTCTGCATGAGCAAGAGATACGATATTATAGTGGTCTTCGATGTAAATTTGATATCCGGAATATGCTGGGATCTTAAAAAAACTAGGTAACTTTTTAAATCCCTTCTATAGGATTCAATTGTGTTGCGGGCAAGGCCTTTTTCAACACTTAAAAATTCTAAAAATTGTTTTAATAATTCCTCCATGCCGATCACCAATATAAAAATTCCATATTAATAATCTTTTCCCTTCATAAGTTATCCTTTATATATAAGGTGTTATAAGTTTAATGAATAGGGGCGAAATATAGCCCTCTATTAAACCCGCTATTATTAGAAAAAAGCAGAAAAACAGGCACGACAGCGTATAACTTAATAGCATGCTAAAATATCCATCGTAATACATTCTTCTCCGATTTTTAATTACTGTTACCGCAAAATGTATTCCCGTTACCCCCAGCGATATAATGGCCGGTATTATAATTATGTTTTGGGGAAGGATGGATAAAAGGGCGAAAACGCTCCCCTTTATACCGTATTCCACCACTAGAAACCCCACGGTAAAGCCTAAAATATATCCCCTGAAAAAAATCACTATCAATATTATAGGAAAACTAATAACTAGAAGGCCTGCAAGGCAGATCACCAATGCTGTTTTAAGGTTATTGAGCACCGATATATAAAATACCGAAGATGAATTTATGTCTATATTTTGCACGTTGGAAAAAAACAGTTCAATGTAATTTAAAAGATCCTGCCTTTGAGGGTCTGACAGTAATTTGGCCGACACGCTTCCTGCTATGACCCCAGCGACCAGAATAAAAGATAGAATTAAATAATACCCCAAATTTCTTTTAACGTAATCCGCAAGCTTTACAATTAAATAATTCAAAGGATATCTCCTCCCCCGTCCACTTATAAAATTTTATGCCGGGAGGAGATTCAATATAACTCATAACACTATTTTGCCGTAGACGCCCCCGCCGCCGACTTTAAGTTTCAATTTCCCTTCTCGAGCGGCAAGGACCTTTTCCGTCACAGCTTCCCCTACTACTTTACGGAGTTCTTCAGGATCAGAATGGTGGATGATATTCATCTCGTTGCCGAAAGCTTTTAACAGCCTTTCCAGCGTCTTTTTTCCTACCCCGGGTATGAATTCAAGCGGTACCTGATGGTAATAAGGAGGTCTTCCACGAGGATGAACGGCTTCATCATAATCGGCGATAAACGTTATCCTATCTAGAACTCCCATGACAACCTTTTCGCTCGAACACCGGGGACATTTACTAACCGGCGGCGGTTCCTCAGCTATATAGTTGCAGGAAAGACAACAGGTCCTGTGGTACTTTCCCAATCTAGGATCAAGACCGTAGTTGGCCAAGATCCTTCTTCGATTCGATTTACCTTCCAATGCTTCAAATAAATTTTCGAAATCCGGTGCGTCGAGCCGAACTATGTTGTATTCTCTACCTATTTTATTCAGGGAGTGGGCATCAGAATTGCTGACGAACTGCTTGCCGGAGAGTTCCTTTATTCTATCGGCCAGCTGCGTATCGGCGCTTAGCCCCAGTTCCACGGCTGTAACCTCGTTGAACCTTTCTTCAAAAGCCTCGGACATTCTTTCGTAACAGCTGCCGTAAAAACTTTTAAATGGGGTGAAGACATGAGCTGGAACAAGCTTGCCGCCCAAATCTTTGACTATGGAAAGCAGTTCCCTGGCAGACAGCCGGGCCTTCTGCGAACTCAGCCCTATATTATTAATAAATTTGCTCATAATATTAGAGAATCCTTCCATCTGTGCTATGCTCGGAAAATATGCGACGCTGTGGGCAACCCCTCCCCTTTCCTGGGTTTCTACTTCCGAGCCCAGGATTAGTGTTAAGTTCCCCCGGTAAGAAAGTCCGCCTTTCGAAAGCTCTATTAATTCTCCGGAATCGATCTTGTTTTTAATTTCTCTAAGAACGTATGGCGACGCGCAATCCACCAATCCCACAATATCTATGCCTTTTATTTCCATACATGTTCTAATAATACCATCGAGGGTCAGCTGCCGGGAAGCCGTTACCTTTACGGGCTTGCTGCAGGCCTGTCCGATGTGAACGTGTAAGTCTGCGAAATATTCCATTAAAATTCCCCTCTTAAATAGGAGCTTGCAAGAAAAAGTCCTACGATGGTCTTTGCGTCTTTCAGTTTCCCGCTGTACGCCATTTTTACTGCTCGTTCGAAGGGGATTTTTTCTATCTTAATATACTCGTCTTCATCGGCTTGTCCTGCCGCTTTTTTCAAATTCCGCCCTAAAAATAAAGACATTTTTTCATTGGAAAAACCCGGTGATGTGAAAAAGTCAGTGATATGTATAAGATTTTCCGCCATAAAACCTGTTTCTTCCATGAGCTCCCTTTGGGCGCAGGCTGTCACGTCTTCATTCTCCTCGAGCTTACCCGCTGGTATTTCAAGGAGCTCCTCTTCTACCGGTTTACGGTACTGTCTTACCATGAGAACGCTACCGTCGTCATCAATGGCCACAATCGCCACCGCTCCCGGGTGTTCAACGATTTCCCTGGTGGAGGTTCTTCCGTTGGGAAGTCTAACCTCGTCCAGCCGCAATTTTAATATTTTACCGGAAAAAATGTTCCTAGAGTTGATCGTAACCTCGAAAAAATCCATTCCCTCCAGCCTCCATCTCTCCTGTTCAGTATAATTTTCGCTGCAAACGTGCCGGCGGCACCGGCCGCTAGAAAAAACTCGGGATCCTCTTCAAATCTCCTGCTCATGGTTCTGAGTTCTATCCCCGAGGCCCTCAGCAGCTCTATCCCTCCCATGCCATCTTCCACTATTATACTGTGTTTTTTTGTAATACCGCAATTTTTAAGCTGAGTCATAACTACACCAAGCTTCCCGTCGTGCATCTTGGGAATCACCACAAAGGCTCTGGTCAGGGCAATTTCGAGCAGCGATGTTATAGTATGGTGGCTCACTCCTTGATGACGCTTTCTTTGGTCGGAAAAACTTATCCTCGGTATAACGATAGCGGTCCCATTAAGAATGTTGACCGCATTTATAATTTCTCCTTGTTCAAGTCCTGTATGGCCGTACTTAGTACCGGTTCCAACTATTCCGGGCCCCATTGCAACGACAGCAATATCGCATCCCGAAGCCCTAGCCGCCAGCAAACCCGAGTATATGTTGACCGCTTCCAGGTCGCCGCCGAAAGCGTGGCCTGACGTTACAGTTAAATCAAGGAGCTTTTTTTTCTTCAGTTCGTACACAGTTCGGCTGAAAAAGATTGGAAGCGCTCCCCCATCGGTCATGACGTACGCTATCTTAAGGGTGGGCGATTTTGCTTTTATAGCCGCACATGCAGGAGCCAGCATGCTGTGGAGCGAACCTATAATCACCGGCATACCATCTAACGACTCGGTTTTCATAAATTTATTCCGGAAGGGGCTTGCCTCTTCTTCCGCACTCAGGCATTTTATCTGAAAAGGAGTATACCTGAGTTTCATAATATGACCCGGTCCACCCGCCTCAAGCCGGTTAACGGAATGATTGTATATTACAAAATGAAACCCGCCTGTTCCCAGTTTCAAAAAAAGGGCGGTAGTGTTGAGAAGGACCTTGTCGCCTTTTCGGCAGTTACCTGTAAGATCCGGGTAGTTTATCGCTTTATTCTTTTCTCCATCTACTTCTACAAGAAGCTCCTGTACTCCCGGCCTTTCTTCCAGAACGTCGAGAACTACTCCCTCTCTTAATCTTATCATATATTTCCCCTTCATACATCATTAAATTTTTTTTCTAATCATACTTAATCTCTCAATTATCCTAGAAATGGAATAGTATTCCGCTAGCAGATGGATTCCGATAAACAAGGCGAGAACACTCATCCTTACGTTATATGAGGCACCCCAGGCAATCATTACACCCAAGCTCATCCCCAGGACGTTGGCGCCTGTATCTCCCATCATTACTATTTCCATGGAATCGTAAAATAAAAACACCAAAGCCGATGCAGCGAGTGGCAACAACCATGGAATCAAATACGTATTATTTGTGAATATAAAGTATAAGCACAAAATTCCTGTTGAACACAAAAAAAATCTGCAGGCTCTTCCGGGCCTTAAGTCCATCAGATTCAGCAAATTGGCTGCAAGAGCTATTATGAGAGCGTTTACCACCACTTCAAGCGGGGAACCACCCTTTTTTAAAGATATTAAATAGGCTACTGCAAATCCCAATACAGCTTTTAAGGATCCAGTAGTAATCCGGCCCCGAAGCAATTCGGAAAAATGCCCCTTCAGGCCTTTGGCAGTGTTGCTTCCGTAGACATCATCCATTAAACCCGAAAAGCCCATACCTGCTGCGGCAAGTATTAAAGATTCTGAAACAGGGTGATATTTAATGATCAAAGCATTAAATATATTCGTCAAAATTGCAACGATAACGAATACTACACCTCCTGCGGTTATAACTTGTCTATTCCTGTAGTTAGTCTTTTTTACGGCCTTTTCCCATGTGCGGAAATTTTCAAGAAACAACAAAGTTATCAGTATAGATAAAAGTATCGCTGACAAAGTCGACACCTCATAAGTTATTCATTAAAGAAATTATCATTTTGTACTTGCCAATCGCCGTATCAATGTTATCGATATAAAATAACCTATCACTATCCTTTAAGTCCAGCTTCGGTAAATTCGAAGTTTGAACTAGAGCTACCGGTTTTAGCTTGACCAATTTTCCAACAGCAGAGAGCGGATTATTTTTATCATCGTTCCTTATTAGGACTATGAAATCAAAAAGATTATCGTAAGTTCCGATAAATTTTATTAAACCAGCCTCTTTCAGATATTGAAGTTTTTCGATATTTCCAGTTGCGAAAGCTTCTGCAAAAACATCAAGGTCCGAAGAGTCTAGCTCTTCGTTTACTTTCGTAATGAGTTGGATTTGAGCTCCAGCTTTTTCCAGGTAGTCCACGATTTCATCTGATTTATCAGAGCTTCCGAGTTCTATTATTAACGCCTTTTTGCCTTGAAGCCGCCCAGCAAGTAATATATCAAAACTTTGATCAAGAAATTCATATTCTCTTTTTTGTCGCTCGATAAATAACGCCAGTTGCCTTTCTTTCATTCTACTACTTTCCTTAAGCCGGTTATAGTTTTCTTCCAACTGATCTATAATTATTTTCTGCTGCTTTACGAGCAGTTTGTCGCTGTTGGCAGTAAAGCCTATGGCAATTCCTATGCCCAGGGCAAAGAAAACCGCAATCAAAAGAATTGTCATGTGCTTTATGTTGTACAATAAAATCACCTCTACAAAAAACCAATCATTAACTTGACTTTGAGGAGTATAAGCCTCAACAAGTGCCTAAAAGCAGGAGACGTTGTACCTAATATAAAAATCGGAAAAAAGGCGGCTACAAATAAAGCCGCTATATAATTTATCTTAATCCCTCCTTTGTAGAGCTTGTTTACACCTTTGGCGTCGATTAATATATGCCCGACCTTTAGACGAACTAAAAAAGTGCTGGCCATCCCCTGGCGACCTTTTTCTAGAAAATCAATGATATTATTGTGAGTGCCTACCGCCACTATCAAATCTGCACCGCTGTGGTAAGCTAAAAGTAATGCCGCATCCTCGCTTGTACCCGTTACCGGCATTATATGATAATCAAGGCCCAGCTTTTTTACCCTGTCGAGCCCGGGTGCCCTGCCGTCGGGATAAGCATGAACCACTATCTCGGCACCACACATGAGTCCTTTATCGCTTATACTATCCATGTCACCTATTATGACATTCGGTTTCAATCCGAACTCTAACAGAGCGTCTGCCCCGCCATCTACGCCGATAAGAACCGGTTTTATTTCTTCTATATACGATCTCAAAGTTAAAAGATCTTCCCTGTAATCTTTCCCCCGTACAACAACCATAACGTGCTTTCTATGCATGTCGGTCTTAAGTCGAGGCACCGTATAATCCGACGATAAAAGTGTCTTTTCACGGCGAATATACTCAAGGGTATTTACGGCGAATTTCTCTAATTCTTTTTCAAAATTTGCTTTTGCTTCCTCAAGTTTAGAGCTTATCAAATCTTGACTTAAAATCACGCCTTTACAAAGAAAGCGGCCGTTTACTGTTATTTCTCCGTTTTCTTTTATTTGCACTATATCCCCATCGCGTATCGAGTCAAATAACTCCTCCTCAGAGACATCTACAACCGGTATTCCGGCATCTAGCAACATTGCAGGCCCTTGGTTGAAAAACCGGCCGCTCATTGACGGTTGAAAGTTAATTACACCTTTGACTTTAGATTTAACCAAGTTTTTGGCGGCCAATTCATCTATGTCTTTGTGATAAATTACAGCTATCTCGCCGGGTTTTAGCCGCTGTAAAAGTTTTTTAGTTTTCCTGTCAACTACAGCTCTACCAACAGCACCCATAAAAGACACCTTTTGAAAAGCTTTCAAGCTTTTTGGAATCGATTTTACCTAATCTTAGTATTTCCCACCAGTAAAAATAAAACACCCCTAAATTTGGGGTGTTACAGCTTGTAGACAAAGCCGCTTTTAGGATGCATAACCTAAAAGCGGCTTTTTGTTGAAGGCGAAGAAAATTTTTAAGAAAAACGAATGTAAAGCGGGGACTGTTGGCGGAAACGTTCCCCGTCTTTTCTTCCATAAAGCCAGCTTTTTTAAATTCATGCATGCGAAAAGAAGCGTGAGGTAATGTCCAACTTTCCTCAAGCCTCGTAGATTTGTATAGCGCATGCCATGCTTTTCCTTCGCATCGGCAAATACCCGCTCGATGGTCTGGCCGCGCATTTTGTATAGTTCTTTACCCCATTGGGTGTGTCTTATATCTTCCGCTATTTCTATGTAATGCTCCCATATATGCCGAGTTATGATTTTTGTGTAATTTTTACTTTTGGTGCACTGTAGGCGCATGGGACATTTACAGCATATTTGGGGGTTGCTCCTATATTCCCGGTATCCCGCCCGGTTGGTGGTGCTGTATTCTAATATTTGGTTGTTGGGGCATATGTAACAATCATAATATTCGTCATAGACGTATTCGCGTTTTTTAAAGTAGCCATCTTTGGTCATCGGCCTCTTGTAGGGCATAACGGGAAGCGCTCCTGCCTCAATGATTTCTCTGCATATCCCGGGGGTTTTGTAGCCTGCATCAACCACTACCGCCTCTATTTTAGAAAATTTATCGTTTACTTCTTGAAATAAATCGGAGAATACCTGGCTGTCATGAACATTTCCAGGTGCTATTTTGACACCAAGGACAAAGTTGTTCCGGTCACAGGCTACAGAAGCTGTGTAGGCAAAGCAGCGCTCTTTTTCCCCTTTTTGAAACATCCCACTTTCAGGATCTGTGGTGCTTACCCTGACTTTTTTAGAGCTATTTTCTCCTTTGTTGTTATCGTCATCATCATCTTCTTCTTCAAAGGGCTTTTTACCGTTTGCTTCCCGTTCGGCGTTGATTTCTTTTAAAAGTTCTTCCTTATATTTTTGAGTCCGTTGCTTAGCGACTTTCTCGATATATTTATTCTTATTGGCACTGGCTTTTATGTGAGTAGCATCGATAAATACTGCATCTGTTTTAACAAACCCGCATTCTATTGCTTCCATCAACACCCGCTCGAATATCTTTTCAAATAGATCACTTTCCTTAAACCGCCGTTCATAGTTTTTTCCAAAAGTTGAAAAGTGAGGTATTTTTTCTTGTAATCCATAGCCTAAAAACCAACGGTAAGCTACATTGACTTCTACTTCTCTGATGGTTTGGCGCATGGAGCGGATTCCATACAATGCTTGGAGCATGAGTAGCTTAATTAACACTACCGGGTCAATACTAGGTCTTCCTGTATTTTCGCTATATAGGTCTTTTACTTCTTCATATATGAAACTAAAGTCGATGCTTTCTTCTACAGCTCTAAGGAGATGGTCTTGAGGCACCAGGCTATCGATGCTTACTAATTCTACTTGCTTTATTATTTCTCTATTTTTCTTCGTTAACATTTCATCGCCCCACAATATTTTTGTATCTTCTTTAATTTTACTAAAAAGCTGATGATTTTTGTACTACCTTTTGCAAAAAAAGACTGTCGACAGTTACTTTGTCGACAGTCTGAGAAGGGGAATAAATCCCCTTCTTCATTAGGCTCTGTTGCAGGTCATAACTGCTATAGCGTTCGGTTTTATTACTTTTGCGCCATACAAAGCCAAGCCTTTTACGGCATCGGCGAAGGATTTTTCCGGCCTGTAGGCTTCTATGCTGTTGATAGCCCTTACGAAAGCGATAGCACCACGATAGCCAGCCATTATCTTGTATTTCTGACCGCCAACGTTAGGAACATTGTTGGATTCGTATATAGTAGCACCGTCAACCATTCCGATTTCACCGGTTATGAGCACATCGGTTTTAGAAGTAAACCTCGGGTCTTTCTTCAGAAGCCCTGCAAACCAGGAAGGAACAACTACAAACCTGCCGTTTTTGGGTACATTGGCTTCGTCTAGTTTTACAAGCAAATCCACCAAATAATCATAAGCATTATCTTTAGTAGGCACTATGGGACTTTCGTCACTGCCAATGGTATTGCCAGGAGCAACCTCAGTGTAAAGCGAAGCGATATATTGATCCATTGCATCCGCTAAAGCATAAGCGGCCTCCTGCATGGCAGCGTCTACAAGGTTTACATTCATTTGTGCCTTATCTACATCATCTACTTTAAAATTGAAATACTTTGCTTGGTCTATAACAAGAGTGGTCTGATAAGAATCGAGTTCTTGAGGATCACCAATGCCGGTATTCTTATCATAGTCACCAATATTGATAGAACCAATAGAATTGATTTTTACAGTAGAACCCTTACCAACTATTTCCCCTTCATAATCAGTGTTTACAATATTACCATATACCAAAGCCTTCCTTAAATTTTCATTAAGCCTTGCACTCCATATTGTCGCTATAAAATTCTGTACACTCATTTAAAACACTCCCTCTCATAAAATTAATATTGAATTTTGAATTTTCCCCAATATTTGTTAATCTCTTCTTCAGTCATATTTTTTAAATCATCTTTGGTAAAAACTCTGGTTTGTGTTTCTGTTTCTTTCGGTGGCTGATAAGTGCCTTTAAGCCTCTGCTGCACTATGTTATTAACCGCCTCATTAAAAACCCTTTCGAGTTTCATAAGATTATCTGTAGTAGTGCGTTCATCTTCTCCCACGAAGAAATCAATTATTTCTGTAGGCAAACCTCTTTCCTGCGCTATTTTTAGTGCTTTATTGGTTAAATCTTTCCTCAATGCTTCTGCCTTCATCTTCTCGAATTCAGCCCTGAGTTTAGCAATTTCAATGTCTTTCTCATCCTTTTCAGGATACCTACGCTTAATTTCCTCATCAATGAGTTTTTGAAGGTTATTGCTTTTCCATTTCTCAAGCCCTTTCTGTAGGTGTTTGTCTCTCTCAGAATCAAACCAAGACTTAAATTCAGGATTTTCATTCACTAGCGACTTCACTTTTTCCAAAGTAATGAACCCGCTAATGAATGATTTTACTTCATCCTTGTCTTGATTAGCCTCAAGAAAAGCCTTTACTTCTTCTAGTGTCATGCTAACCTCTCCTTTTTGCCCCCAGAACAGGATTAATCCTCCTCTGGACGCAATTTTTTGGTTTATAAATTAAAAAAAAACGCCTCCAAATTTCGTTTTAAAGGCGTTTTTTCTATGAGGGGATATAAAACTATTACCTTTCAAAAAAAATCCTCTAAAAAGTGCCTTTTTGTGCGTTTAAAACGATTTTGATGCTTGCCAATCTTCATAAGATTTATAATCTATTATTTCGCCTGTTTCCTGATCCCTTCTTTGTGACGGATTCCACCCCTCCACAACAGGAACTAATGTCGATCTGCAATTTGGATGAGTATCTTCAGGTATGTTTGGCGCATCATCTAGATCAAAATATTTTCCGTCTAGATTTTGGCATATTTGCGAAGTCCTGTCGTCTAAAGTGGCAGAAAAAAGAACTTTTTGCACCACACCAGAACTTTTATAAACTTCTTTTTGTGCCTGCGTCATACATCTTGCCATTTCTGTATTGATTATTCTTTTGGCTTCATAAGCACCTGAACCCATTGTCTGCGCTATATCTTTGCTTAATTTATCAATGGATTTGCCCTGAATCATGCCATCTTCAAGGTTTTTACGGAGGTTTTTCACTAATTTTTCTTTGTTGTCCCATATTCGGTCGCTAAAAGTTTTACCTTCAATGGGCATTTTCACTGCTTTTTCAACGAATTCAGGTCTTAAAATAGAATAATCTATGCTTACATCAACGCCTTTTTCAATAACATTTGCAGTGCGGTAAAAACTTTCTTTATATATGTCTTTCAGTATTTCCGTTGTTTTTTCATCCTCAATTTGCCCTAATTCTCTAGCCATCTGAGTTAATTTTTTTTGCATTTGTATTAAAACTGCATATCTTTGCTGGTCACTAACACTCAAAACCCCGTCTTTAGCATATTTAGCAAATATCTTCCCTAACTCTCCCCTGATGTCGTTAAGTGCTCTTTTATATGCCTGAAGTATTGGTAAACTGTCTTTATTAGCCTTCCTCTGCATTTGAATATGTATTTTTTCTATTTCCTTCTGCAATTGTTTTTGTTTATCCATTTTCTACACCATCCGGTATACTATCTAAATTAATACTCATAACTTCTTCTTGCTCTTTGCGGAGTTTTGCAATTTCTTCTTTGGGATTGTCAACAAAACTCAATTGAGCAAGTGCGGTTTCTGTTGAAAGTTTACCGTTAAGTTGTGATATTATCTGAGCAGTCATGAGATCATCCTGCGGTATGTTCGGAGTAAACTTAATTTTTACATCTCTATAGTCAAAATTCTGGCCGGTTTTGATTTTCAGGTATTTAAATAAAAACTTTAGTCTTGTTTTCAGTGCATCAGCCAAAGCATCAGCGTTTAATTTGCACTTATTTTCAAGGGAAATAAGCCTAGTCCGCAAAGCCAGCGAACTTGTGTTGCTAGAAAGTTTCTCATTAGCATTTATATGGTTTGAAATCTGATACATTTTATCTTCAAGGGTTTTTAGCGTATTCTGTATAAAAGCGTCATTAATATTTTTAGTAAGCCAGCGCACATCTCCACCCTGCGGAACTTTCATTGCTCCTAACTGTTTCATGGCTGCAAGGTCGTCTGCGCTAATTTCTGCACCCATAATCATGAGATAAGCGTTGCGGAAGTCGGAAATTTCATTGGAAATATCACTTAAATTAGTCTCGTAAGCGTCCTGTAACCCCTTTAGGTCGTTAAAAAGTGTATCAAATTCTTTTTCTTCCGCTATGCTGCAAATAGCAACCGGCACTTCATCGAAAATATGAGTATCTTCGCCGATATAATTAATATCCGAAATACCCGAAACGGTGTAATGTTCTACTTTCCCAGGGTAGTAAACATCAAGATACTGCGTTTCGTCAAATTTTTTCTTGAATAAAACTAAAAACATTTGCACATTGCCGTAGTCATCGAGTAATGCATAAGAATTCAATGGACTATATATCTGCGCTGAGAATAAACCGTCTTTATCCACGTAATATAATTCGTACGCTTCCCCGAAGGTGAGCATTTTTTTGCATAAATTCTGGTCGTGTTTTTCGCTCCAGTGTGCAAGATTTTGTGTTATAGCATTGATTATATCCTCGTTGCCGGATTTTGAAATATAAGTAACCTTATTACCGACAATGTAGGAAACTTCTTCTTTAATGAAGGTTTTAATAAAATTGCAGTTTACTTTATTATTAGTGCGGTTGGTGATCATTTGATAATTAAGCATAGCATCGGTTTTTCCCAGGTAGTAGTTATACATCTTCTGAAACTTAGGCAAATTAAGGAAGTAATCTTCCAAACAAGACTTTATTAAGGTTTCCATTGTCGCACCACCTTATTTTATAAACCTAATAATCGTCTGTCGAATACCTGAATTTTCTCAACTACTTTAATGTCATCTATCCTTAAATCTAACTCAGCCACACAGTCAGCGGCGTCATCATGCCCTATACCTTCGCCCTGATATTCCAAAATCTGGTTATAGAAGTCCTCATCTTCCTGGTTAAAGATGATAAAGCCATTGTTTACTTTCCCTGCAATAGCCCGGATTTTATTTTCTTTATTTTTCTTTTGGTATTCATTGATAAAAGTAATATTTCTATGGCGTAATTCATCGTCATTTCTTATTAACTCTTGCAATCGTTTTACGTCACTACCGTTGAAGGTGTTTTTTTCGATAAAAACATGAGTAATATCAGGGTATTGCTTGAGCAACTCAATTACTTTTGCTATGTATTCGTCAAAATCTACCTTCAAAAGCAAGCCTTTTCTGATATACCTATAACCATTACTATCTTTTGAGCCAACACAGATAGCGGTAAAGTCGTTGTTTTTGCCAGTATTAACAGCGCAGTCAACGCACATCATGGTCTTTTCAAAAACATGGCTTTCTATTTCTTCTGGGGTTTCGGTTTTTATAGTAAAGAAACACTTTTCCCCGATGTGGGTAGCGTCATTCATTATTTCACTTTTGAAGGCAATAGGATCAGAATAATACATTAGTGCTAAATCTATGCAGGTATATTTCTCCGGCCAAAGCCTCGGGAATGTCATTTCTTTTTCATACGCATAAAAATAATCCCTAGCGTCTATTTGAGCATAGGGATTTTTATTATCGAAGTATATTTTCTTAAATTCAGCCCAGTAAGGATTATGATTGAAATAGTTATCCACATCAAAATTTTCCAGCGGAATACCTCGTTTTAAAATACTGTAGTATGTTTTATCGTTTAGCAAACGTGAAATAAAATCGTTCTCGGCAAGCACAGTGCCGATAATTACGTATTTGCTGCCAGGTTTTATTTTCACGCCATCCCTATATACAGGAGTATCACCGGCATAGAGAACATCTTTTTGAAAGGTCTCATATTTTTTATCCTTCGCCTGGTCATTTAAGCAGTCATCCAATCCAACTATATCATCACAGATAATAAATTGAGGTCTTTTGCCTAAGTGTTTACGTCCTCTCATGCTTGACGTGCTAGATATTGCTTCAATTTTTGTGTTATTAGTTAAGTGTAATTCGTTAGCATTAACCGTAAAATTTTTGGTGTCTATTAATTCTCCAAAGGTTTCCTTAATATATTCATTATTTTCTAAAGCGGAACGCACATCAAACACAAATTTTTGAGCGTCTCTTTCAGTTTTACCCTGCACTATGGTATAAAAACTTTTACCATAGCAATGTAACCATATTACAGTAGCATAAGTTACTACAGTGCTTTTGGCGTGGCCTCTAGGTAAGCATAGGACTAATTTATCAAATTCGTCTTTGAGTATCATTCTTTCTAGTGTATTCCATATCTCATGGTGGAATGGTGCTAATGGTCTGGCATCGTTATTTTCTTTAACCCTAAAAGTATCCTGCAAAAAATAAAGGCAAAAAAACTCAATACTTTCTGCGCCTACAGCGTAAGCCAATCCATGATAACCAAACAGATTTTCTTTGTTTTTTTGTATTATTTTTTTCGCTATTTCCTCGGTTTTTTGTTGAGGAAGGTTTCGCTTTGCGGTAATGCTTTTAGTTAAGTATTTTAGTAAAAGTTCTATATCTTCTTTTGTGGGTTGCACTGCCATATTATCACCAACTTTTAAAAAAAGTTCAGGGAGGGAAGAACCCCTCCCCATAGACGGAATCCTCGCCGTCCCAGGCGGTTTTACTTTTTGGAGGAAGGAGGAGGCAGGAGTCGAACCTGCTAGAAACTGCCAAACTTACCCTTATGGCTGCTTGCCGATGTTTTGATGTATAGTAAGGCCCTGTTGCTACCTCGAAGGTTAAAAATTACATAAAAAATTTGTAGAGATAATCCCACCCCATTTTCTGACAATTCAAAAAAGAAGGGTGGGGGGTAAATTTTCTTAACATTCTCATAATGAATAATATACAAATTACATTTACCAATAATTGTAATTGAGTCTATGATAATAAACCTTATCATAGACTCAACGTCCGATAATATAACACTATGTTAAATGATAAAAATTCTCACGATAGCCTTCTAATCCTTGATTTTATTGAAACTGTTATATTCTTCCATCATAATTATTAATTATTTTTCATTTATATACAGGTTCGATTGTATATCTATCCATTTTTCTAGTGTTTAAACTAGATAAAACTCAAATTTTATTCAAATCTGAAATTTATTTTTATGTGAGTTTTTGTAGGTTTTATTCATCCAAAACCTCATCAATGAGATCATTTAAATCTGCTGCGGAGTCTTTATTTGGATCATTCATATCCACGCTAACTTTTGTTGAAGGTTTGCCCAATTGCCTATCAACCCAGTATTTGAGCAGGTCTGCTTTAACTTTATCGCTCTGGCTTTTTTCTATTAAGGCCCATATCTTATATAATGCTTCAGGCAATTTGGAATTGATAATCTTCTCTGCCTGAGCTTTATTTTCCTGTAAGCGTTCGTCAAGCGCTGCCTTAAATTCAGGATTCTTCAACCAATCATATATCGCTTGTCTGCTTCTCCCTATTTTCTGTGCTATTTCAGTAATACTCATGCCTGCAACTAAATATTCAATACACAATCGTTTCTGTTCATCTATTATCATTGTTAACTTTCACCACCTTTACAGTTTACATTTATTATATCATACTCCCCAGGGGTATATTACAAATCCATAAAAAAAGCAAAGGATATAAATTCATACCCCCTGCCTATATCCATCGAAACAATTTCCACAACAATCTTCCCTTTATCTTATTTTTAGCCCTTCTCGCTATTTTTTTAGGATCACCGCTTACAATCGCTTCAATATCTTTTGCGACACTAGCAGCACGGTTAATTTTTCGTAATATCTTTTTCCAGGACATATTATCACCTATTATCCAATACTATTATCAATTTTCTAGTATCAATATCAAATACCCTTTCAATAACTGGTCTAAAACTTACCCGATCATTAATTGGTATTATAACTGTATTAGAATTTAATAAAGCAAATAATTCATCGCCACTTAAATTTAATTCTTGTATTTTATCATATTTTTGGGTATCAATTTTAAGTTGAATTTCAACTAACATCCTCCCCCTCCTTTCTGGGAATAAAATTCCACAAAAGAAGGGAATTTCCTGCCATTGTTGAAAAATTTTTTATACAGCCACGGAATATTTTATTTTGTTTCTGCCCACTAAAGCCGCCGAAAAAATTTTACCGCCAATGGTTGATATTTTGGCGGTTTGAGGTATAAAATAATAATAGGGAAGGAATTCTATATCTGGTAATGTTAAATCTAAATCAAATAACTCGCTTAATTCGGCAAGCCTTATATCGCTTGCTAATTTTTTATCTTTATCTATCCAAATTTTACCATTTAGGTTATATTTCTTTTTGACTTCTTCAAAGTCTTTAGGTTTGTACCTACTCAAAATTTCCTCAAATTCTTTCATTTCAAGCACGTTGAGGTAATGAGCGTGAGAAATGATGTCATTAAAATATTGCGAATAGTAACCTAGATAAAATGAATCTATAGCCAACAAAATCATTTTGGCTTCTTCGCTTTGGGGTAAAGGTATATCATAGTAACTCCAAATTTCAAGCAATGTGCTTCCTGCATACTTATCGAAGTAATTTTCGTGGCTAATACTATCAATTATATTCAAGTTCGCTGCTTCAGGATTATAAAAAGGGGTAACATGATTACCCCAACACTTACCACGTATTAAATCTATATCTACTGCAATCGCTTCATTAATTGCATTTTCGGTTTTGTAAAGACAATTGAAATCATAAAAGTAATTGATTTTATATCCTTTTACTTTCTCTAGTAATTTACACGAGAATAGCGAATCAATATCATTACTTAAACACAAATCAAAATATTTATCGCTTTTCGTCCATTCTGGAAATTTGGCTTTGTATTCTGCTCGCATAGTGCTTCTCTCCTTTGTTTGTTTTTTTGTTTGATAATAAAAAAAGCAAGGGTGAAAATACCCTTGCTTTAATTTTCTTCATCTTCTAATATTCCATCGGGGATTTCCCCATATTTAAAATCAAGGGGATAATTTTGGCTCATGATTACATAGGGATAACCTTTTTCTTTGATGAATAGTTTTCTTTTTAACTTTTTATTTGCTCTCACTTTTTTTAGATTATACTTTTCGATAACTTCGCCAAGAATCCGCTTTAGGTTTACTTCTTTTTCTTTTCCCGCAAGTTTCAAAATGTCCTTTTCAGTAGCATAACCTTTTTCATTAATAAAATCCAAAATCAATTTTTCTAAATAAAACGCTGTCCTTTCATTTTTTCTGGGTATTTTTTTGGTTTGCATTTGCGGATATACTCTATTTGCTTCTTCCTCGCCAAAATTTCGCAAAATCATTTCTCGACTAATACCTTTCATAGTGCAATGTTTTTCTTTCCACGTCATTGCTCTTTTTTCTGCTCGTTCTATAATGTCCCAACAATAAGAAGGAATTGAGTAAAATGACGTCAAGTTTTTCTGGTTTTTGGTTTTTGCTTGTCTAATCGCTTCCGCAAGTGTCACCGCCGGTGTATAATTGACCCAGGAGCAACGAAAAGGAATTGACCCACCCCCTGGCGAAATATCCCTCTGATACCAGCCAAAAGATCGGAGGGAAATAAGTGCTAGGGAGTGGATCTATTATCATGTTACACGAATTAAGAGCAATGGGCAAGAGCATCCGTGCAATTGCACGAGAAACAGGCCGTTCAAGGAATACGGTAAGAAAATACTTAAGGGCAGAGGGCATTCCCGAAAGGAAGCCGCATCCCAAAAGAGGATCAAAGCTCGATCCATACAAAGATACCATTCAAGAGCTCATAAATCTTGGTATATTCAATTGCGAAGTTATCTACGAAAGAATCAAAGAAGAAGGCTATACCGGCGGCCGCACTATCTTAAGGGACTATGTAAGACAATTTAGACCCCCAAAACAGGTTCCTGCCGTATGCCGCTACGAAACCAAGCCCGGCCAGCAGGCCCAGGTCGACTGGGGCGAATACACCTACATTGACGAGGAAACCGGCGAAATACGTAAGCTTTACGTCTTCGTCATGGTACTGGGTTACTCCAGAGCCATATACGTAGAATTCACAAACCGCTGCGACATACATACCTTCATCCGCTGCCTGATCCGCGGGTTTGAATACTTCGGCGGAGTGACCGACATAGTCCTTACCGACAGAATGAAGACCGTAATACTTGGCACCGGAGAAAACAGAAAGCCCATATGGAACTCCATCTTTGAAGACCTGGCTGTAACCCTTGGATTTACCCCTAAAGTGTGCAGAGCACGACGTCCACAGACCAAAGGCAAAGTAGAAAGCGGAATAGACTTTGTCAAAAGCAACTTCCTGCCGGGTAGGAAGTTCATAAACTACGGTGACTTAAACCACCAGGCAATAGTGTGGTGCGAAAAGAAAAACAGGAGGATTCACGGCACCACCGGGGAAAAGCCTATTGACCGCCTGAAGGAAGAAAACCTCAAACCACTCCCTGCCTCTGACAGATACCAAAAATTCCTTGAAGAAGTAAGGAAAGTCCACAAAGACGGCCTCTTGAGCTTTAACGGCGTAAGATACGGCGTTCCCTGGCAATATAGCGGAAAAGAGGTGGTTGTAAGGGACAAAAACGGCAAAATCGAAATCCTCTATGATGGGAAGGTGATAGCAACCCACGAAAAACATTATCGCTCAAGGACCATCGTTTTCCTCAAAGGTCAGTATAAGGGTCTAAAAGAAGCCGAAGGCATGTTCTATCCTAGACCGAGGGCTATCAAGTTATCTTCCCTGGAAGTTGAGAAGCGTTCTCTGGGGGTTTACGAAAGCCTCCTGGAGGTGGGCACAGTATGATAGACCTTGAAAAAGCTCGGTCCCACCTTGAAGAACTGGGGCTTTTAAACGCAGCATCTTTCCTTGACGCCCTCCTTGAAAGAGCTCAACGCCAAAATAGCACGTATCTTGATTTCTTAAATAACCTGCTCGAGGCTGAACTTGCTGAAAGGCAAAGGCGGAATATCGAGGTAAGGTCAAAACTTGCCCGGCTTCCATACCGCAAGACTCTAACCGAATTTGACTTTGCCTTCCAGCCCAGCATCGATGAAAAACTGATAAAAGAGCTTGCCACAATGGCCTTTGTCCACCGGGTAGAAAACGTAATATTTCTTGGCCCGCCTGGAGTAGGGAAGACGCACCTTGCCGTGGCTCTTGCTATAGAAGCCCTATCTTGTGGTATATCAGTCTACTTCACGAGTCTTTCTAGGCTCATTGAGGACCTCAAAAAGGCATATAAAGAAAGCCGGTTAGAAAGGCGAATGAGGATCTACACTAGGCCCAAGCTCCTTGTAATCGATGAAGTAGGCTATCTTCCATTAGATGGCCTTGGCTCGAACCTCTTTTTCCAGCTAATAAGTGCCCGATATGAAAAGGGGAGCATAATACTTACCAGCAACAAAGGCTTTGGAGAATGGGGGGAGCTCATGGGAGACCCTGTACTTGCTACTGCAGTGTTGGATAGACTATTACACCATGCCCACATAATCAACATAAGGGGCAACAGCTACCGCCTAAAGGACAGGCTAAAGACCGGGTTGTATGGTAACCAACATAATAATGCTTAAATTTAAAAAAAGCCAGGGTGGGTCAATTTAAAATCGCTGAAAATGGGTCAATTTAAATCCGCTATTGACAGCAAGAAGAAAATCTGGTATTTGATGTTTTTGAAGTTTATTAAGAAAGCCCAAAAATGTAAACAATGCGATTCTGTCATTCATTCGTTGCATACTACCACAATCACATATTTTAGTTAAAAACTTTATGCTAGCAAAGAATATGGCATTATCCTCATCATCTGTAAAATTTTCAGTCAAAACATGGTCTTTAGCATAACCTAAAATTAAATACAGGTCATTAATGTAACGCTTAACCAATTTGTAAGTTTCAGGATAAGAGTTTTCAAATTCATCGCTTATAATAAATCTCATATTTTCCTCAATAATTTCCTTTTGTTTTTTTTGCCACTCGGTTTCTTCATACTCAATTTTATACACTTGTCTTAAAAACCGTAAAGCGTCAACCCTGTTTGCATGTTGTATTTTTTCTACACATTGAATTATTGTGCCCTTAAAGCCACAACCAAAACAATAGTAAATTTGATGTCCTGTATCTTCGCTTATCAAAACTTCCGCCGAAGGTTTTTGGTCGTCATGGAATATGCAATTAAACATTTTTTTGTTGCCATCAATACCTAAAAATAACTTCAAATCTTGTTGCTTTATGTAATCGTAAACATCATCATGGTTATTGAATTTTACTGGTTTTGGATTTATAATATCTTGTAGTGTTTGAATATCTTTATTTTTGATTAAGTCAAAGTGGCTATAATCCTTGTGTGTCAAGGCTTCTGGGTTTTGGTGGGAATGATAAATAGTAATATATTTCTTTTTATCATTCCCACTTTTCTCCCTTAACACTTTTATTATGGTCTTAATATCATATCTCACATTATTATCCTCAATAATTTTTACTAAAAAAGGATTATTAACATCCTTTACATGATAAAATCCTGGTAACCTCATCAATCTTGCAGGATTTTTTACTTGAGGATCAGCGTTAAAGTAATTAATTAATAATTCTTCACACTCTCTAAATTCTTCTATGCTTACTCCTTCTTCTATAAGCCAGTATACATGCAACCCATTTTTAGTCTCTATTATGTAACTCGGTTTAAAATCAAAGTTATGTATTTCTTCAAGTTTAATTTGCTTAAAACTATCAATCATGCTCAAATCTAAATCTTTGCCTGCGTCCAGGTCAATAAACACTGCATTAATTTTGTTTATTTCACTGTCTTTAAAGCCTCCACTATTTACGACAAAGTAAATATTAAAACCATCTTCATTGAGCTTTCCTAATTCCTCTTTCAAATCTTCAAATTTCCCGCTTTTTTTGATGGCATAGTTTCTTATACAGGAAAAATTTATGAGTGCATTTTTCCCAAAAATGTCATCTAAAAATTTCATCCAAATATTCCTCCTTTTTTAAGATTTTTTCCTCGTATTAATCTCATTATAAATTTTCATACATTTCTAGCACTTTCTGGAGTTCTGGACTATTTTCAAACACAAATACAGTCGCAAAATGGTTTTGTTTATGAGGTTTAAGGTCAACAATTTTAAATCCTTTTTTTACCAGTTTTCTTGCTAGTGCAGGATTCAATATAACTTTTGTCGGTTTCATATTCTTTGCCTCCTTTTTTTTATTTTGTATTTGTAAGGCCAACCGGCCCTATATAACCCCATCCTGTGCTAAACCTTCCAGGACGCTTTTTCTCTGTTCAAAATTCAGTCCCGCCCTCAATAGCGCTAAATCCATATACACGTAGTGTTTCAGCATTTCTTCATGTAGCGGCGCTATAAGGTATTCAGACAGTATGTAGTCTATCATTTGCAGTTCTTCTTCCAGTGTCCCTATGCTCTCGTCCTCAAATTGTGCAACGTAGAAATTTAACCATTCTGCTATTTCATCCAGTTCGTCTTTACCGTCAAAAAATATTTCTTCCATCATGGCTTTCTTTTCTTCAAAGCCTTTTTTAAATGCCGCATAATCCGCAACTGAATTTAACAACCTTTCGATTACAAGTTTCTGATCCTTTAGGCTTAGTCTCCTGATAGCATTTTTGGTTTTTTCGCACATTTCCCTTCCGAATACTTCCCTTACGGTGTCATTCAGTGTGTTAATCATTAACATCCTCTCCTTTGTTTTTTTTATTTTTTTGTCCAAAAAATAAAAAAGCAAAAGCCAGCCATATATTACCTTTTATGGCTAACTTTCCCCTCCATTATATATTATATTCTCGAAATTTGAATTTATAAACTTAACTTTATTATATTCTTGTTACAATTTTATTTATATACTGTTTTTTCAAGATTTGATATACGTATCTCATGATTAGTGAGCATTAATAAGCACTGTTCAATGGTATCTATCATTTTATCCATTCTTTTCATGTGTTCTTTAAGAAACTCTATTAACTCATCAATTTTCTTGGCAAATTCATCCATTGCCACCTTCCCCTCCCTGCAATATATACTGCTTGTAAGCGATTTCTTTTTCGGGTGAAATGTTGCACTTATCCCTCTCCCACATACTTAAAAGTGAAACCGAGCAGCCAATACTATTCGCTATCTCCTGTAGAGTAATGTTTTTCTTTTTCCGTGCCATGATAAACAAGTCTTTAACGTTCATTCTTCTTCCCTCCCCTCTTTTCTCTCCCCTTATTCCCCTGAAAATATCCCTCTTATACGTTGTTTAGTTTCTTTTTGCCTAATTTTCGAGCCACTTCATCATAGGCCCTCGCCGCTTCGAGGGCCGTGGGGAACACTCCGATATATTGTTGTTTGTTTCCGTTTCGTATCACCGCTCGGTATGCTCCGTATTTAGTTTTGCTGACTCCATAATATTTTTGCTCTTCGAGCAATTCTGAAAAAAATAAGTTCCATATCGGATAAGTTTCTATTGAGGATGTAGTCAAGCATCTGTTTTTGATTTGTTGTAACGTTTTGTATAAAATCGTAAAAAGCCTTAAAGCACGTCCAAAATATTTGCTCTTTCTGTTTGGCGGTTATTTCTGCTTCTTCTTTTTCGAGGATAGAGAAAAGCACTTCGTATTGTGGACGTGGTATTCTGTCAACGAGGATATCGAAAATTGTTTCGTTAATGATGTTTTTGTTTTTGTGCAATTGCTCGAAGGATATATCTTGTTCGCCTTTTCGGTAGTTTGCTTTTAGAAAATTGATTAAATAACTAAAATAATCAAAATTATTCCCTGCTACCTCATGGATTTTTGCCACTTCAAGCAGGAAACCGGCAATTTTCTGGTATTTGTCGGTTTTTAATTTTGTCTCGGCTTCAAGATATTGATTCCAGAGTTCTCGAATACGTTCAACTATAGTGCGCTTTATACTATGGAATTGGTCCCATGTCATGTTTAGTTCCTCGGCTATTTCTGTATCTGTTTTTACACCTGCCTGGCAAATTGCCTCAAAAACTTCATATTGCTTCGGTGTTAATACATTTTTTGCCACATTCTTAAAAGCATCCCAAAACTTTCTTTCTTTGGTGCTTTCGCTGCTTCCTTCGGCGAATTCATGTATTTGTTGCCAATCTACATTTGTACAAGCCACGTCTCCTTCTTTGTCTAAATATTCGATGATGGGCTCAAATTCAACGAATTGGCGATATCGCATGTTTTTACCATCACGTACACGCTGTTTCCCCTGGATTTTCATGGTTTCGTTGGAGAGTGCGTATTTGATGGATTTCTGGAAAAAACTGATAATACTTGTTGTATCTTTATATTTCTCTAAATCACATTTTTCTAAACATTCGGTAAATGTAAATAAAGCAATATCGTAAGCCTCATCTGTTCCGAGAAATTTGCAATACATCGGCATAAGTTCGTTCAGTATTTTCTGCATTTTCCAGTCAATACATGTCCACTTATCGCCGTGAAATTTTATTAAGCTTCCCAAAACTTCACTTTTATTGCTAGCGTTCTGATATTCTCTAACCCAATCATGGAAAGTTTTGTGTTGGCTTATGTGTTTCACCGCCTTTCTGGTTTTAGTGAAAAATTTCAATTGAATTCAAAATAAAAAAGAGGCATGAAGCCTCCTAAAAAAACACCAAGGTTGTAAAAGTTTTTAGTGAATATGAACTTATACACGGGCTGTAATACACCCCTCCATATATATTAAAAGACATTTTTTTTGAAAAAATTATCACTTTTTCCTGTAATTATCACATTTTTTACAAACACTTTGTAACCCATCTTTTGTATCGGGTTTTTACCCTGTTTATTGCATAATTAAAATGGACAGAGTTGCAAAATAAAATCCCCACTTTTGCAACTCAAAAATCCCCAAATTTGCAAAGGTCATTGCAGGCACCCCTAAAAACCTTTACCCTTGTAGTTAGGGAAATCTTAACTGCAAGGGAGGATTGGAGGATGCTCACAATGACCCATATTGATAATATCAGAAAAGCGTTCTTTATGAAAGGGCAAAATATCAGCGAGATAGCCCGGGAATTCCAAAAAGACCGAAAAACTATACGCAAGTATATTTATCAAGAAGACTGGAACACCAGGGTTAAAGTTGAAGAAGTTAAACATACCTTCCCAAAACTCGACCCTTTCAAGGCGGATATAGATCAGTGGCTTGAAGAAGATAAAAAAGCTCGCAAAAAGCAGAGGCATACCGCCAAAAGGATTTATGACAGGCTCTGTGAAAAATACCAAGATAAGTTTAACTGTTCTTACCGCACCGTAGCAGGCTACGTAGCCATGAGAAAAAAAGAATTGTACCAGGACAACTCATGTCGTCTGCCGCTGGAACATATCCCGGGTGAAGCGCAGGTGGATTTCGGTGAGGCAGACTTTTACGAAAACGGGACGCTGCATCACGGATTTTATCTGAACCTGTCGTTTCCCTACAGTAACGTAGGATATACCCAGCTTTTCAAGGGAGAAAACCAGGAATGCCTGTTTCAGGGACTTAAGGACATATTTGAACACTTGGGGGGAGTACCCCGTAAGCTATGGTTTGATAACGCCAGCACTATCGTGAAACTCTCGAAAAATGGAGAGCGCAAACTAACCGACGCCTTCCTGAGGTTCAAGCAGCACTATGGTTTTGAAGCGGTATTCTGTAACCCTGCTTCCGGCCATGAAAAGGGTAATGTGGAAAACAAGGTGGGATACCACCGGCGCAACTTCCTTGTCCCGGTCCCCAGGTTTGAAAAGCTGGAGGATTTTAACCGCGAACTTTTACGATTGTGCGACCGGGACATGCACCGCGAACACTACCGGAAGGAGGCATCCATAGCCGAACTTTTTAATGAAGACCGTAAGGCTCTGCTTGAGCTGCCTACCGTTCCTTACGAGGTAGCCGGTTACATAACAGTCAAAACCAACGCCTACGCCAAATTCAGCTTGAACGGTGGAAAGCACCTATACTCTACCGCCCCCAAATACGCCAACAGCCGGGTGCTTGTAAAGATAACAGCCCATGAGGTCATACCGCTGGATGAGAGCCACCGGGAAATCGTGCGCCACCGGCGGCTTTACGGGGACAACAAGCAAGAAAGCATGGACTGGCTGCCATATCTTACCCAGCTTTCCCGCTGTCCGGGAGCCCTTAAGTATTCGGGAATATACAGCATGCTGCCGGACCCACTCCGGGAATACCTCGACGGCTTAAGCAAAAGTGAGCGCGGCAAAGCGCTCAAGGCTTTGGCTGTGCTTTGTACCAAAAGCAGTTTTGAACAGGCTGTGAACGCTGTAGCCGAGGCTCTCCTTTACGGAGTGCAGGATTTAGACAGCCTCGTAGCCATCCATAACAGGATAACGGGTATAACCCCGCAGTTGGAGCCGGTAAAGATTCCGGAAGGGGTTCCTGAACTCACTGCATTCCGCTTCAATGCAGAAGACTATGACAAAGCCTTTCTGAAAGGCGGTGCCAATTTATGCTGAAGGACGAAATCGCCGCCTGCTGTAAAGCATTAAAACTCAGCCGCAATCTAGTGGAAAACTGCGACAAGATCGAGGCTCAAAGCCATGAAGAATACCTGCTGAAGCTGCTAAGATTAGAACTGGAGCACAGAGACGCAAGTCGAAAGGACAGGCTTTTGAAAAATGCGGGCTTTTACACGATAAAGACCTTTGCCGGCTACATATTCGATGAAATCAAACTCCCGCAGGGGCTTACACCGCAGGACCTAAAAGATTGCAAATTTCTCGAAGAAAAGAAAAACCTGATCCTTTACGGCAACGTGGGAACCGGCAAAACCCATCTTGCCACCGCCATCGGTGTGGAGGCCTGTAAAAAAGGCTACAACGTAAAGTTTTTCCGCACTGCAGCGCTGGTAAACCGGCTGGTGGAAGCCCGGAAGGGAGGTGAACTTTCCGGGTTACTGAAACAGCTTTCCAAACCAGATCTTCTGATCTGCGACGAATGGGGCTATGTTCCTTTGGACCGCGAAGGAGCGCAGCTACTTTTTCAGGTGATTTCGGACTGCTATGAACGTCGCAGTGTAGTAATTACCACTAACCTGGAATTCAGCCGCTGGGCGAGCATTTTCTACGATGAGCAGATGACAGCAGCAATGATTGACCGGCTAATACACCACAGTTACCTATTGATCTTTGATGGTCAAAGCTACCGGATGAGGCAATCACTCATGAGGCAATTAAGTTAACATAAAAATTCCCCACCGGTGCCTGGGGAAAAACCTTTGCAAAAATGGGGAATTTCCTCTTGCAAAAAACATTTACCCTTCCATAAATATACTAGCATTTTTTTGAGCATTTTTCCTCGATTTTTATGTAATTATTCCAACATTTCTTGCAAACATTATATAATCCATCTTTGTTTCTTTTGAATGAACTTGTACACGTGCTGTATTATACCCTTCCATAATAATATTAGCATTTTTTTGAGCGTTTTTCCTCGATTTTGCCCAAATTTCTGCACTTTTTACAAACACTATGTAACCCATCTTTACTATCTTGATTAATGCTAAAATATTTTCTTGTTGCCAAATATACCTTTCCACATTTAGAACAGGTTTTATACTTACCACGTGCTTTGAAAAACCTCTCTATAAATATTATAACGGAATGAAACTTGTTATTTTTAACGCTTTTTCTCTACTTTTTCACAATTTCTACAACGAAAAAATAAAAATTCTCTCCCATATATATTATTTACGCACAAAATTGCATTTTTTAACCAATTTTCGCCGAAAAAAATAAGAGGCTTAAAGCCTCTACTTTAATTTTTGGTGTATATGATATGTAACATGATATATATCATCATTTATACAGTCATAATCTCTAAAACCCTCATTATGCTTTGCTTTGAGTTTTTTGGACAAACTCAATAAAATAAAAATTGCTATGAAAAATCCTAATCAAGTCGTGTGGCAAGATATTGTTGGAGAAAATGCAGTTTATTAATGTCGTCTATGAGGGAATTAATATAAGTGATCCTCTCCCGAATCGGCGATTCATCATTTTTTATCATTGTTTCAAATCTTTCCGACACTTCTTTTCCGCAGACAGTTTTGTATGTTTGCTTTAAAGCCATAAGCCTCCTTTCGAGAATTTTGTTTTCATTAATTTCCAGCGTAAGCATTTCCCCCATACCCCCTATGATTTTTATTTAAAAAATTATTCATAAATCAAAATGATTCAAAGGGCTATGCTGCATATAGTCCTTTTTTATGTCTTCATCTAGCAAATCCATATAAGCATCCATCGTAACTTTGACGTCCGAATGTCCCAGAAGTTTAGAAAGCATAGGGAAATTCCCGCCGTTGAGTATGTAATATCTAGCAAATTGGTTTCTAAGCATGTGTGGTGAAATGTCTATTCCTACAAGTTTCCCTGCGTCTCTTAATTGTTTTTCGTATGAGTGGACAGTGAGGGGTGTCCCCCTTTTGGTGGGAAAAATTAGATCTGATGAAACATACCTTTCCTTATATTTGAGCCAATTCTTCATTTCCTGAAGCATCTTTGGACTTAAATATACTTTTCTTTCTTGCTTGTTTTTTGTGTTTCGCAAGGTAACTACTCTAAATTTGAGATCAATATCATTGTGAGTAAGAGACAGGGTTTCTTGTATCCTTGCTCCTGTATCAAGCAAAAACTTGAATATAACGTAATTCCGATAGCCAGTAAACGTTGACTTAACAAAGCAGTTGGCTATTCTCTTTAGATCCTGTTCGGATAAGGGTTTTTTAACTTTTCTTTGTGGTTTAATCTGCTCGATTTTCGCCACTGGATTTTTAGGTATTTCACCTTCTCCGTAGAGCCAATTAAAGAATACTTTGAGATTCCGCAAGTAGTTTGCTTTTGTAGTTGTAGATAGAGGTTGTCCAAAATCTTGACGATTCTCGGGGTTATTTATTTCTTTTTTTGTCTCATCTATAATTACCGTATATTTCCCTCTTTTTCCAAGATAGTCCAAATACTGCCTAATATGTCCAGTATTTACTTTAGATACTTCTTCAATGCCATATTTCTCTTTTAGGAATTGAGCAAAAAGTCTTAAACTTTGCTCATAACTTCCGATTGTTCGTTTTGAGAGATTCTTAGCATTACAATATAACAGAAAATTTTCGATTTGAAATTCGATGTCGGTCAATAAAACAAACACCTCCCGTTAGTTTAGTTCTAGCCAACTAACAAGAGGTGTTTGTTGGGTTTACTTTGGGAAGTTTGTTGGTTTTTCTAGTGCCATTTTCAAAAATTCGTTGGTTTTTCAATGCCTTCAAACCCTTACGATATTGCCTTTTGCTCCATTCTAAGCTTGTCTGAAATCATCGCGATAAATTCGGAGTTTGTGGGTTTTCCTTTGTCCTTTGGAATGGTATAGCCGAAAAGATTGTTTATCGTCTCTATACATCCCCTGTTCCACGCCACTTCTATGGCATGCCGGATTGCCCGTTCGACTCTGCTCGGTGTTGTATTATATTTGTTAGCTATAGTAGGATAAAGTACTTTCGTAACGGCGCCAAGGAGTTCTACATTGTTTACGACCATAGCGATTGCTTCCCTCAGATAAAAATAACCTTTAATATGGGCGGGAATCCCTATTTCATGTATGATATTGGTTATTTCCATTTCGAGATTGGAATCTTTTCGTTTATCGGGGGTATTGTTTGCAGTCCTAGTTTTCTTCTGCCCTGTATTAGAGGTTACAAGTTCACGAATACGCTCGACAAGGATTTTTAAATCAAAGGGCTTTACTACATAATAATCAGCACCCAAATTGATAGCTTTTTGAGTGATCTTATCCTGACCTACAGCGGACAGCACTATAATTTTGGGCCTTTTATCGGAATTTGCTAATTTTTCGATCACACCTAGGCCGTCAAGATTTGGCATGATTATATCCAGAACCACAAGGTCCGGATTCAGCTCCTGTACTTTTTCCAGCGCCTCAAGCCCGTTGTAGGCCTTACCTACGACTTCCATGTCATCTTCGCCCGAAAAATATTCTTCCAGAAGATCGCAAAATTCTTTATTGTCATCGACGAGCAGAATCCTTTTTTTATCATTCATCTAACGAGACCCCCTTTTTTATCTTTCTTTTTTGATATATTCGACAAGTTATGGTATATTCCTCCTTAAATACCAGATTTTGTTTAAAAATTAGATACCTGTCGTTCAATTTTCAATTTCGATATTTCCTCAATCATCCATTCGGCAAAAACTCCATAACCCCTTGTAGGATCATTGACGAATACGTGTGTAACAGCTCCTACCAGATAACCATCTTGGATTATGGGACTCCCGCTCATTCCCTGTACGATGCCGCCGGTTTTTTCTATCAGCCTCGGATCTATAATTTTTATAATCATTCCCTTTGTACTGGGGAAATTCTGCCTCACAATTTTTTGTATTTCTATATCAAATTTTTCTATTCGCTCCCCATCGATAACAGTTAAAATCTGCGCCTTTCCCTCATGGGCGAAGCTGGCAAGAGCGACGGGGATTTCCGAATAATATGGATTTTTTACAGGTTCGTACATTCTTCCAAAAATACCGAATTGGGTGTTAGTCAATATATTACCCATCACTCTATCTTCTTCAACAAAAACCCCCCGTTTTTCCCCAGGTACGTTTTTTCTCGCCGGTGCAATAGAGGTTATGCTCGCTCTAATGATTTCTCCCTGCCCGACCTCTACAATCCTACCCGTATCGGAATCGGATATTATATGACCCAGGGCGCCGTAATAGCCGGATTCGGGGTCATAAAAGGTTAGGGTGCCAACTCCCGCAGCTATATCCCTGACCCAAAGTCCAATCTGATATATACCGTCCCTGCTTTTTACCGCACCTAATTGGGTCTCGAAAGTTTTTCCGTTTCTTTTAACCGTTAAAGTTACAATTTTATCCTCATCCCTGTTTACTATTCTTGATAATTCCTCAGCAGTATAAATCTTATATCCGTTTACCATGGAGATGGTATCTCCCACCTGGATACCAGCTTCTCTGGCCGGGTAGCTGGTTTTTCCCTTTTCATCTATAACCGAAGCAATGCCAACCACAATAACCCCGTCAGGTCTCAGTTTTACACCTATCGAATGCCCTCCAGGTATGACTTTCACCTCCGGCAATACTTCAAGTTTCATCTTTTTAACGGGGATTATTCCAAATAACCTGAACTCCAAATCATAGGTTCCCAGGCGTGAAGATTTGATAGAAAGGGGGTTTTTTAAATTTACATTCATCCTGTCCTTAAGCGCAGCACCGTTAATTATTAAATAATCCGAGCTTTTGGCAAAGAGCTGAAGGGTAAAGGGAATTCTAAAATTCAACGTATGTTCTTTTCCTTCGATTACCCTTATTCTGTCGGGGAACCTGTTTAACCCTGAAAATTGAGGGGAAAATGCTACTAGAGTTATCATTATTGCGATAAAAACGCCGATTAATTTCCTATTTTTGCTGTAAACCAACACTTTTCACTCCCCATTTTCAAAATGAAAAAAAACCGGGCCTGAAACTTAAGATAACCCGGTTTGATTCTTTTAATACTGGAAAAATAAAAAAAGCCGCAATGGGCTTATAAATTCTTTTTTATGTCTTCGGCCATTTTCAGCATTTCTCTGGCATGGACCAAAGTAGTGCTGGTGATCTCAGCTCCACCCAGCATTCTTGCTATTTCTTTAACTCTTTCTTCTCCTCTTATCTCTGATACGATGGTACTGGTTTTGTTTTTATTTACTACTTTTCTTATACAAAAATGTGCGTCTCCTAAGCTCGCTATCTGTGGGGAGTGAGTAACACAAAGCACTTGATGGTTCCTAGCTACTTTAGCCATCTTTTCTCCAACTATTTGGGATATCCTTCCTCCGATCCCAGCGTCTATCTCGTCGAAGATTAGACACGGAATATTATCGATTCTTGCTAGAATGTTTTTTAAAGCTAACATAATACGGGAAGCTTCCCCGCCGGATACTATTTTTGCCAACGGTTTTAGCGGCTCGCCGGGATTGGTGGAAATTAGAAATTCAACGCTGTCCAAACCGTTTTCATTCATTTTGTAAGTCTTTCCATTTATTTCTACTCCTGTATCGGTTTCCACCCACTTAATGTCCACCGATAATTTTGTTCCTTTCATTCCGAGGTCATTCAGCTCTTTAAAAATATCTTTTTCAAAAGCGGCCGCTACCTTCTTACGCAGTTCGTGCAATTTTAAGGAAGAATTGATATAATTCTCTTTTAATTCTTTTAAAGAAGATTCCAATTTTGATATCTCATCGTCGATATTCAAAGCCTCCTCCAGTTTCGAGGCAGCCTGTTCTTTATAGTTTAAAAGCTCTTCGATACTCATGTTGTACTTGCTCTTTAAACGGTCCAGCAGTGCGAGCCTTGCCTGGATTTCGTCCAGACGCCCGGGATCGAAATCAATAGATTTGACGCATTCTCTTATGGTGGAAACAACATCTTCTACCTCGTACAGAATATTCTTCAGTGAAGCTAGAGGTTGTTCGACAGGTTTAAAATAATCCTTTATATCTTCCAGGGCGCTTATTATTCTGCATAAATTGTCTATTACCGGGGCGGTAGTCTCATCGCCTTCGTAAAGCAATAATAAACTAAAATTTAGATTTTTCAATATTTTTTCGGAATGCGCTAGTATTTCGCGCTCTTCCTCCAGCATCACATCTTCCTGGGGCTTTAGCTGTGCTCTTTCAAGCTCTTCGATTTCGAATTGTAGCTGTTCCCTGTACCTGAAAAATTCCTCACGGCTCCTTTTAAGAGTCTCAAGCCTGTAAACGGTATCCAGGATCCTTCTGTAATACTGCCCTACTTGTTTTTTTACATTTGCGATCTCGTCACCGCCGAGCAGGTCCAGCATTTCCAGGTGACGTTCGGGATTCAAGAGTGACTGGTGCTGGTGCTGGCCGTGTATATCGATGAGGTATTTACCTAAATTTTTCAGTGCCGATACGGGAACGCTCTTGCCGTTTATCCTGCAGTAGTTTTTTCCCTGATCGGTAATCTGACGGGAAATTATTAGAGTATTATCTTCCTCCTCGATCCCCAATTCCCTTAAAAAAGCGCTTACCTGTTCGTTATCGTATTCGAATACTGCCTCTATAACCGAACTTTCTTTGCCTGATCTGATGTACTCACTAGAAGCCCGCTCCCCCAGGATCATGCCTATTGCGTCAATTATAATCGATTTGCCGGCTCCGGTTTCGCCGGTCAGTATGTTCAACCCCCGCTTGAAATCAATTTCTATATCATCAATAAGAGCAAAATCCTTAATTATTAGTTTAAGGAGCATATTATGCCTCCTTATGGTCATTTAATAAGGCTTTCTAATTTTTCCACGAGTTCTTTTACCGCGGACTTGGAACGGGTTACAACCAATATGGTATCATCTCCTGCGACGGTACCCACCACTATATCTCTCCAGTTCAGGCCGTCTATCGCGGCGGCTGCTGCAGCTTGTGCTGTCCCCGAAAGTGTCTTTATCACGACCAGGTTTTCAGCCGAATCTATACTGACTATGGAATCCCTGAACATCCTCACTAATTTATCGGAGATAATAGTGGATTTATCAGGTTCCGAATAACAGTAATGCTTATTATCTCTGAGAACTTTAACCAGCCTCAGTTCTTTGATGTCGCGGGAAACTGTAGCCTGGGTCACATTAAATCCGCACTTTCTAAGCTCTTCTGCCAGTTCTTCTTGTGTCTCTATTGGTTTTTCTCTGATGATCTCCCTTATCTTCATGTGTCTTTTCGCCTTCAAACAATTCACCCCCTAAAACATTATTGGCAATTTGACTCCCTTAATTTTTTCCGTAAAATATCGTAAAAACTCCTGCTTTTGATGCGAACCAATTTTGTATAAAAATCCGATTTTTTTACAATGACTTTGTCGTTCGGCAGGAGTTCGTATCCCTGTTGTCCGTCCACTGTAAGCATTATTTCCTGGTGCTCCGCCAGAATCTGAACATTAATGACGTCGTCTTTTGACATTATGATGGAACGATTCTGGAGGGTATGAGGACAAATGGGGGTCAGCAGCAAAAGTTCCATATTAGGATTTACTATTGGTCCACCTGCTGAAAGGGAGTATGCCGTAGACCCCGTAGGGGTGGAAATTATGAGGCCGTCGGCGTTATAAGTATCGATATAAGCGTCATTAACCCTGGCTTTCAATCTTATTAATCTTGCAAAGGGACCTTTCGTTATAACTACATCGTTTAATGCTAAAAATTTTTCCATAATTTTATTTTCCCTCAGTACTTGAGCTTCTATCATCATTCGCCGTTCTATATTGTATTTGTTGGCCTTTAACTGTTCAAAATCCCTGAACAAATCCGGCACTTCTATCTCGGTAAGAAATCCAAGGTGCCCAAGGTTTATCCCAAGCACAGGTATATCATGGGGTGCCATCTTTCTCGCTATGGCAAGCAGTGTACCGTCGCCACCCAGTGTTATGGCCAGGTCGATACTTTTCGCCAGTTCCTCCAAGCTTTTAGCCTCTACAGGAAAACCTAACTTATCGGCAACGTTCTTGTCGGTATATACTACGTAGTCATTTTCTTTCAACCATCTGATCAGATTCTCGGCCAGGTTCACCGCTTTTTTTTTCGAAGGGTTTACAAAAAGTCCTATTTTTTTCAACTCATTCACCTCTGGTTAAAAAACCCATTATAAAGCCGATAAAAAAAATGACAACGGCGTAAAAAAGATAGCGCACTTGAAAGTAATCTCTTTTAAGAATCGAATACTCAACGGTTTTAATTTTTCTCTGTTCCATATCCACTAGTATTAGTCCAGCAGGTTTATAAACTAGATAATATTCCAATAGCTGTCTTCGGGTGGCAGATGTGTTTAAAGAGGGGGATGTCTTGCCTGATTTTATCTCCGCCACGTATATTTTCCCATCCTTTTTTACTATCACGTCAGCCCTTACGGTAACTTTATGGGGTTTTCCGTTTACGAACACCTCGTAGGAAGCTTCTTTCTGTACATCTACTATATCAAAACCGTGTTTTTTTAGCAAACTCACAGCTCCGCGTTCGCTTATACGGGCTTTTTCCATTCGCTTCCTAAGCTTAAGGTCAAGAAAATACTTCCATCCAAGTATCCCCAGAATAGCACCTAAAATAATCAATAAGAAAACAGCATATAAATCCATACTAAACCTTCTCTTGCATTAATTAATTAAGAAGCGTGTGAGCCTCCTCAACAATTTTTTTAATGTCTATCTTTGAATCGATATCGCGATATTTTTTAAACCATGCTAAAAATTCTATATTGCCCTTAGGCCCTTTTATCGGCGAAAAGGTGACACCCCTGCAAAAAAAACCGGCAACCTCGGCCGAAGCAATTACTTCACTTATGGCTTTCTCGTGCAACTTTCTGTCGCGCACGACTCCGTTTTTTACCTCACTCTTACCAACCTCAAACTGTGGTTTAATAAGAGTGATAAGATCTCCATCCTCTTTTAAAATTGAATAGAGAGGTTCGAATACCTTGGATAACGAGATAAATGAAAGATCTGCGGTTATTATATCCACCAGTTCCCCTATATCTTCAAATCTAATATATCTTATATTTTTCCGCTCGATGTTTACGACCCTCGGATCGTTTCTTAGGGAATAATCAAGCTGTCCGTACCCCACGTCGACCGCATAAACTTTGGTAGCACCTTCTTTTAGCAGGCAATCGGTAAACCCCCCCGTCGAAGCACCAGCATCCAGTGCAACCTTCCCTCTAACGTCTATTGAAAAGGCAGTGAGGGCTTTTTTAAGTTTCAACCCACCCCTGCTGACATATGGCAAGGATCTTTCTTTCACTATAATATCTGAATTTATATCCACCATGGTCCCGGGTTTATCTATTTTTTTATTGTTGACGAAGACGTTACCCATCATTATCTCGGATTTCGCTCGCTCCCTGCTGGAAAAAAGTCCCCGCTGAACCAGCAACACGTCAAGCCTTTCTTTCTGCAAATTTTCTTCACCCCAAATCTATTTTCTACCGGTCTTACCCGGAAACAATTCGATCCCGAAACGCTCTTTCAACAAAAAAAGAATATAGGCAACCCTGCCGACAATCTCTTTGGAATTCTTGATAGCTATGTTTTTACCGAAAGCCTTTCCCCCTACTGTCATAGCAGAGATGAGTCCGGCTATCAGAGTGCTGATAAGTATTTCTACTAATTCGCTACCGTCGGAGATTATCTTTAAAACAATGGAGGCTCCAGCGGTGCCGCTGACTATCCCAGAAATATCACCTACCACATCGTTGCAGAAATTCGAAACCACATCGGCATTTCTTATCAGTTTTACCGCTTCCTTCGCCCCTGGAACTTTGTCAGCGGCCATGGCATGGAATGGGGTTTCGCTGGCAGAAGTTACAGCTACCCCTATGATGTCAAATATAATTCCGATCAGTACTATTCCCGAAAGTATAAAAAAAGAAACGATTAAATTTACCCTTTCCATTAGCGTTTCTGATATTAAACTAAAAAAAACGGACAGCCCAAAAGTCATTAAGACAACTCTGTATATCCATCCAGCTTTTGGTCCTCCGTTGTTCCTTTTATTTTTATATCGTTTATTTTTGTTTTTACTCAAAAATGTTCACCTCAGAATAACGAACGAAACAGGTGGCAGTGAACTGAGTAAATTTTGCGGCTTAGGTCCAGCAGGATTTCCCAGAGGAGCACCCTCCGTCGCCGGCAAGGGCGGTTCCCCTTTAAGCCCCTCTCTGCCATGTTGCCATGAGCAGGGCTGGATTGCCACTTAGACCGCACTGTAATCCTCAGTTCACTTCCTTGCGGAACAGTCTAGGAGTTTTCCTCACCGAAATCCACCTTCTCCTAGCCTCTTTTGCAGAAAAGGTTTCAAAGGTATTTAGCTGCATTTAAATGGCCAGTTTAAATGCAGCCTTATGCCTTTTTCCACCCTTTCCGCTCAAGGCAGGCTACACTGCACCCAACACGGTTTGTATCGGATGCAGGTTCACCCCCCAAGCCGTAACGGAAGGCCGTGACCTTCCATCACGCACTTGGGTCTCCACGGGAGTAGGGTCGTGCCTGCATGCCTTTGCAGGTTGCCCCACTCCCTTACTCCCTGCACCAACCCCCGACTGGGCGTCGGCAGCCAGCACAAGGAACTTCATCGATGTGCCCTTGACGGATTTTTAGCCCCGTCTTCAGAGAAGAGGATTTCGACTAGAATACTGCACCACCTGTTTCTCCGTAAATCGCCAAACCTATTATAACAAAAACCATCCACGCGTTCAAACGTCGAGCGGTTTACTATAGTCATTCTAAAGGATGATTTAAATATCAATACTGTCGTTCAACGAGAAAATCGACCAATTGCACGAAAAATTCACCGTTTTTAAATTCAAGTATTATTTCTTTGGCTTCTTCCGAAAGATCCTTAATAAGCTTTACGGAATTCTCATACCCGTATACGCTCGGGAAAGTACTCTTTTTGTTTCTAACGTCGCTTCCTACCGGCTTTCCGAGCTTTTTTTCGTCGCCACAGATATCTAAGAGGTCGTCGACTATCTGAAAAATAAGACCGATCTTCTCTCCGAATATATCTAATTTATTAAGATCCGATGCGGGGGCTTCCGCCAGTCTCGCTCCTGCCCAGAGAGATGCTTGAATCAGACAGCCGGTCTTATGGTAATCCATATAAAACAAGGTTTTTTCATCTATCGATACGCCCTGCGACAGAATATCGACGGTTTGGCCTCCAATCATCCCCAGACTCCCCGACGCCCGAGATATCCTGCCTATGACGTCAATTACAGCCTGCATGGATATGCCCTCGATTTGTGCATTCTTAACTATCGTATTGAAGGCAAGGGTAAGCAGGGCATCTCCGGCTAAAAGCGCAATGGCGTCCCCGAAGACCTTATGGCATGTGGGCTTTCCCCTTCTAAAATCATCATTATCCATTATGGGTAGGTCGTCATGAATGAGCGAATAAGTATGGATCATTTCTATTCCGCAGGCTGTGGGTATTACCTTTTCCCCCTGCAATCCGAAAAGTTCTGCGGCTTTCATCGTCAGCACCGGTCTGATTCGCTTGCCTCCGTTGAAAGTGCTGTAACGCATGGCTTCGTGAATTTTCTGCGGATACTCGTTGCTTTTCGGTATGTAAAAGTCAAGAGCTTTTTCAATTATTTTGCCGGCTTCCTTCAGTTCGATTTCAAAATTCTTCAACTTCAGATACACCCTCCGTTAAAATCTTTAAAATCAATCTCTCCGTTCAAATCCTTGATCAAAACCTGAACTCGTCCCTCTGCTTCATCCAATATCTTTGTGCATATCTTTGTAAGCCTTATTCCTTCCTCAAAGAGGCTCAGCGATTCCTCCAGCGATAAATTACCTTTTTCAAGCTTTTCGATAATCTCCTCAAGCCGTGCGATTGCATCTTCATATTTATACTCTGCCATTTTCGCGCACCACCTTCTTTCCCTTGCTTCTGACCTCGCACAAGAGGTAACCGTTGGAAAGAATAACCTTTACTTCTTCGCCCGAAGATACTTCCTCCACCCTTTTCACGATCCTTAGATCGTCAATGGTCTGGCATATACTGTAACCCCTGTCCAGCACGGAAAGCGGGCTTAAAACATCAAGCCTCCCCATTAGACTCTTTAGAGCGGACTTTTTGACAGTTATTTGGTTCATAGTTTCTCTCAAAAGCCTTCTAGTCAGGACATCCAGTTGTATTCTGTTATTGTCTACTTCCGACCTCAGTTTTCTGAAGACTACCGACCTTCTTATGTATTCTATTCCCTGCTTCCTGGTATTTAAAAAGGCGCACATAGCAGCAATTATCCTTTTTTTCCTCTGATCTATATCGGCGAGCAGCTGGTTTTTTTCGGGCACCACCATTTCCCCGGCTGCAGAAGGCGTTGGAGCCCTTTTATCAGCCACAAAATCGGCTATTGTATAATCGGTCTCGTGCCCTACTGCCGATATTATTGGGATTCTGGAACTGTATATCGCCCGGGCCACCTTTTCTTCATTAAAAGTCCAGAGCTCCTCTATGGAACCTCCTCCCCTAGCCACAATTATAACATCCAGTTTCCCTATCCTGTTTAGGTCTTTTATTGCCTCGCATATTTCGTCAGCAGCCTGTTTGCCCTGCACCGAAACAGGAGCTATAAGGATGTTGACATTGGGAAACCTTCTCCTGATGACGGTAAGCAAATCCTTAATAGCTGCACCGTTTATCGAAGTAATAATCCCTATATTTTTCGGCAGAAATGGTATGGCTTTTTTTCTATTAGCATCGAATAATCCTTCTTTTTGTAGTTTTGCTTTTAATTTCTCATACGCCAGGTAAAGCGCACCGATACCGTCGGGTTCCATATCGTCCACATACAATTGATATTCCCCGTTTTTTTCGTATACTGTTACGTATCCAAAGGCCACAACCCTCATTCCGTTTTCCGGCATGAAAGGTAGTAATACGCTCTTGTTTTTAAACATTACGCACCGGATTTGAGCTTTCTCATCCTTAAGGACAAAGTAAATGTGCCCCGAAAGATGGTATTTAAAATTTGAAATCTCACCTCTGACGTACACCTGGCGCAAGATTTCGTTGGAATCGAACAAGTATTTAATTATACCCGTCAGCTCACTGACCGTCAATACAGGCGCAGCCATAAGATTTCCTCCAGGCTTTATATTGAAAAACGATGCCGGAGCTTTTCTCTATCCCTGGCAATGGCTCCCAGAACCCCGTTTACAAACTTCGGAGACTTCTCATCACCGTATTTCTTTGCTATTTCTACTGCCTCATTAATAGATACGCTTAAAGGAATATCATCGCTGAAAAATATTTCATAGATTGCGAGTCTCATGATATTCCTATCTGCTATATTCAGGCGCTCCAACTCCCAGTCAACACAGTATTCGTCTATAATTTCATCAATGCACTCCTTTTTCTCCAACACCCCATTGACTTCTTTGAGCATAAATTCTCTAATATCCTCGTTTAAAGGCTTGTTTACCGTTATTTTCATAGCTTCATCTATAGTGTTGCCACCTGCATCGATGGCAAATAATATTTTGAAACACCATTCTCTTGCAAGTTTCCTGCTCAATTGCAGCACCCCTTTACTTACCCGGTGGTAAAATTTTATCAAGAATATCCCGCAGGCTTTCCCCTTTATCGAGATGCTTACCAATATAATAACCTATAAAAACGCAAGAAATAAGAAAGATGGCTTTTATAAAACCGAAAACTAATATTAAAACACCCGCTAGAAACCCCAAAATCGCACCTAAAATCTTCCCCCGGTGTTGTTGCCATAGATCCCAAAGAACGTCCATACTCCCACTCCTCATTTTACTTTTTGCTTGTACTGGCCGGCAATATTTTCTACGTTTATAGATACGTCTTTTATGGTGATGCCCGCCATGGACTCCACGTAGTCTTTTACTGCTTTCTGCAGTTCTGCAGTCAATTCGGGGATTTTTACATCGGGCACGACAACTATCTTGAGCACTACGGATAATGAGTCTCCCTTCTGTCTTATCTTTACCTTAACATCCTTTATTTTTTCTTTATCCCTGGTCACCTTAAGTATTAAATTTTCAACTGCGTTAAAAGAAATATTTACATTTCCCAGTTCTCCGCTGCTAATGAGAGCCTCCTCAGCTTTCCGATTCCTTAACCCGGAAAGCAAAAACCCGAGGCTCAATATGAAAAAAATACCGCCTACCATACCGATTTCCCAGCGGCCGTAAAAATACTGGAGTCTTGTCCACAAAAGATCCAAAGAAAAAGCCTTTACAGAAAATAATATAACCACTGCGGAAATGACGGCGGTAATTAAAGAAATAAGAGCTATAATAACTCTATCGTAGAGCTTCATCGGAATTCCCCTTTCAAATGGAAATTAACCCCCTAATAAAGATAGGGGGCTTTTATTTTGCTTTGGAATCTTCTTCTTTCCCGGGTTGACCGAAATTTACTCCCTGAACGTGTATGTTAACTTCAACCACCGAAAGTCCGGTCATATTTTCTATAGCTTTCTTTACGTTTTCCTGGACTTTCCAAGCTACTTCCGGAATTCGCACTCCGTAGTTAACTATTATGTAAAGATCGACCGCTACCTCTTTTTCTCCCACCTGGACTTTTACGCCTTTTGATAAATTTTTCCGCCCGAGCATTTCGGCTATACCGCCCGCTATGCCGCCGCTCATACCCGCTACCCCTTCAATTTCTGTAGCAGCAAGGCCGGCTATTATGCTTACAACTTCATCGGCTATCCTTATGGACCCTTTTCCGCTGTTTGTTTCCATGTTTATGACACCCTCCAAATTCTATAGCTTTATTGAAATCTAGGCAAAAGGCCGATTAAATTATAACAAAAATCAGAAGAAAATACAATTGCACCCATTATTTTCTTTCGACAATCGTTATCTTATCCATGGGATAGCCGGTGGCCCTTGTTACCACATCGGTTATTTGTGCCACTTCTTTTTGCGAGAGGCCATCAGATCTCACTATGACGTTCACCGAATCTCCTGAAATGATTATAATCGCATCCTCGAAGCCCTTGGCTTTAATAAGATTTTCGACCATCATTTCCTTTTCAACTTTTTCTGCCAGGGCTATGAGATCCTTTTGTGCCTTTTCTTTTGACTCCTGGCTTGCATTTGGATTATTTATAATTTCTCTCAGATAGTCGGCTTCCTGGCTTCTTAGGCGATCTCTCTCCAGGCGGTAGTCTATAAAAAAGTCTTTCTCGCCCGCATTTTTGGCACTAGCATTATCCCCTTCCGATGTTTTCAAAGCAGCTACATCCTCAGCTTCGGGTGTGCCCGAGTTCTTGTAGATGACCTTAGGATAGTTTCCGATCAGCATGAGGTATATTGAAAATACCAGCAAGCCTAAAAACATTATTATCAATACCGTCTTCCTCTTAAACATGAACATCAACTTAATCCCTCCTCAGTTTTTTGAATAAGGTAATACCTTAATCTTATAAACAGGAACACCAAGCAAAGTGGAAGTCGCTTGTGTTATTCTTTCGACAGTCTCGGAAGACTCACCTCCGTCAGCAACTATTAAAACCCCTTTTATTGCGGGCATCATCTTTTTCACGAGCAGAGGTTCGTCCTCCCCCCCTTTATTGAGCAGAACCACCTGTTTGTTTACCTGAACTTCGGTTATCGTCCTGGTACCGCCTTCACTGTCGTTTTCTTCGGTAACCCTTTTATTGTCAACAGTATTAAAAGCCGGTTCTACCTGATTTTCAGTCTCTAGGGTAAGCATTACTTTGACCCTGCCTACCCCTTCCACCTGTGCCAGTATCTGCTCGAGTTTTTTTTCAATGTCTTGCTGAATAAACGGTTGATCGGTGGGAATTTTAATATCTGTTGTGCTGCCGTCTACGCTTTTGTGGGAGTAATCTCCCTGTATGGAAATCTTGCCTAAAGTGAGCAGAAAAAATCCCACCAGACCTAAAATTATGAGTGTAGATATTGATTTATTTTTGTTTTTTTTAAAAAGATCTAAAAGATTTTTTAGTTTAATTTCCCCTTCCATGGATCCCCCTCCAGTTCCAGGTGAATGTTGGCCTCAGGAATTTCGTAAAATTTGCTCAAGTAGTCCTTTAGTTCGGCGATCTCTTTTTCCAGAGCGTATTTTGATTTACTCTGCGCTGGTTGATTTAGTTTTACGGAAACTTTTTCTATACCTTTCTGTACCTGTCTACCATCGGCTTCTTGAAGTATCAGGCGAATTTGTTCTATCTTTCCGTTCTGATCTATTTTTATGTCAGTTTTCGCTACTTCAAAAAGTGTATTATTTTCTACTTGCTGAGCGATTAAAGTCTCCAATTCTTTCTTGTACCGATCAAGCGCAATTTCAATATTTCTTTTTTTAAATTCTTCGGTTTTCATCATCAGCTGATCCTGATCGAGATAATTTTTAATCTCCAGCTGCGTCCTGGTAAAAGCTATATCTCCTTTCAATAATACGATAACCGGATTTAGTATTGTAATCATTACGACAAGTCCCAGTACAACCCTCACATATTTTTGAAGATTGCTGCTCGGCAAAAGAAAATCCACGAATACCGTAAACATCACAACCATAATTATCTGTCTAATCCACATGCTCAAATTCTCAAGCACGGCATCACCTCAATATTACGGCCAGATTACCCGAGGCCAGTATTATCGTTATTGCAATAAAAAACATCATCGCCACCGAAGCAACCGAAATGAACACCATCGTTAGCGAATTTCCTATGTCGTTTAGGCACTTTACTATGGAATCCTCTCCAACCGGCTGTATGATCGCTGCACTTAGGCGGTATATGAAAATCATTGAAAGTATTTTTATCACCGGAAAGAGAGTTATGATAAATATGAACAGCAGTCCTATAAGGCCTACGGTATTTTTTAGGATCAAGGAATAGCCTACCACCGCATCCAGAGCATCGGAAAAAATTCCTCCGACTATTGGAACAAAATTTTTCGAAGCAAATTTTGCAGTTCTGATTGATATTCCGTCAACCGTAGCAGCTGCAGCCCCCTGAACTACCATTATGCCTAGAAATACGCTTAAAAAAAGTCCGAGTAAAAATACGCATACCTGTCTTAACAGTTGGGCAAGATGAGACACGTGAAAGCTGTCCGATATATTATTGACCAGGCTCAAAACCGAGATGAAAAAGATCACCGGCAGGATGATATCTTTGATCCACGTGCTTGCAGCGGTTATGCCAATAAAGATAAGCGGATTGAAGACATTAACTGAAGTAATTCCTCCTACGGCGGCCAGCAGGGTAAATACCGTAGGCATTAAGGCATGCACAAAAGATACCATGTTGGAAATAGCGTCTCGCCCTGTATTTATTGCGATTATAAAGCTTTGCACTGCAATTACGACCAAAACAAGGTAAATCGCGCTGTAAGCCATCCTTCCGATATTGTCCTTTTCAAAACCGTTATTAAGGTTTTTGAGTACCGCACAAATCACAGAGAGAGCAACCAGTTTTGCCAGCAGGTGGTAATTAGCGGTGATTTCGCGAAAGACATATTTGATAATTCCATTTACTAAACCTCTAAGATCGTATCTTTGGTTCCCCCTCAGGGTATTTATAAGGTCTTTTAAATCATAGGAAGGGACATAGTCACCGTATTCGCGGTTCAATTCTCTCAAAAAACTATCTAGTTCTTGGGTATCCAGGTTTTCCAGCTGCTTTTCCACGTCGTCTGCAGCCAAAGCCACCGGCGAAATTATTATCAAAAATATCAAAAGGCTGAACAATACTTTTTTCAAAACTATCACCTTTTAAGGAAGAATTTTCAGTAAAAGGTCTAAAACCGCCATAAGAATCGGTACCGAAAGTAACATGATTATAATTTTTGCCGCAAATTCAATTTTAGATGCTATGGAGGAAGAACCGGAGTCCCTGCATATCTGCGCTCCGAATTCGGCTATATAAGCTATGCCTATTATCTTGAGTATCGTATTCAGGTAAATAAAGTCTATGTTGGCCCTTCTTGCCATATCCTGAAGCACGTTCAACGCAGACGCTACTTTATTTAACATTAAAAGGAATACAATCGCCCCGACCACTATGCTAATTTGCAAGGCAATTTCGGGCCGGTCTTCTTTTAGCAAAACCACCATTATAGCTGCTACAAGACTGATACCTACGATTTGGATTATCTCCATGCCTACACCCCTTAGTAAAGCTGGAACATTGACTTTACGTTGGCAAAAAGCTGGCTGATGAGCTGAATAACCATCATGAGGACGATAACTACCCCTACCAACGTAGTCATCTGAGCCTGTTCCTTTCTTCCTGCCTCGTCCAGCACCTTGCTCAGGATCGATATGACAATTCCTATGCCGGCGATTTTAAACAGAACATCCACATTCATTGGTAACACCTCTCGATTTAATATAATAGGAGGACTACCGTCAATCCGGTTAAAACTCCCAGATATCTCCACATTTTTTCATTTTTCTGTTTTTCTTCAACGGCCAGAACTTCCTGCTGCCTTAGCTGAGATAGAGTCAGTTTCAAATTCCTTATCTGGTCGTCCTTATCGGACGATCCCAGATATTTGCCGAAGGACGTCAGTATTTCAAAATCGGATTCCTGGAGGGGGAACTGGGATCTAAATTCTCTAAGGGACTTTTCCCAGGCCTCTCCCGCAGTAAAACCCTCTATTGATAACAGAAGCTGTCTGACCCTCTCTAAAAACTTGGAAATTTCCGGATCGCAGCTCCTGCTTACATTTTTCAAAGCTTCTGGTAGAGGAGTTTGACCATAATCGATCTCGGTTTCCAGCATGGACAGAGCCTGCTGTAGGTTTCTTAACGTCCTGGGCCGTTGCTGGTAATAACCTGCTATTATGAAGCCGATCATAGTTGATGAAAAGATCACCAAAATAGCTCCCAGTATCTTAAACAGCATTTAAAATCACTCCCTTATTCCTCCGGTCGTAAATTATCCTGTGGTTTTTACCTTCAATCACTTTTTCTATAGTACCTACTCCTTCGCTGAACCCTAATATAAGGTACCTGTCGAAAAAATTGCTTCCTATCAATTTCCTTAGGGTCGGCCTTCTCCCGACATCCTCCAAGTCGGCACCGTGAGCGGTAGTTAACAATTTGACGCCGGCGTTCAGAGCCTCTTCCATAGCCTCAACATCTTCCGTTCTTCCGATTTCATCGGTAGCTATAATATCCGGCGACATCGACCTTAAAAGCATCATAATGCCGCGGGCTTTGGGGCAACCATCCAGGACATCGGTCCGTATTCCTACGTCGTTTTGAGGTACACCTTCATAACAGCAGGCTATCTCCGACCTTTCATCAACAACCCCAACTTTAAAACCCTTTAGCCCTAGCCGTGGATTTCCCGAGCTAAGCTGCCTTATTAAATCCCTGAGCAAGGTGGTTTTTCCCGCTTTGGGCGGGGATAATATCATCGTGTTTAAAAATTCCCCCTTCTCGTCTATCACAAAGCGGAGTGCTTCGTCGGCAGCTCCCAAAACTTCCCTCGCGATTCTTATATTAAATCCGGAAATATGCTTCATAGTTTTAATCTGGCCGCCTTCCAGGATTACTTTTCCAACTATCCCAACCCGGTGCCCACCTTTTAAAGTAATATAGCCGTTTTTGATCTCTTCCTCCAACGCGTAAACGGAACTCCGGCTAATCAGTTGAAAAATTTTAGCGGCGTCTTCGCCGGTAACGATATAAGCCCTGTCAGGATCATCGGTAATGACTCCCTCCGGGGTCATCATATAATCTTGTTTTCCCGCAACGACCATAAGCGGTCTTCCACGGCGCAGCCTTATCTCCTCAACCTTATTTAACTTATCGGGAGGCAGTTTAAAAAAAATCTGCCTGATAGCTGATGGAAGTATAGGGGATATATGTTGTTCCAATTTAACAAGAAACTGATTTTCTCCTTTTTCATTCACCTCTTGTCCCCCCCTTGTTTAAATGTATATTTTGCAGGTGTTTTTATTATGACTGCATATAAAAAAAGAGGGCTTAAAAACCCTCTTGGGTTTTTAAGCCCTCTTTTAGTCCTCTTCGTCCTCCATCTCTTCTATATCTATTACGGCTTTACAGTTCGGGCATTCGGTTTTACCGTCATCATCGATCAGATCTTCGTCCATAAATATGACTTCATGACATTTGGGGCATTCAATTTCGCACAAATCCTCATCGTCTATATCGTAATCATCTTCGTATTCCTCGTCGTAATCATCTTCATACTCGTCTTCGTCTTCTTCACAGCCGTAGAAATCCTGTTCTAGCTGTTCCAGGTCTTCATCGATGCTTTCCACGTATTCTTGAGTGGCTTCGGAAAATGCCTGCAAACTGTCAATAGCTTCTGCCATTTCATCCAGGACTTTTACGATCTCTGACATCAACCGCTTTTCCTTTGATTCATCAAGTCCTAATCCATCAGCTAGACCTTTTAGATACGCAACCCTTGATTTTAAGTCACCCATGTTATTTCCTCCTTCCTCAAATTAAACGCGGCTTAGATACTCACCGGTTCTGGTATCAACCCTTATCACATCGCCCTTATTTATGAACAGGGGAACCTGCACCACCGCTCCGGTTTCCAGAGTAGCCGGTTTGGAACCGCCCGTTGCGGTATCGCCTTTGAAACCGGGTTCTGTATCAACTACGGTGAGTTCTACAAAAGTGGGCAATTCTATGCCTATCGGTACTCCTTCGTAGAACATTACCATAACCTCAAGGTTTTCTTTTAGATACTTTACTGCATCCCCCAGTTGGTCCTTATTTAGGGGGATCTGCTCAAAAGTTTGGGTATCCATGAAATAGTATGTATCATCGGTTTGATATAAATACTGCATCGTTTTTCTTTCAACAATCGCTCTGTTTAATTTTTCCCCTGCTCTAAAGTTGCGTTCGAAAACCTGTCCTGTCTTTATGTTTTTTATTCTTGTCCTGACAAAAGCGGCACCTTTCCCCGGTTTTACGTGTTGAAAATCCACCACCATGTATACTTCCCCGTCAATTTCTACGGTAACTCCTGGTCTTAAGTCGTTAGTGGAAATCATGACTATACCTCCAATCATTGATTTTTATTTAAATAGTTGTTATAGACAGATCAAATCTTTTGACGACTTTGTGAGATTGATACACCCATCCTCGGTAATTATTACTAGGTCTTCTATCCTAACTCCTCCGAAGTTCTTAACGTAAATTCCGGGTTCAACGGTAACCACCATACCCGGCAGGAGAGAGGTTTCCCCCAATTTGCTGAGCCTGGGGGCTTCATGTATCTCTAATCCGACACCGTGGCCCAGAGCATGGCCGAAGTTGCGGCCGAATCCTTTCTCTGCAATAAAATCTCTGGCAACCTTATCTACATCTTTCCCAGAAACACTTGATTTTATATATTCCAGGGCCCTTTTTTGAGCCTCAAGTACAATGCTGTAAATTTCCAACTGGTCTTTATTAGGTTTACCCATAACCACAGTACGGGTCATGTCGGAGCAGTAATGTTTAACCTTTGCTCCAAAATCAAACGTTATGAAGTCACCGGGTTGAATTTTCCTGGAAGTAGGTGTCCCATGAGGAAGCGAGCTCCTCGGCCCCGAAGCAACTATGGTAGGGAATGCAACTCCCTCAGCCCCGTTCTTTTTCATGAAGTACTCTATTTCTAAAGCAAGTTCACTTTCCGTCACACCGGGGCGGATGTAATCGAGGATATGCTCAAAAGCCTTATCGGTAATTTCCTGGGCTTTTTTTATGATTTCAAGTTCAACTTCATCTTTAATTGTTCTCAGTTCTTCTATAAGGCCGTCGGTTTTTATAACTTCAACGCCATCCAGGAAGGATTTTAGTTCTTCATAGAATTTAACCGTCAAATAATGGCCTTCAAAGGCCAAATTTTTCAACCCTATAGATTTTATTTCATCGGCACACTTTTTAAAAGGAGAAACAGACTCGAATTCGACGACCTCGAAATCCGGACACTCTTTTTTTGCCTGCTCTATGTAGCGAAAGTCGGTAAACAACAGGGCGCGCTCACGGGTTACAACAAGAAAGCCTTCCCCGTCAAAACCGCTTATGTAAAATATGTTTTCCGGTTTGCTTACGAGTATACCGTCCAGATCTTTTTCCGACAGGTTTCGCCGTAATTTACTAATTCTTTCCGAATTCATTGACTCCCTCCCTTCCTCTCTTCTCAATGAGATCTTTTAAGGCCAGCAAAGCAAGCCAGTACCCCGTTTCCCCGAGCCCGGCTATAATCCCGCTCGCTTTTTGTCCGGTAACGCTGACTCTTCTAAAATCTTCCCTAGCAAAGATATTGCTCATGTGTACTTCTATAACAGGTAGTTTGACCGCTTCCAAGGCATCGCGTATTGCAATACTGTAGTGGGTATACGCCCCCGGGTTTATGACAATCCCGTCATATTGGCCAATGCACCCTTGAATTTCGTCTACTATTTCCCCTTCGCTATTCGACTGGAAGAAATCTACTAAAACCCCCATTTCGCGAGCCCTTTTTTCAAGGTGCTGATTTATTTCTTCAAGGGTTGATTCACCGTAAATGTCCCGCTCCCTCAATCCTAATAGGTTCATGTTTGGTCCGTTTATAATTTTAACCTTCATTTGCCTCACCCGCTGAAATTCTCCTATTATATTACCATATTTCCCATTATTTGAATAGCTATTTTTTAAGTGTTTTATTATCTCTATGGCAATGGCTTCTTTATCTTTCCCACTGGTTTCAATGATGATGTCGGCATATGTCGCATACAAATTTAGTCTTTTGGAGTAAATTTCGAGAATCTCAGATTCACTTTTATTGGAGGCAAGTGGTCGGGAGGCATCTCCCGATATCCTTTGAAGTATTTCCTCTTCTGAAGCCCGAAGCCACACTATAATACCCGACCGCCTTAGTTTTTCCATATTTTCGGGGTTCAACACCACTCCGCCCCCGGTAGCAATGACCGTACCTTCCCGAGCAGCCGCTCTTTCTACCGTCTCCTTTTCCTTATTTCGAAAATACTCTTCCCCGAATTTGTGAAAAATCTCCGATATCTCCATTCCGCATTCCTGTCGTATAAGTTCATCCGTGTCCAAAAACCTCTTACCCAGCTTTTCGGCAAGCATTTTGCCGATTGAAGTTTTACCGCTTCCCATAAAACCGATAAGAACTATGTTAGTTTTATTTTTCACTCCGTACCCTCCTGCATAGGAAAGTAATAGAGATCTACTGTAACAGTCAGTGTCCAAAAACCGGATAGTTCTGCATAAACTAAATTAATCTTTTCTACTTTGGAAAGTCTTTCGAAATTTTCGATGCGTTTTAAAAACTTTAATAGGGATTCTTTGTCGCCTTCCACCGTTATTTCAACGGGTAAAACCTTTACCTCGTCCCCCGAAACTTCTCCCGCCTTTATTAGCACCAGTCTAACTCCCTCGGCCCTTGCCCATCCCTCGATATTAATTATGTAGTCCGCTATTTTATCATCGTCGGGAAGCTTTTTTAACTCTAACTTCGCGGCATCTTCAATCCCGCTTTTTTTATCGTATATCCTCTGCAATAAAGAAAGACTCAGTCTTTTTTGTTCCAGCTCAATTTTCTTTTTAAAGTGGTCCTCAATTTGCCGATACCCGGTCCTGTAAAACAAGTATAAGGCGACGGTGACAAAAAATAAAAGCAACAAGGCTTTTTCCCTTTTGGTTAATCTAATTTTCAATAGCATCATTCCCCTGGACCTGAAAATAAATTTCAAAAGTGAAAAGACCTTTTTCGGTTTCCAGTTTAATAAAACCGAGTTTAACCCCTACGAAACCATCAATTCGCCGCAAATTTTCTATCATACGGGCCACAGATAAATTGTCAGGCGAGGTCCCTCTTATCACTCCGCTACCACCATCGCCGATATCTATAGACAGGAGAAGTATTTTTTCCGGCGAGGATTTCATTATTTCCTGAATGTATGAAGACCAGGTTGACTTGTGCGTTGCCAGATTACTGGTAATCCTTCTTCTTTCTTGAAGGTCGCTGTACAGCCTCTCCAAATCACGCCCGGGACCAACCGCCGAGCGATAAAAATTCAGCTGCCTGTCTACTTCCTCAAGCTCATTGCGCAACTTGCATACTTCACCGTAAATACGGGTGAAAACCAACAGCAAAAGAACCGCAGTTAAAAATGCTATGAAGGCATAAAAAAACCTTTGTCGCTTTTTTCCCCTCTCATTGAGAAATTCTGCGGGTATTAAGTTCAGCTTATGCATCATACTCCCCTCAACGCAAATCCCAGAGCACATAAAAATTCCATCTTATCGAACCTCTCGCCTTTTTTTTCCTCTACCGTAATTTTAGGAAAATCAAGGTCTTCAGCCGTGAGCATCTCTATATTCATCACATTGCCGAAGACCTCCTGTAAGCACCACAGCTTACCTCCACCGCCAGCTAAGAGAATGGCCCCGATCCGCTGGTCCTTTCTCTGAACTGCATAGAATTTTAAGTATCTCGATACCTCAATCGCCAGTTGCTGTACTGCCGGGTAAAGGCACTCCATGATGGGGGATCGTAGATTCCCGGGATCGATTTTTATAGACTCTGCAGTGTTTTCGTCCACGGAAAAAGTCCGGGCTATAAGCTTGGTCATGTACTCACTTCCAAAAGGGATACAACCGTTGAAATAGACCCGGCCACCTTCCAGGACGGTAACGTCAGTCCGTTTGGCCCCTATATTTACAACTGCTAAATTACTTCGTACAAGACACGAACCGACAACACGGGAAATAGCCAGGGGATAAACATCAAGGGCTTCCGGAAACAATCCGGCTTTTTCTACGGGGTAAAAGTAGTCCATTACATTTTCCTTTAAAGCGGCGGCTATTAACACCCGGTAATCGTCCCTGTTTTCCTCCACCACTTCAAAATCCAATATATAATCGCCGTTTAACTGTCCGATGAGTTCCCTGGTTTCCCAGTATACCACCTCTTTGAGTTCGGAAAGCCGCATCCTGGGAAAATGTAGGTTACGGAAAAGAACCCTGTCACCCGGGACCCCCACGATTACTTTTCGATTTTTTAAATGCCCTCTTAGGGGCGCAAGTGTTCGGGCCAGAACTTCTCGTCTTTCCTCTCTCGAACCGCTTTTGCCTTTTAAAGGGTTCGGGATTGACAAAAAATACTTTACCTTTATCCTCCCGCGGCATTTACTCAGATGAACCACTTTTATATTGTGGTTTCCTATATCCAAACCTATATAGTCCGAAGAACAAAACATACTGTCACCCGGCATTAGTGATAGGGATTTTTGCGAACGATGTCGATGGCCCTTAAAAGTTCCACTACCGCGTCTGTCTTGAACTGCTGACTCAAAAGTTGCGTTTTAGCAAAAACTTCCCCTTGGTCGGTCACCACGTACTTGGCTGGTAGATGATTTAAAGCTATTGCGGCAATATCGTACCTGCAGCGCTCGCATGTGCAAACCTGTTTTTGTCTTATTAGTTCGTCTAGAAATGAGAACACCACATCTTCCATATAGTTTTTTAGCTTAAACTTTTGTTCCACAAAGACACCTCCGCATTTAAGCTTAATCAATCAAGGAATAACCAAAGGGAGTAGCCGCCGTTTCTAGAATAAAATATTTTTCTTCCCCTGCTTTGGCCGTAATCTTAATGAAATCGGAACCTATGGAGCGGGAAAATTCAAGGGATTTGAGTTCAGCCACCGGATTTTTTCCGCCGTTTTTTTCTCTGTAGAGGATCCCGTATTCCAGGTAATAATATACCTTTGATCCGTCCGACGCCCTAATTTCTATTTTGTTGTCAGATATCAATCTGACTTCCCTTGCCTGCCTTATTGACGTCGAAAGCTTATTGACAGCATAACGGGCATTTTGCATGTTTGATAGCTCTTCCAGGCAACGCTTGTACACCTTTATCCCGGAGTTGCATAGTCCAAAAGCCGCTGCAAGTAATACTGACAGCAGAGCTATAGATAAAACCAGCTCAATAAGGGTCAGCCCCTGTGTTGTTTTAAATTTTCCCCCGAAGCGTGACGATTGCGACGGCATCACCTTTTCCCTTTACCTCCACGGTAATCTTTACCAGGTCTTCATCCAGAATTTCGAGAGTCGTATGCCTTGTAAATTCCATACCATTTAATAGTACCTGTTCATTCCAAGAATCGTTTTTATAAAGGCTTTCAAAAGAACGGCTTTTTAATTCCTCTATTTTTTCCTGAGCCAGCATGGTGGCCGCGGTAAGTTCGCCGCTCAGCCGGCTGGACTGGAGGCTCCGGACGAAAAGGCCAGCGAAAGAAATAGAAACTATTGCTATAATCGCAACAGCGACGGTTATTTCGATTAAAGTAAAGCCTCTAGAACCGTTTTCACAGTTACGGAGCTGTTTCACTTATCCTCACCCGACCTGTAGCAACGGTTACGATTACATAAAGCCTGTCCTTAGCTCCTTTTATCGCAACAGTACCCCCCTGTTCCGGGGCCCCCGAAGGTGTAAATATCAGAGTATTTTTAGGGAAATTTGTCCACGAAAGTGAAACGCCCTCAGGCAGATACACTCTTGATGCACGGTAACCGTGCAGTATCTGATAATTATCGCATCGGTGCGTGTCAAACAGAATTTTATAACTTTCGCCTTCGGCCATGGCCTGCTGCTGTACGGTTCGCATGTCTTGTACCAGCTTTTGTGTGGCAACCTGCAATTTGAAGTTGTCCAATACAGTCCTGATGCTTGGCACCGTTATCATACACAGGATACCCAGAATTGCGGTTACTGCTATTGTCTCGATTAGAGTAAAACCTCGCCGGTATACTGTCCCTCTCATGAAGTGCACCTCAAAATCGTTTCCCAAGAAAGCTTTAATTATTTTTTGGACTGACGGTTAAAGTATAATTTTTACCATCCAAAGAACTATAATCAATGTTAAATTTCTCGGTCATCTTTTCCCAGCTTTTTTCGTCGATATATTTCGGTACAAGGGAACCACCCAAGTTGTCTTGAGGATATTTGCCATTGTCGGTATAATACATTTCAAGGGCATTTTTCAGTACGGTCTCATTGGCTTCGCCTATTTTTGTTTTAGAATCATCCACTAACTTGGACACGCTGGGAATTGCAATTGCTCCTACAAATGTAATTATGGCAATAACGATAATTAACTCCAGCAGAGTAAAACCCCTCGCCCTATCAGGATTTTCTTTAATTATCATTTAGCCCCCTCCTTTTTTTCAGAAAGAACTATAAATGTTGAACATAGGAAGAACTATAGAAATCACTGCAAAACCGATAATAAGTGACATCAAAATCAGCGCAGCCGGTCCAGCTATTGATAAAAGCCTGCTCTGCATGTCTTCTACCTCGCTATCATAAAAATCGGCAGTTTTAAACAACATCTCTTCAAGCTTTCCCGATTCTATACCGACCTGCAGCATTTTCAACATCAAGGGCGGAAAGCTCGAATCCCGAAGAGATACCGCCAGGTTTTTCCCTATCCTGAGGTTTTCCAGGGCTACCTGCAGATCCCTTTTAAAAACCTGGTTTTTCTGAGCACTCTCCACAATTTCAATGGCCTTTACCAGAGGTATACCGCAGGAAATAAGGATAGCAAGAACTCTGCAGAGTATAGCTGAAGTGCTCTTTTTCTGCAAAGGTCCTAAAACTGGCGTCGAAAGCCAGAATTTATCGATTGCATAGGCCTTTTCGGGATCACGCTTAAGCTTATAGAGGCCTAATAAGAGAAGAAAAAATGCAGACAACGAATAAAGCACATATCGCCCCATGTTTGTACTGACAGACATAAAGATTCTCGTTATAACGGGGAGATATACGCCCGATTCCTCAAACATATTAGAATATACGGGCAGTATATTGTTCGAAGTGTAATAAAAGACAACCAGTGCCACAGCGCCAAGAATAGCCGGGTAAGTCATTGAGGTTTTCAGCCTTTCCCGGTATTTTGCCATGGTCTCAAAATGCACGGCCAGCTTTTTAAGAATATCTTCCAGACATCCCGCTATTTCTCCGGTCTCAACCGTATAGATTAAAATTTCTGGAAAGATACCCGGTTGATTTCTGAAGGCTTCCGACAGCGTAAAACCTCGTTTTAAATCCCGGATCACCCTGCGCAGAGCTCTTGTTAATCCCGGATGGGAGTTCTGCTGGCACATTACAGAAAGGCACTCTATCACAGGAATACCACTTTCTAGCATGCTGGCCATTTGACGGCAAAAAACCGCCAATTCTCTAAATCCCCTTTTGAGCATAAAATCTCTGTAAAGAAAAAATAAAGTGTAAAGCGGCTCCTTCCGGATCCGTACAGGGAAAAATCCCTTATTTTTCAACAAATTGGCCACATCTTGCATATTTTGAGCCTCATGTATTCCCTGTATTACTTCTCCGTCAAAATTTATACCGCGGTAATAAAAAACAGCCAATGTTCAGCAGGCACCTCTTTTCAATCGGAAAATATAACCTTAATTATTTCATGTGGAGTAGTTATACCCTTCATGACAAGCCTTAGAGCACTTTCTTTCATATTCTTAAAACCCAACCTCGAAGAAACCTTTAAAAGTTGTTCAGTAGAGGCTCCCTTGATAATTAATTCTCGGTGTTCTTGTGATATGAGAAGTATTTCAGCCACGACTGTACGCCCTTTAAACCCCGATTGGTTACAAAATTTACAGCCTCTACCTCGATAAAGTCTTGTTGGGTTATTAATGCCGAGAGCTATAAGGTCTCTATCTTCTGGCTGGTATTCTTCTTTACAATACGGGCATATTTTTCTTACCAATCTCTGGGATACCACACCTATTAAACTGGAAGCCACAAGATAGGGTTCTATGCCCATGTCTAGCAATCTTGTGATGGATCCTACCGCATCACCTGTATGTAAAGTTGAGAAGACCAGGTGGCCCGTAAGCGCAGCCCTCACAGCTATTTCCGCCGTTTCGCGGTCTCTTATCTCACCTACCATTATCACGTTCGGATCCTGCCTCAAAACAGAGCGAAGCCCTGCAGCAAATGTAATTCCCGCCTTTGGATTAATCTGAAGTTGGTTAATACCGTCCAATACGTATTCTACCGGATCTTCCAGGGTCACAATGTTTTTCGCCGGTGTATTTATGGAATTCAACATTGAGTAAAGAGTAGTTGTTTTGCCGCTACCGGTGGGGCCCGTAACCAGGATCATCCCGCAAGGAAATTTAAGCATCTTAGAGATCGAATCAAGCTCGCGCTCATCAAAACCCAGGTGCTTTAAGTCGAGGTGCATGCGGTGGCGATTAAAAATTCTCAAAACAACCTTCTCACCGTGAATCGTTGGCATTGTTGACACCCTAATGTCAATAATCGAATCGTTTACAGAAAGTTCTATGCGGCCATCTTGCGCCACCCTCTTTTGAGCTATATCCATACCGGCCATTATTTTTATCCTCGTAATGACCGAAGCAAGAAGCTTTTTGGGCCATCTTATAATTTCGAACAGCTCCCCATCAATGCGGTATCTTACCCTTATATCCCTTTCCTGAGGTTCTATATGAATATCGCTCGCACCTTCATTGATCGCCCTGAACAGGACAGTATTTACAAGCTTTATTATTGGGGCGCTGTCTTCATCGTAAGAAGTGTCAATAAGCGGTTCTTCGTAGATTTCGCTTCCTATTTCCCGCAAAACCTCTTCTATAGAGTCTTTTGCAGAGTAAAATATATCTATTGCCCTTTCTATTTGCCCTCTTGAAGCTATGGCCACCTGAATGTCCAACCCCGTTATTACCCTTACGTCGTTTACAGCAAAAACATCCAACGGATCACTAAAGACTACCGTAAGTATGCCGTCTTTATATTTTAACGGGAAAACACCGTACTTCCTAGCCAGGCTTTCAGGTAAAAATTTAACGACCTGTGGATCGATGTCATATACATTTAAGTCAACGTGAGGGATTCCCAGCTGAAATTCCAGAGCCTCCATCAGCATTTTTTCTCTGATAATACCCATATCCACCATGATTTCTCCGATCAGTTTCCCGGTTTTTTTCTGAATATCCAGCGCTTTTTCCAGCTGAGATTTCGTTATGATGTTTTGTTCCAACAATATATCGCCCAATCTCTTTTCCACAGCCTCATCATCGCCGCACTTTAAGTGTAGAAAATTTTTCCGTATATTAATATTCAACAAATTATTCCAATTTCCTTCAAGTAACGTCATCTTTAAACAAAAAAAGCCTTAATTCAAAATAAGGCCTTTCTTTTCATAAAATTTATTATTTTTCGCTCCAGTCGGCGAATTATCTTAGTCCAGAAGAATTCGCTCTCATCTAAAGGTTTTACCAGTATAACCATCATCCCGAGGCGTTTGGCCCCCAGAACGTCGGTAAAAAGCTGATCGCCTATAAAAACCGTTTCGTTTACCGATGTACCGATAATCTCCATTCCTTTTAAAAAGACTCTTTTACCGGGCTTGAACGCACCACTGGTTACTGCAGGTATCCCCAGTTTTTCGGAGCAGGTCTTTATCCGGCGAGCCATGTTATTCGACACAATACAGAACGTGAAACCTTCCTCCCTCCCTCGCCGGATCCACTCGATCAACTTATCGTCAATTTCACATGAGTTCCAGGGCAAAAGCGTATTGTCAAGGTCGATCAGTATACCTTTAATGCCCTTTTGTTTTAGATATTTAAAATCTATTTGGAAGATATCTTGTACATATAGATCAGGCCGAAACAATTTCCACATACCCTGCCTCCATTAAAAAAATAAAATCTGCGTTGTATATTATAGCATATAAATTTTTTAGTTGCAGCCTTCGGGATGTAATTCGTCGAACAGTTTTTTTATTGCCCTTTTCTCTATTCTGGAAACATACGACCTCGAAATTCCCAGTAATTTGGCTATCTCTCTTTGAGTCCTGGCCTTGCCGTTTAGAAGGCCGTATCTCAATTCTATTACTTTTTTCTCGCGACCTTTCAGAACAGTGCGGATCTTATCGTAAAGTTTCTTTTGCTGAAATTTATTCGATATTTCTTCGATTATGGCATCAGATTCGGTTCCTAAAATATCCATAAGGGATATCTCATTACCTTCTTTATCCACTCCTATTGGATCCTGCAGAGAAACCTCCGCTTTAATTTTTTTCGTCGTGCGAAGATTCATCAATATCTCGTTTTCTATACAGCGGGCCGCATAGGTAGCGAGGCGGTTTCCCTTGGTCTTATTAAAGGTTGTAATGGCCTTTATTAATCCTATGGTCCCGATAGATATCAGGTCGTCCATGTCTTCACCGGTATTGGCAAATTTCTTTACTATGTGAGCCACCAACCTCAGGTTTCTTTCTATCAGTATGTTTCTTGCCTCCTCATCGCCATTTCTGTAAAGCTCCAGGTATTTTTCCTCCTCTTCGGGCGTCAATGGCTGCGGGAAAGTATTATTGTTAATAATATATCCCATCCATGTGAGTAGCTCTTTAAAAAACAAAAAGCCCAAAGTCATCAGTACCGACAAAGCACTTCCCATTTAAATCCCCCTCCCCGTGCGTACCTATAATATATGACTTTGGGCTAGAATATGTGCATGTTTTACCTACCCTTAAGGTAATAAATTTTTTCGACTATTTTTCCGAAAATCGGAGCTGCCTTAAAGGGGCCCGACTGCCCTTTTTCTACAAAAACGGTAACGATGTAACGCGGATCTTCCGCGGGATAATACCCCACAAACCATGCGTGATTGTTCCCGTCTCCGAGTTCAGCGGTTCCGGTCTTGCCCGCCACCTCCACATGCACCTTCGATGGCGCCGCTAACATCCCTGTTCCGTATTGGGTTACAGCTCTCAGAGCTTCCTTCACTTTTCTGGCGGTATCTTTAGATATCACTCTTTCCGAAAAGCGGGTCGCCGGAGTATCAGCCGTTACGGTTGAACCCGTGGAATCGACCACTTTTTTCACTAAATAAGGTTTTATTTTTATCCCGTCATTCGCTATTATCAACAGCATTTGAGCAGCTTGCAATGGCGTAACCTGAAGTTTTCCCTGTCCTATTGACAGATTACCTAAATCTTCCCGGTAGACGTCACGGGAAGCAGGAATAAACCCTGTCTTTTCTTCGCTAAGATCACTTAATACTCTCTCTCCTAAGCCGAATTTTTCGGCATACTCTAAAACCCTTTCTTTTCCCAATCTCATGCCGAGCTCTATAAATACCGAATTACACGAATATGCCAAGGCATCTTTAAGCGTTAACCGACCATGTCCACCCTTTTCGTGACTATAGCACTTGATAACATTACCCCCAACCCTGATAGCCCCGGAACAGTGAAATTCCTCATCAAGATCGGTGACTTTTTCTTCGAGAGCTGCAGCGAGAACAACGATTTTAAAAATTGAACCCGGTATATATGCTTCTACTGCACGGTTTATCAGGGGCGCATCCTTTTGATTAAGGTAAGCATCAAGGTCGCTCTGCTTATAATTGGGTCTGCTTGCCATTGCCAGTATCTCTCCCGTTTTAGCGTCCAGTACTACAACCGCTCCTCTTTGAATTTCCGTGTCCATAACCTCTTCTACAGCTGCCTGTATTTCCCTATCAATCGTCAGCCATACGCCCCATTTTTCGGTAAATAGATTTTCCTTTGAAGCCCCGGGTATCGGCTGTCCAAAACCGTCGTATATTATACCCGTTTTTATCCTACCTCCGTTCAGAAATTTGTCGAAGGTTTTCTCGATTCCGGCCTTCCCCTTATAGCCTACTACATGGGTTGCAAGTGCATTCTGACCGTAGCGCTTTTCCTTCTGGTAAACGAAAACCCCCGGAGTTCTGCCGAGCAGTTTTTTTATAACTGCTATATTTTCCGGGGATAATCTTACGCTTTGCGGCTTATAAGGGTCTTCAAATGAAAGTATATTATTTTTTTTCAAATATTCAATTTCGCTTTCTTTTAACCAGCGCGGCGAAATCAAGGCGTAATTTACTTTTTGCGAATCCAGAAGGGACCGACCGTCTCTATCAAAAACCCCTCCTCTGATTTCCTCCCGGGAAGAGCCTTGCCACTGACTAAGGGCTCGCCTGTAAAGATAAGTATGGGACAGAACCTGGATGTCGAAAAGACGTATAATCATTAAGATAATTAAAAAAAATACGATGGCGAAAAAGTAATCCAGCCTTGTACCTTTGCCCACAAAAATCACCCAAGGTTAGGTTTTCCATTTTTAGTTCAAATTATGCCTTGGGGTTTTATTGAAGGATTCGACTGATAGTGTATTTGACTATAGGGATGGTGAACATATTATATAGTGGGGTTATCTAGCGAGGCTGCTTTTACTTTTCGCCTTTAGATGTTCCTCGTAAGTCCTACTGAAAGTATGGGTCCCATCTCCGTTAGCCACAAAGTATAGATAATCAACCGAAGCCGGGTTTAAGACAGCCTTTATGGACTCTATTCCAGGAGCCGAAATAGGACCCGGCGGCAGTCCGGCATTAATATACGTGTTATAAGGGGATTGTATTTTCAGATCCTCCAGCGTGAGCACCTCTTTATGCTCTTTTAAAGCGTATTCCACAGTAGCACACGACTGAAGCGGTATACCTTTTTTCAACCTGTTCAAAAAAACGGCGGCGATTATTGGCTTTTCCGTATTCAATTTTGCCTCTTTTTCTATTATCGATGCCAGGGTGATCACCTGATATGTGTTTAATCCCAGATCCCTTTCTCGTTCAAGAAATTCAGCGCTATTGTAATATACATCATAAAACCTTTTCAGCATGGAATCCACGTAATAGCTGGCCGGTTTATTTTTAGACAGGTAATAAGTATCGGGATATAAAAACCCTTCTAGGGTAGCCCCTTGTGGTAACATTTTCAGAAAAGGGTATTTATCCTTAAAATTTGATGCCACGGCCGACTTTAAAAATTCTTCTTTGGTGGTGAGTTTCCTAGCTTCGAATATCTCCGCAATCTTTTCAATAGTTATACCCTCGGGAATTGTCACCTTTTCAACTACAACATCTCCCCGTACAAGTTTACGGACAATGTCATGCAAAGACATGGCCGGACTTAACTCGTAAATGCCGCTCTTAAACTCCGTATCCAGGCCGTTGACCTTGACGTATATATTAAAAGCCAGCGAATTCCTTATTAATCCCCGGCTTTCTAAATTTTTTGCCACGACCTTCGCCGTCATTCCCTTTTCCAGGTCAAAAAATACACTGCCTTTTTCTTCGGGCTTCACAGGAGCCGACATGGCCCGGTACCATAAAGCTCCTGATAAAATCACTAGGAGAAGAGGCGCAAAAAGCAGGATTTTTTTCCAGCGCTTGAGTTTCTGAATTAACCCGCTGTCTTTAAAATTCTGCCACAATGCTTTTACATTAAACACATAAACCCCCACTTTCAGTCGGTTTTATCAAAGTATCTTATAAGGCCCGTCCTCTTAATAAAAAACACTAGCGGTATTCCCAGTAAGCCCACGGCGATGAATTCCCCCAGTCCGATATAGGCAGCAGTGATGGCGTAAGGCATTCCGTACAATAGGCTTAGATAGTAGGATACTCCCAGCGCATTAAGTACGATGGGCGGCAGAGCTCCCAGAAATGGGTTCGGCATTTTGCTCGTTATGTATGCCGCCAATAGCGTTATGAGGCTTCCGCCATATACATCCCATGGGCCCAGACCTCCAAGCAGGTTTGCCAGGAAGCATCCGACGAAAAGCCCGGGTACGGCTGAGCTTTCTATGAGTGGCAGAAGAGTTAGAGCCTCGGAGACTCGCACCTGCACTGGACCGTAACTTATAGGCTTTAAAAAGTAAGTTAATACAGTATAAAGACCCGCAATAATCGCCGCTCTAATGATATACCGGATAGATTTCATATTTTTCCCTCCCCAATTCTTGTACAAAGATGATATAATAAAATAATCAGGGGAACCAGTAGCGGTAAGTTAATATCCGATTTCCGACACCTAATACGAGATTTATATTAGAATTTCATTTTAAGTTTATCGCTAAGAACACTCTACGTCAACTCAAATCTACATCCCACACTGGAGCCGGCCTTTACAAATAGAAATTTTTATTATATAATCGCAATTGAAAATAAGACTAGTTTATCTTCTACGTTGAAGGGGAGTAGCCGAAAGATAAAGCCATCATCTCGGTAATCCATTGCGATTACCTGGCTTTATCCTCTGGATTATTATTTCTGGAGGGCGAGACCTTTGGCTTAATTCCTTTCGGAATTTCGGCCAAAGGTCATTTTTATCTCTCTTGGTACACGGGAGGTGAAGTGGACAAAAATCAGCAATAAATAGCGATAATTAAAAAAATAATAAATTAATGTATAATAATGGAGGGTCGCTGGTGGAGGAAAAAAAGTGGTACGCTCTACATGCAAAGAATGTTGCCGAAATTTTTAGTACTCACCTGTCAAAGGGACTTTCATCCGAAGTCGCCCAACAAAGGCTTAAGGACCACGGCTATAACGAGCTTGTGGGTAAAAGAGGGCCGACTTTGTTTGAAATGTTTTTGAGTCAATTCAAGGACTTCCTGGTATTAATACTTATCGTTGCTAGCCTGATATCCATGCTGGTAGGCGAAGTAGTAGATTCGGCTGTAATTATTATGATAGTAGTTTTAAATGCGATACTGGGTGTAGTGCAGGAATATAGAGCGAGTAAGGCTCTGGATGCTTTGAAGAAAATGGCAGCTCCTGAGGCGCGAGTTATTAGAGACGGCACGGTCCAGGTTATCCCTGCTCGTGAACTGGTTCCGGGGGATATAGTCTTGCTGGAAGCCGGAAACTACGTGCCGGCGGATCTGCGACTGGTGGAAAGTGTGAATTTGAAAATCGACGAATCAGCACTTACCGGAGAATCGGTCCCTGTCGAAAAAAACGCCGATATAGTATTCAACGAAGAGAGGCCCCTCGGAGACAGGACAAATTCTGCTTTTATGGGCACTGTGGTTACTTACGGCAGGGGCAAAGGCATAGTAGTATCGACGGGCATGAAGACTGAAATAGGTATGATCGCCAAAATGCTCGAGTCTTACCAGGATGAAGTTACGCCTCTCCAGAAAAAATTGGAGGAAACGGGAAAAACGCTTGGAATCGCCTGCCTCGTCATATGCGGCATTGTCTTTTTAGTGGGGCTATTGAGAGACATCCCATTTTTAGAGATGTTCATGATTTCTGTCAGCCTTGCGGTAGCGGCTATACCCGAAGGTCTCCCCGCAATATTGACAATAGTCTTGGCACTCGGCCTGCAGCGCATGGTAAAGCGGAATGCGATTATAAAAAAATTGCACGCTGTAGAAACTCTAGGAAGTACTACTGTTATATGCTCCGATAAAACCGGTACCCTAACTCAGAACCAGATGACTGCAACAAAAATTTTTACAAATGGCCGATTTATTTCAATCACCGGAGAAGGCTACAGGCCTGAAGGAGAATTTTACCTTGACGGCTCCAGAATCATCGACCCCAAATCCGATACGAGTCTTGAACTGCTCCTGAAAATTGGAGCTCTCTGCAACGATTCAAAGCTGGAAGAAAGCGGTACAGAAAAAGAAGATCAAAAAACATGGAGAATTCTCGGTGACCCCACCGAAGGAGCACTTGTGGTTGCTGCTGCTAAAGCCGGAATATTCGTCGAAGACCTAGAGAAGACGCAGCCCCGCGTTAACGAAATTCCCTTTGATTCGGATAGAAAGCTGATGACCACAATTCATCCTTTTGACGGAAAATATATAGCATATGCAAAAGGGGCACCGGATGTCCTTTTAGGTCTTTCAAATTATATTTACAAAGACGGTCAGGAGGTACCTTTAACACAGGAAGACAGAAAAGCAATAATTGAGGCCAATAAAGCAATGGCGTCTCAGGCTCTCAGGGTACTTGCCCTGGCTTACAGGCCCCTTGACACCCTCCCGGATGAACCGAAATCAGAAGACATTGAAAAAGATTTCGTATTTGTCGGTTTGATAGGCATGATTGACCCTCCGCGGCCTGAAGCCATAGAGGCGATAAAGGTATGTAAACAGGCAGGTATAAGGCCTGTAATGATTACCGGCGATCACAGAGACACGGCGGTAGCTATAGCGAAGGATCTAGGCATGATTGAAAACGAAGCAGGTGTACTAACAGGCTCTGAACTGGACTCCATGAGCGACGACGATCTGTTCCATAAATCTAAGGAAGTATCGGTTTACGCTAGAGTATCACCAACTCATAAACTAAGGATAGTAGAGGCTATAAAAAATAATGGCCATATCGTCGCAATGACCGGGGACGGAGTCAATGACGCGCCAGCACTAAAGAAGGCCGATATAGGCGTGGCAATGGGCATTACCGGCACCGACGTCGCCAAGGAAACCGCCGACATGATCCTGGTCGACGACAATTTTGCTAGCATAGTTTCGGCAGTGGAAGAAGGCAGGGTTATTTACTCCAACATACGCAAATTCATATTCTTCCTGCTCTCTTGTAACATCTCGGAGATCCTCATTATATTCGCCTCCATGCTAGCTGGATTGCCCATACCGCTGAAGCCTATTCAGCTTTTGTGGATAAACGTGCTTACAGACGCATTCCCGGCTCTAGCTCTTGGTATTGAAAAGAAAGAGCCGGATATCATGCAACGGCCGCCTAGAAGGCCGGAAGAACCCATAATAGATGCCCGCATGCGGTGGCAAATTGCGATAAATAGCATTTTCATGGCCCTTTCTACATTGGGAGTATTCGTTCTTGCTTTGAAAAATAGTGCCAGTATCGAAAAGGCAAGGACTCTTGCTTTTGCTACGCTGATTTTCTGCGAAGTCTTGTGGGCTTACTCTACCCGCTCCGAAACCCATTCAGTATTCAAAATCGGATTTTTCTCCAACCGCTTTATGGTAATAGCATCATTTATCTCGCTGAGTTTGCTGCTGGCTGTAATCTATGTGCCGTTCTTGAGGGCCATCTTCGATACAACCTACTTATCTTTCTACGAAATGGATCTCGTGGTATTATTTGGTTGGATACCCTTTGTAGCTGCGGAGATAAGCAAAATATTCCTGAGAAAGAGATAGTAAAAAAAGAAGAGCTTGTCTTTCAAGACAAGCTCTTCTTTACTCTTTGCCTTCCTGGCATTTCTTGCAGTATCCCAGAAATTTAACAACATGGTCAATAATTTTAAATTCGTTTTTGGCTTCAATCTGATCTTCCAGGTCGTCCAGAAGATCGTCGTCAAACTCATAAACCTGCCCGCATTTCAGGCAAACCAGATGGTGATGCTGATGTTTTTCTTCCTCACTTAGTTCATACCTGTAGCAGCCATCGCCGAAGTTTAACTTCTTTATAATATCGCATTCGTCAAAAAGCTGTAAAGTCCTATAAATAGTAGCCAGCCCCACATCTGGAAACTTCTTTTTCACTAGGGCGTAAATTTCTTCGGTGCTCATATGCTTCGAAGGATTCTCTAAAAGCACATCCAGGGTTGCTCTCCTCTGGGGCGTGAGCTTCAACTCCCTGTCTTTTAACTTTTCTTCCAGCAATTTCAGCCTCCTTACTTTATCTTCATCTTTTGTCTTTTCCAAAATTTTCCCCTCCCGCACAACGGATGCGCCAAGTTAATTATACACCCGCATTAATGCCAGTGCAAGCTTTAGCCCACGCTCCTCCGAGTAGTGGAGTCTCTATGCAAGAACACTTCGGCTACCATCCAGTATCGCCATTATAGGGCGAAAGTCAAGCTTTACGATCTACTTTTTCCACCGGCAAAATATCCTATCCAGAGCGTCTACAAATGAAAATAAAATCAATCCTATCCCGCCGAGAACCAGAATTCCCGAATACATGTCGATGTAATTTACCCTCATCCAAGCATCCATAATAAAATATCCTATGCCTTGTACTGTTCCAAAGTTCTCTGTAAAAAACAAAACCGAAATAGCCGTGCCTGTACCCAGCCTCAGGGCGGTCAGCAATTCCGGCGCAGCTGCGGGCAGTATAATCTCCTTGAAAACAACTATATCGCCGGCACCCAATGATGTAAGGGAATAAAACATTTCTTTTGGTATGTTTTTTACCGTGTCACGCATTGTGATAATGATTTGAAACACCGTTATAATAACTATCATCGTGATCTTGGACAATTCACCCAGGCCGAATAAAATCATTACAATAGGCAATAAAGCGATTTTCGGTATGGGATATATAAAATATATTACCGGCGACAAAACTCTGTCTACAGAATGATAAAATCCCATTAAAAGCCCTAAAATAGAACCTATTAGTACCGAAAAGATAAGGCCTGCGATAATCCTGTATATGCTTAGGGCAGCGTGAGGAGCGATTTTTGAAAAAAATACTTCCCTCAAGTTGTAAAAGACGGCAGCCGGCGGCGGAAGCAAGGGACTTTTCACCACAGCGGACGCAATATGCCATAATATAACAATTAGAAAGAAAATAAAGATATATTGGCTGGTGTTTTTTACCTTCACTTTTGTCTACCCTTTATCAAGTCTTTTAATTTAGATTTAATGCTGCTGTAAAGACCCAGGTCCTTAATTTCACGGGCACCAAAGAAGGGGTTATCGAACGTTTTAACGATTCGACCGGGAGGTCCCGTCATGACGGCTATTTTCTTCCCCAGATACATAGCTTCTTCGGTGCTGTGGGTCACAAACACCGTTGAGATAGAATCGCTTTCCCATACATCTAAAAAAAGGTCCTGCATTTCTTCTCTAGTTATTGCGTCGAGGGCGGAGAAAGGTTCATCCATCAGCAAAATATCTGGCTTTAAAATAAACGCTCTTGCTATTGCTACTCTTTGTCTCTGGCCTCCACTTAACTCCCCGGGGTACCTAGTAAAAAGGCCGGAAAGGCCCATTCGGGACAATATGTATTCGGCATAATCTCTATCTGTTTTGGTTATTTTTTTCTTTACTCTTAACCCCAGCAGCGAATTTTCAATTACGTTTTTCCAGGGCAAAAGCCCGTAATCCTGAAGGACGAGGCCTATTCGATGCTTCCTGGCATCGATAGGAGTTTTATCTATAAGAACTTCTCCTTTAAATTCCTTTATAATCCCGGCCAGCGTGTAAAGCAGTGTGGATTTTCCACATCCCGACGGGCCAATTACGGCAACGATTCCGCCTTTTTCCACATCCAGGTTTACCCCGGCCAGAGCCCTAAATTTTCCTCGTGAAGACTTGTAAAAGACTTCGAGGTTTCGAACCGTAATCATATATAACGCCCGCTTTACTTTACTCTATGAATCTACCGTCCACCAGTTCGTCAAAAGAATACGCCTTCTTTATCAGGCCTTTTTTTACCAGCCAGTCCATCACCCCGTCAAAATCCTCTTTAGACGGAAGTTCCGCCTTCGTGTATTCCGGCAGGACTATGGTGTCTTTAACTTCTTCAGGGAACCCGGCCTTTTCAATCACAACATCAATATAAGCTGACTTTTCATTTTGTTTAAGATATTCGACAGCCTTGTTATACGCCTTATAAAAGGCCTTTATTTCATCCTCTTTTCTTTCTAATGCCTCCGGAGTAAACAGCAATACCCCCGGATTAATCCCCAATTTATCGGTGCTCTCAATAACCTTTGCGCCATTTTTTATAGCAAGCGTTGCCAGAGGGTCCGGAAGTGTTGCGGCGTCTATCTTCCCGTTTTGGAGCATCTCAAGCCTTGCTGGAATTTGGGGCACTACTACCTTGTTTACGTCGCTTGGATCTATGCCGTATTTTTCTAATATTTTATCGGTAGCATATTCAATGATGGTATTTTTTGATAATGCTATGTCCCTGCCTTTTATCTTGGCAACCTCATTGATATTTTTTTCTTTTCCTGTAAGCAGTTTGTAAGTCCCGTTGGTGAGGGAGGTAATCTTAACATTGAAACCCCCATCGTTGGCAAAAGCAGCCGCTAGAATGTCCGATACCGCTCCATCTATTTTGCCGCTTTGAAGGGCACTGTCCCTTTCCATGGCGCTTTTAAAATGTTCAAGGCGCACTTCAACCCCTTGTTCTTGGAAATATCCCTGCGCCTCAGCAATGATCAAAGGTATAGAATCCACATCGGGAAGCACACCGATTACCAAGGGGCTGCCTTCTTTACTTTCAGTCTCCTCTTTGCTTTCCTGCACTGAATTGTCAGAACACGCGCTCAGTAAAAATATCAGGGAAAGCAACGCAAAAATCACCGCTATCTTTTTAATTTTTTTGCTCATGATCTTCAACTCCTTTCCACCTGTCATATAGTTGATTTGGGATGTTCAAGGTGTCTAAAACCCTTCCCACTATGAAATTGACCATGTCGTCAATAGTTTTTGGACTTTGATAAAAGGCAGGCATAGCCGGTAGTATATGAGCTCCCATTTTACTAAGTGTCAGCATGTTTTCGAGGTGTATTGAATTCAGCGGAGTCTCCCGGGGGACTATGACAATTTTTCTTTTTTCCTTCAAAAATACATCAGCGGTTCTCTGCAGTAAATTGTGTGACAATCCGTGAGCTATAAATGCTAGGGTCGACATAGAACACGGAATTATTACCATTCCATCCGCCTTAAAGGAACCACTAGCTATTGGAGCGAAAATATTATTTATGTCATAATATTTGAGAGCACCTCCATATTTTTCGAGTTTGCCAAAATCTGAAATTAAAGTCTCCGTATCCACCCCCAATTCATGTTTTAAAACTTTGCTCCCGTTTTCAGTAATCAAAAGGTAAACTTCGTGTTTCCCCTTTAAAAGCTCTTCTATTAATCTTACTCCGTATACGCAGCCGCTTGCGCCCGTTATGCCGACTACGAACCTTGCCATCCAATCACCTCAAAATAAAAATGTCCATAGTAGAAAATATAAAAAAGACCACGCTTACTATCTGATTGATGTCATAAGAAGCTATGGTTACGTGCTTTAAGTTCGTGGGGGAAACCAGTTTGTGCTCCGCGTATAGAAAACACGAGATAATAACAAGGCCCAGCAAATAGAGGTAACCCATATTCATCAAAAAGTACAGGTAAAATAACAGCCCCATAGAAATCCCATGAAAAGCAGCAGATATCTTAAGTGCGTTTTTTATGCCGAATTTTACCGGTATCGAATAAAGGCCGTGGCTTGTGTCAAAATCCACATCCTGCGAACCGTAGATTATGTCGAACCCCGCAACCCATAACATTACCGCGGCGCCGAGAACAACGGCGGGCCATTGTATTTGGCCGGTGACCGCAATCCATGCTCCCACCGGAGCTCCCCCGCAGGCAAGACCCAATATCACATGACACAACCACGTAAACCGCTTGGTGTACGAATATATTACGAATAAAAAAATTGCCACAGGCAGCAATTTGACGCAAAGGGGATTTAGTTCAAATGCGGCTAACACCAGGGCTGCAAAGCAAAACACAACAATTACGAAAGCCTCATATTCTTTAACTATGCCCATAGGTATATGCCTTCCGGCAGTCCTTGGGTTTTTGGCATCAATATCCCTGTCCACCAGCCGGTTCAACGCATTAGCACCGTTTCTTGCCCCGAAAAGGGCCACCATGGCCCAGAAAAACACCTTTGCTGGCGGAAATCCTCCAGCGGCCCAGAACATGGCGATGAGCGAAAAAGGCAGTGAAAATAACGTATGAGAAAACATGACCAAATCCCCGTAAGTCTTCAACCGCCTCATCATAGCGCCAAACAGCAAAGCTGCATGGCCTTTAGAATCCATATTCTTTCCACCTTCTGTCGACCAATTCCTTTATTTTCGGGTCCATTACAATATCGTCAGGCCATTCCCTTTCGTACCCTTCTTCCTTCCACTTTTTCGTCGCATCGATTCCCATCTTGCTGCCGTAATGCTTCAAAGGAGAAGCGTGATCCAGAGCATCCAGCGGCCCGTCGACTATGACTACATCCCTTCTGGCATCTATATTGTTGAATACCTTCCATGCCACTGTCGAAAGGTCTTTCGGGTCTACATGCTCGTCCACTACAATTATAAGTTTTGTATACATCATCTGCCCCATTCCCCACAGGGCGTGCATCACCTTTTTTGCGTGGCCGGGATATCTCTTTTTTATCGACACTATTACGCAGTTATGGAATACACCTTCAAGCGGAAAATTTATATCTACGATTTCGGGGCATTGTATTTTTAAAAGCGGTAAAAATATCCGTTCAGTAGCTTTTCCCAAGAAACAATCCTCCATAGGAGGTTTCCCTACAACCGTGGCCGGATATATTGGATTTTTCTTGCGCGTCATGCACGTCAGGTGAAAGACGGGATAAAGGTCTTTAATCGAATAGTATCCCGTATGGTCGCCAAAGGGACCTTCTTCCCTTAATTCATCGATATCCACGTATCCTTCCAGTATAAATTCCGCATTGGCGGGTACGTAAATATCGTTGGTCTTACACTTGACTAATTCAAGGGGAGCCTTCCGCAAAAACCCCGCAAATATCATTTCATCGATTTCTTTGGGGAGAGGGGCGGTGGAAGCATATATCGTGGCTGGATCGCAGCCAAGCGCCACCGAAACGGGCATTTTCTTTCCAAGCTTTTTATATTTTTCATATATTTCACTGCCGTCTTTATGGAGGTGCCAGTGTATACCCGTAGTTTTTTCGTCGTAAACCTGGAGCCTGTACATGCCCATATTCTGTGTGCCCGTCTCGGGGTCCTTCGTAATTACCAGAGGGAGGGTTATAAATTTTCCTCCATCACCGGGCCAGCATTTTAAAATCGGCAGTCTAGAAAGATCCGGTTCTTCAACGATTTCTTGACAGGCGCCCTGCTTAACTTTTTTGGGAAATATTTTTGCAATTTTAGCAAGTCTTGTGGCGGATCTTATTTTATTAAACAACCCTATGTAATTAGATATATCTATCAGGTCTTCTATTTCTTTTGCAACATCATCAAGGCTTTCAACTTCCAATGCCAGGTTCATCCGCTCGTAAGTTCCGAAGGCATTGACCAATAGGGGAAACTCCGAACCTTTTACATTTTCAAAAAGCAGTGCGGGGCCTCCCGATTTTACCACCCTGTCTACTATTTCGGTTACTTCCAGTTCGCTGTCAACCTCTACCTTTATTCTCTTGAGCAAACTTTTTTGTTCCAGTACCCTTACAAAATCCTGCAAATCTTTATACATATCTTGACACCCTGCCTTTTGTACCTTTTCGTCGAGTCCCTGCGCCTTTTTTCATATTGTTTTTAATTTTTTCGACATACAAAAATCAGGTTTCTGATGGAATTGCTCAAACATACAAAAAACTACCTTCGTTATTATAGCACACGTTGCCGTTTATCACAAGGGTCTATCTATTGACCCCGGAAATCCATTTAAAAAACCGCCCTAATAAAAGGGCGGTTCAGCTTGTAGACAAAGCCGCTTTTAGGATGCATAACCTAAAAGCGGCTTTTTGTTGAAGGCGAAGAAAATTTTTAAGAAAAACGAATGTAAAGCGGGGACTGTTGGCGGAAACGTTCCCCGTCTTTTCTTCCATAAAGCCAGCTTTTTTAAATTCATGCATGCGAAAAGAAGCGTGAGGTAATGTCCAACTTTCCTCAAGCCTCGTAGATTTGTATAGCGCATGCCATGCTTTTCCTTCGCATCGGCAAATACCCGCTCGATGGTCTGGCCGCGCATTTTGTATAGTTCTTTACCCCATTGGGTGTGTCTTATATCTTCCGCTATTTCTATGTAATGCTCCCATATATGCCGAGTTATGATTTTTGTGTAATTTTTACTTTTGGTGCACTGTAGGCGCATGGGACATTTACAGCATATTTGGGGGTTGCTCCTATATTCCCGGTATCCCGCCCGGTTGGTGGTGCTGTATTCTAATATTTGGTTGTTGGGGCATATGTAACAATCATAATATTCGTCATAGACGTATTCGCGTTTTTTAAAGTAACCATCTTTGGTCATCGGCCTCTTGTAGGGCATAACGGGAAGCGCTCCTGCCTCAATGATTTCTCTGCATATCCCGGGGGTTTTGTAGCCTGCATCAACCACTACCGCCTCTATTTTAGAAAATTTATCGTTTACTTCTTGAAATAAATCGGAGAATACCTGGCTGTCATGAACATTTCCAGGTGCTATTTTGACACCAAGGACAAAGTTGTTCCGGTCACAGGCTACAGAAGCTGTGTAGGCAAAGCAGCGCTCTTTTTCCCCTTTTTGAAACATCCCACTTTCAGGATCTGTGGTGCTTACCCTGACTTTTTTAGAGCTATTTTCTCCTTTGTTGTTATCGTCATCATCATCTTCTTCTTCAAAGGGCTTTTTACCGTTTGCTTCCCGTTCGGCGTTGATTTCTTTTAAAAGTTCTTCCTTATATTTTTGAGTCCGTTGCTTAGCGACTTTCTCGATATATTTATTCTTATTGGCACTGGCTTTTATGTGAGTAGCATCGATAAATACTGCATCTGTTTTAACAAACCCGCATTCTATTGCTTCCATCAACACCCGCTCGAATATCTTTTCAAATAGATCACTTTCCTTAAACCGCCGTTCATAGTTTTTTCCAAAAGTTGAAAAGTGAGGTATTTTTTCTTGTAATCCATAGCCTAAAAACCAACGGTAAGCTACATTGACTTCTACTTCTCTGATGGTTTGGCGCATGGAGCGGATTCCATACAATGCTTGGAGCATGAGTAGCTTAATTAACACTACCGGGTCAATACTAGGTCTTCCTGTATTTTCGCTATATAGGTCTTTTACTTCATCATAAATGAAATTAAAGTCGATGCTTTCTTCTACTGCCCTAAGGAGATGGTCTTGAGGTACTAAGCTATCGATGCTTACTAATTCTACCTGCTCTATTATTTCTCGATTTTTCTTCGTTAACATTTCATCGCCCCACAATATTTTTGTATCTTCTTTAATTTTACTAAAAAGCTGATGATTTTTGTACTAGCTTTTGCAAAAAAAGACTGTCGACAGTTACTTTGTCGACAGTCTGAACCGCCCTAATAAAAGGGCGGTTTTTGTCAAAGAATTTTATATTCAATAAGCCTAGGTTTTTTAATCGTCTTCAAGATTTTCTTCATCATAGTCTTCTTCAAAATCTTCTTCACATAAAGCTTCCCAGGCCTCTTTCACCTTTTCAAATTCCTCGTCATCCTCTACCACGGTCAAAACCTCATCGCCATCTTCGTCAGTATCGATTCTAAAAATATAGGCTGTTTCCTCATCCTCTTCATCCATTGGGATGAGAATGGCGTAATCATTGTCTTCCACAGTGACTACTCCGAGAACCTCGAATTCCGATGCTTTTCCTTCTTCATCATACAGTGTTATCGTTTCCCTTTCATCCATCATTAAAGAATCACTCCAATCCTTTTGAATTAGCTCCATTTTATAGTAATTTTGAACCTGTGTCAATATTTGACCTACTATCAAGAAAGCTCTGAAGTATGACTATTGCCGATAACTTGTCTATCACTCCCTTTCTCTTTCTCCTCGAAATATCGGCATCAATCAGTACCTTTTCGGCAGTTACGGTAGATAACCTTTCATCCCAGTACTCGACATCTAAATTCAAGGAATGTCTCAACTTTTCCCCGAAGTCTTTAACCAACTGGCCTTGGGGCCCCAAGGTGCCGTTCATATTGAGGGGCAATCCGATGATTACCTTTTTGACCTGATACCTTTTTACAATTTCCGATATTCTTTCGATATCTCTCTTTACATCCCCGCGCTCGATCACTCCTACTCCCTGAGCTGTTATTCCGAGTTCGTCGGAAACGGCCACCCCTATCCTCTTATTGCCTACATCTAAACCCAGAATACGCATTTTAAAGATGCCCCTTTTATACGATTTTTATACAGAACTCAGGACAAACCCCGCCACAGTAACCGCATAATGTACAGCGTTCTGAATTAACCACGGCTCTACCTTCTTCAAGGGAAAGGGCATTGAATCCGCACTTTTCCACACAGCGGCCGCAACCCTCACACCAATCCTCAATTAATAACCGCCTCTTTTCGGAAGAAATGAGCCTTTCCAATTCTTCAGGAACGTCCTTCCCTTCGAAAGTCAGGATATTAGCCACTATCTCATGCTCAGACTTCATGCCTACTGCTACCGAATGAAGGTACGGTAGCCCAAGTATAAATTTGAAAGCCTCCTTTTTTACACCTACAAGATTGCCCCCTCCAAGGCATTTCATACCGTAAATCCCTTTGCCGTTTTCATATGCCTTTTTTATGGCTTCTATCATGTCATTTACCGTTCCATCTTTGATCCCTATGCCCTTGTAATTTACTATTGGATGTATAACATCGATTTCGTCCATTCCGGCTGCTGCCAGCACAACCTCGACAGTATGAGTGGAAACACCCGTTGCTCTTATTATTCCCTTTTCTTTTGCATCAATTAGATATTCCAGGGCTTCGCGATGCCCTTTGAGTGTTAACCGGGATTCCTGTTCGTGGAGCATGAAAATATCTATTACATCCCTGTCCAGTGCTTTACGTGCTTTTTCAACGCTTTCTCTCATTCCCTGATAAGTATAGGCGTAAGATTTAGTTGCAACCACCAGATCGCGCCCTGACTTTTTGATCGCAAGACATATATGCGGGTAATTCTGGTAAAATTCAGCGGTATCCAGGAAATTGACACCCAGATCCACAGCCTTACAAATTAAATCAGCCCCTTTCTCCGCGGAAAAATTCGCCTGAAGGGGCCCGAGGGTAAGCGTACCAAAACAAAGACGTGATACCTTAATTCCAGTTTTTCCCAGGTTAGTATATTGCATTATGCAACCCTCTATTTTAAATACCCAAGATCACTGTTTCTCAAGATAACTTTTTACAAGTTCTTCCAGTAATTCGTCCCGCTCGATTTTCCTTATAATGTTGCGGGCGTTCTTAAAACTCGTTATGTAAGCGGGATCCCCCGATAAAAGATACCCTACGATTTGACTAATCGGATTATAACCTTTTTCTTTCAATGCATTATAAACTTCTGTTAAAATCTGTTTTGCAGGTTTTAAATCTTCCTTTTCCATTTTTTTAAACATCATTGTATCCTGCATGTTTCCTACCATTAATCTTCCCCCTGCTGTTCAAAAATTGAGGTCAAGGAGCACGGGATTTTCCCGTGCTCCTTTATTATACCAAATAAGGAAAATTCTATGCAGTCCAGTTTTTTATTACATCTACGGCGACCTTAAGAGCTTGCTCCAGCTTATCGGGATACTTGCCTCCTGCTTGAGCAAAGTCAGGCCTACCTCCTCCGCTCCCTCCTGCAACTTCAGCAGCCTGTTTTACTATTTTGCCGGCATGGTACCCTTTTTCAACCAGGTCTTTTGTAACCGAGCACACAAGAAACACCCTATCGCCCGAAGTGGAACCCAACACCACTATGCCGGATTTTATTTTTTGGCGCAGGACATCGCTAATATTCCTCAGGTCATCCATAGATGCATCGTCAACTTTGGCAGAAATAACGTTGATATCGCCCAGCAATATTTTACCAGCGGCTATCTCTTCCACTCGAGTATTTATCAGGCGCTGCCTGAGAGATTCAACCTGCCGCTCGTTTCTTTTTATCGTTTCAAACAATTCTTCAACTTTGGCGGTTAAATCCTGGGGTTTCGACTTTAAAAGCGAGACCAGGTCGCTTATTATAGCCAGGTTCTCCCTGGTGTAATTCAAAAGATTCCAACCGGTTACCGCTTCTATGCGCCTCACGCCTGCGCCGACACTGCTTTCGGATATTATCTTGAAAAGGCCTATCTTTGACGTGGAACTCACATGGGTACCGCCGCACAGTTCTTTCGAGTAGTTGCCCATACTGACCATGCGAACCTTTTCACCATACTTTTCTCCAAAAAGGGCTATCGCGCCGGCTTTCTGGGCTTCCTCCACCGTAGTTTCTTCAACGACTACCGGTAGGTCGTCGAGTATTGCTTTATTTACCAGATCTTCGATTTTCTTAATCTCGTCCTCGGTTAACGCCGCAAAATGGCTGAAATCGAACCTCAATCTATCGTGAGCCACTAAGGATCCGGCCTGATTTACATGCTCTCCAAGCACGTCCTTTAACGCCCTATGCAGCAGATGGGTGGCGCTGTGATTTCTCGCTATATCCCTTCTCCGGGCTTCATCAACACTGGCCGTTACCCTCTCTTTTAACCTGATGAATCCCTTCTCTACTTTTCCTATATGGTATATTTTTCCATCCGGTGTGCGCTGGGTATCCCTTACCCTGAAAGTAAAATTTTCATTTTCGATTATACCAGTATCCCCCACCTGTCCACCGGCTTCGCCGTAAAAAGGAGTCCTGTCGAGCACCAGTATAATCTCTCCGGCTTTTTCATCTGCCTCAACAACGGGCTCTTTACCCGATATGATCAATTCAACCTGAGCTTCGGTGGAGAGACAATCATAACCCACAAAAATAGTGGGCTCCATAGGCGCCAGTATCTCGTATAGCTCGTTGACCGGATACTCCTCTTTTCGTGCGGCTTTAGCTTTTTTTCTCTGCCTTTCCATGAGTTCCTCAAAGGCTTCTCTATCTATATTAAAGCCTTTTTCCCTGGCCACGTCTTCGGTTAGGTCTAGGGGAAAACCATAAGTATCGTAGAGCATAAAAGCCATTTCCCCGGGAATTACTTTTTGGTTTTTTTCTTCAAGTTCGGCCATGCCTTCAAAGAGCAATTTTAATCCATCATTTAAAGTCTCGTGAAAACGTTCTTCCTCAAATTTAGTTACCCTCTGAATATAATCCTGATTTTTCTTTATTTCCGGATAGGCATCTCCCATCAGCGATACCACTACCGGAACGATCTTATATAAAAACGGCCTGTTAAGATCGAGCTCCTTACCGAATCTTGCAGCCCTTCTCAGTATACGCCTCAGGACATAACTTCTTCCTTCGTTACCCGGTAAAACGCCGTCTGAAATAAGAAATGTGATGGCTCTTATGTGATCCGCTATTACCCTAAATGGGAAACCCCGCTCATCCCCATAGTACTTCTTTCCTGTCATATTTTCTACAAAGGCTATGATCGGACGGAGAAGATCGGTATCGTAATTGCTGTAGACGTTCTGCATCACGGTAGCTATGCGTTCAAGCCCCATACCGGTGTCGATGCTGGGTCTCGGTAGGGGAGTCAGGTTTCCGTGTTCATCACGGTTGTACTGCATGAATACCAGATTCCAAAGCTCCCGCCACCTGTCGCAGTCGCATACTCCTATTTTACACTCCGGTGAATTGCATCGATGTTCTTCTCCCCTGTCGATATATATCTCGCTGCACGGACCGCAAGGTCCGGTATCACCCATAGCCCAGAAATTGTCTTTTTCACCCAGGCGGATTATTTTCTCCGGAGGAATATTTGCAACTTCCTGCCATAAATAAAAAGCCTCGTCATCGTTTTCGTATATGCTGACCCATAACCGTTCTTTTGGAAGCTGCAAAACCTCTGTAAGGAATTCCCAAGCGTATGCGATGGCATCTCTCTTGAAATAGTCCCCAAAGGAGAAATTGCCGAGCATTTCGAAAAACGTATGATGACGAGCCGTTCTTCCGACGCTGTCCAGGTCGTTGTGTTTCCCCCCGGCTCGTACGCATTTCTGTGCGGTTGTAGCCCGGGTGAAGGGCAACTTCTTAAGGCCGAGGAAGACGTCTTTGAACTGATTCATTCCTGCGTTGGTAAAAAGCAGTGTGGGATCGTTATAAGGTACCAAAGATGAGCTGGGAACACGGACATGTCCCTTGCTTTCGAAAAAACTCAAAAATTTTTCTCGTATCTCGCTGCTGGTCATCATTGCGAAAAACCTCCAAAATTATATAACATTTGTCATGAATTATATAGAAAATATAATTCATTGTCAATGTTTTCTACTGTGCTCGTCCAAAATATTCACTATTTTCGAAGTGAACATGGGGTTCTTTTCAAAAAACCTGTTGTTAACGTATATGCCTGTGAAAGCCAGCGCGGTAAAAAGAAGTCCCGTTATGAACGAAAAAAGCTCCTTCCACCCTATACTCAGGATATCCGCCAGCTCCACTCCCAGGGCCACTCCCAAAAGAAAACCTACCAGCGGAATTACGTATACTATAAAGGTAGCCGAAAGCAGCGCCTTGGACTCCATCTCGATTTCCACTACCTGGCCCACTTCTGCATCCACTTCATTTTGAGCCCAAACTTTCAAGGTCCTATTATCAGAACTTAGGCTGCAACCCTTGCACTTCGAACAGGCAGACGTGCGTATTATTTCAACTTCAGCTTGATCGCCTTTCTTTGAAATGACAACAGCCCTTTCTCTCACCGAAAATTCCCCCCTTCTATCTGATAAATTTGAGTATGATCTCCACCAGTTCTTCAATCATTTCTTCCTGTCGGTCAGTGTTCATAGCTCTAGCAACGCATCCACGGGTATGGTCTTTAAAAAGGATCAGTCCCACCTTGTTTAGAGCCGCCCTAACCGCGGCGATCTGTATAAGTATGTCCACGCAGTATTTTTCATCTTCCACCATTTTCTGTATACCTTTTATCTGACCTTCAATTTTTTTCAGGCGCCTTTTTATATCTTCTTTGCTTGCACAATAGGAACAACTGTTTTCATGCTCCATCGTGAGCACCTCCATCATACCTTTTAGGGGTATCTACTTTCATTATAGAACCTGGTAGGATACTCGTCAAATGAATATAAAAAAACCCCGCCATGCCGTGTACTGACAAGGAACAGAGACCCGGCCCTCAAAGGTGGGTGTCCTCCTGGATGATTCATGTTTCCCTCTCCAAGGAGGGCCTACAATCCACATCCAGAGGCCGGACTCCCTATGTCGTGGTGTTGGCTCTTTCCTCTGTCAGGTCCACGCGCACAGCAGGGAGATTTATCTTTTCTTTATTCTAATGATACCACACAAGCTGCTTTTAATCAATTGTTTTTAAATGGTAACCTGGATGTACAGCTCTTTCAACTGCCTTGGTTCCACTTGCGCCGGAGCTTCCGTCAGGAGGCATGACGCATTCTGGGTTTTGGGAAAGGCGATGCAATCGCGGATGCTGTTGAGCCCCAAAAGGAGCATTACCATACGGTCAAGACCGTACGCTATACCGCCGTGAGGAGGCGTGCCGTACTCGAACGCCCTGAGAAGAAAGCCGAAATTGTTCCATGCCCTTTCTTTCGTAAATCCCAGGACTTTAAACATCCTCTCTTGAATTTCGGTCCTGTGAATCCTTATACTGCCCCCTCCCAGTTCGGTACCGTTAAGAACCAGGTCGTAAGCCTTGGCTCGGACCCTGCCCGGGTCTTCTTCCAGCAGGTCCAAATCTTCATCCATAGGTGAGGTGAAGGGATGATGCATGGCAACATATCTTTTCTCTTCCTCATCCCATTCAAGGAGGGGGAATTCGACCACCCACAGGAAATTGAGCTTATTTTTATCGATCAAATTCAGCTGCCGGCCTAGGTGCAGCCTGAGCTGCCCTAGAGATGTCACGACCAGCTTTGAATCGCTGTCCGCCACAAAAATGAGAAGGTCTCCGGGCTGGGCTCCCATGCGCTCCAGAAGTTCATCCATGACTTCCCGGGCAAAGAATTTTGCTATTGGTGATTTAATTCCTTCGCTGGAAAGGCTAATCCACGCCAGTCCTTTAGCGCCGAATTCCTTGGCTTTTTCCACGAGTTCGTCGATCTGCCGGCGGCTGAATTGTTCGGCCGAGTTTTTGATGTTAATTCCCTTTACCTTCCCGCCGGACTTGGCCGCCTCGGAAAACACCTTAAATTCGGTTTTTTCAGCAATATCGGTCACATCAACCATTTCAAGACCGAAGCGGGTATCCGGTTTATCCGAACCGTAAATCTCCATAGCATCCCTGTAAGTGATCCTTCGGAATGGAATCTCCACTGTCCTTCCCGTCGTTTTCTCTACTACATATTTAACGAGCTTTTCGTTCAATGAAATTACATCATCCACATCGACGAAGGACATCTCTATGTCGAGCTGGGTAAACTCAGGCTGCCTGTCTGCTCTCAGATCTTCATCCCTGAAACATCTGGTTATCTGGTAATATCTTTCCATTCCCGCCACCATTAGAATTTGCTTGAAGAGCTGGGGTGACTGAGGTAGTGCGTAGAAGGTGCCGGGATTAAGGCGGCTGGGAACGAGAAAATCTCTGGCCCCTTCGGGTGTGCTGCGGGTAAGCATCGGAGTTTCTACTTCAATAAAACCATTTTCATCCAGAAAGTCCCTTATAGCCTTATTTACCTTATGCCTGAAGGTCATATTGTGCAGCATAGAGGGCCTTCGAAGATCAAGATACCTGTACTTCAACCTCAAGCTCTCGTCGACCTTTATATCATCCTCTATTGGGAAAGGCGGAGTCTTGGCCTTATTTAGGACCTCAAGTTCTTCTACAAATACCTCTATTTCCCCGGTGGGGATCTTCGGGTTCACGTTTTCCTCGGGGCGCTTAAAAACCTTACCCTTAACCGCAATCACAAATTCGCTCCTTAATTCATCTGCTTTTTCAAAAGCCTGCCGGTTATACTCGGGGCTGAACACAACTTGGACCACTCCGCTCCTGTCCCGTAGGTCGACAAATATAAGGCCTCCGAGGTCCCTCCGGGTCTGCACCCATCCGGCCAGGACAACGTCCTGGCCGGTATTTTCCGAGGTCAATAATCCACAATGATGCGTTCTTTTTATCTTTTTGCTCATAACTAACAACCCTTCCTAATCTTGTTTTTTAAATATGTCTCAACTTCTTCGCAAGGCACCTTTTCCTGCTCACCGGTGGTCAAATCTTTTACAGTTATTATTCCGGTTTTTACCTCGTCTTCGCCGATTATAAAGGCATACTTGGAGGGAATTTTATCGGCATACTTCATCTGGGCTTTAAGACTTCTGCCCACATAATCCGTTTCAGCAGAAAATCCCGCCATCCTCAACCTGTAAAGCAACTTTAACCCGTAATCTCTGTAGGTCTCATCCAATACGGCTATAAACACATCCATCTGTATGGGCGGTATGTCGAGTAAGCCGTTGGCCTCCAGTACCATTATCAGCCTCTCAATACCTATGCCGAAACCGGCGGCTGGCGTTGGAGGCCCCCCGCATTCTTCCACCAGATGATCGTACCGCCCTCCGCCGCAAACGGTGCTCTGGGCTCCCAGGTCTTTGGAAATGATCTCAAAAACCGTTTTTGTGTAATAGTCTAATCCTCTGACTATACCCGGGTCCACCGAATATTTAACATCCAATGCTGAAAGGCCCTTTTTTACTTCGTCAAAGTGCCCTCTACAATTATCGCAAAGATATTCCAGGATTACCGGTGCTTCTACTAGGAGTTTTTGACATCCGGGATCCTTACAATCGAGGATACGGAGAGTGTTCCTACCGAGCCTCACTTTACAGGTGTCGCATAATGAGTTTGCCTTCTCAAAAAGAAAATCCTCCAAGGCTTTTTTGTAATCTTCACGGCACCTTTCGCATCCGATGGAATTGATGCGCACTTCCAGAGAATCAAGCCCCAGCCTTTTCAAAAAAAACACAGCTAATGTTATGACTTCTACATCTATTAACGGACTCGGCGATCCAAATGCCTCTATCCCGAATTGATGAAACTCCCTCTGTCTCCCGGCTTGAGGTCTCTCGTATCTGAAACAGGGCGTTATATAAAAAAGTTTCACCGGCATGGGTTTATTATAAAGTTTGTGCTCTATGTACGCCCTGGCTACCGGAGCGGTGCCTTCGGGTTTTAACGTGATGCTCCTGCCGGATTTATCTGAAAAAGTGTACATCTCCTTTTCCACTATATCCGTAGTTTCCCCGATACCTCTTTGGAATAGTTCGGTATGTTCAAAAGTCGGAGTCCTTATTTCTCGGTACCCAAACTGTCCACAAATTTCTCTGAAGATATTCTCTAGGAATACCCATTTGGTACATTCTTCGGGAAGTAAATCACGGGTTCCCCTCGGTGCTTTGGTAAGCATCAAATCAGCTCCTTCGTCATTTAAGCGAATTAAAACGCTAACGCCGGGGTAGAGTCTTTATAAATCAATATAGAAAAATTAATTTTTGATGTCAAGGTATTTTTTCACAATTTCATAACAGATTTTACATAGACTTTAAAAAATCGTGTATTAAAATATTAAGTACAGAAATGGGGAAAATTAGGTATAACGAGGAGGTGTACAAGCTTGAAGATCTTTCTCAGGTATAAATACCTGATAGCTGTACTCCTGGGATTCACTCTAGGGGCGGCCGTAGTGGCTGGAGGAATATTTACCTATCATTTCTTTTTCCCTTCCAAATCCGCCAATGCGGACGTTGGAACTCAAACGACCCTAAACTCGACCCTGCCGGTTCAAATTGGTCCGGCAGACATTCCGGGTATTGTAGAAAGGGTGAGCAACGCGGTAGTTTTTATTGAGACCACCGTAGAAAGCAGGACTGCACCCGATCCTTTTTTCGATGACCCCTTTTTCAGAGAATTTTTCGGCGACGCCTTTCGCATTCCAAACAGGGTGAGCAGAGGTATCGGATCGGGTTTCATCATCAGTCCCGACGGGTACATCTTGACTAATGATCACGTAATAGAAGGTGCCAGTGAAGTTAACGTAACAGTAAAGGGATTCGCCAAACCTTTTAAAGCCACCGTCGTTGGAAAGGATTTCGAGCTGGACCTAGCTGTGTTAAAGATAAATTCCGAAACTAAACTCCCCTCTCTTACTTTGGGCGATTCGGATAAGATGCGGGTCGGCGATTGGGTGATAGCTATCGGCAACCCCTACCGTCTCGATCACACGGTAACTGTCGGAGTAATAAGCGCAAAGGGCAGGCCGCTGTCCATAACCGACCGTTCAACCGGCAAGACCAGGGTTTTTAAGGACCTAATTCAGACCGATGCGGCCATCAATCCCGGGAACAGCGGCGGACCGTTGATATCTTTGAGCGGAGAAGTTATCGGCATAAATACGGCCGTCAATGCAGAAGCCCAGGGTATCGGCTTTGCCATCCCCATTAATACCGCTAAAGAAGTCCTGGATGAACTTATCAAGAGCGGGGGAGTCACCAGGCCCTACATAGGCGTCTACCTACAGGACATTACAAAAGACCTGGCTGACTATTTTCAGCTTAACAGCACCGATGGTGCCCTGATAAGTTACGTCCTTCCGGGTAGCCCCGCAGAAAAAGCCGGTCTTCAGCAGGGCGATATAATCCTAAAGGTCAACGACAACCCCATCAAAAAATCCAGCGACGTATCGGAAATAATAAGTAAGACAAAAGTAGGCGAAAAAATAGTTCTGGTAATTTACAGGAACGGTAGAACACTTTATGTTCCGGTAAAAGTAGATAAAAAGCCCAGCTGATAAAAACTCGAGGGATCAGTTTTTCCCTCGAGTTTTTTTAAAAAATATCCGCTTCGGGCTTGTATTTTCATCATCCAGCTCGCCTCTAATGCTCCTGACCGTTTCTATATCCACGTTCATCGCTCTGGCGATATCCTCGTCGTGAACATCCTCATCAAACAGTTCTAGATAATCCGTCAGGCTTTCTTCAGGCCGTAATAGCATCCTGGGGGCCTTACTTTTCTTTTTCATGCGAATCCCTCCAATCCCCAGGTCTATTATGCCCCGTAGCCCCTAAAAATATTTAGCGCAAAAACGGGTTGGTTGCCCTCTCACCACCGATAGTCGATTCAGGACCGTGACCCGGGAGAACTCGAACGTCGTCGTCAAATACCAAGAGTTTTGTCTTAATGGAGTTTAACAATTCCCTGTAAGATCCTCCCGGAAAATCGGTTCTACCTACAGAACCTGCAAAAAGAGTATCGCCGGTAAAAAGGAGATTCCCCGCTTTTACACAAATACTTCCCGGAGTGTGTCCCGGGGTCCATATTACCTCCAGTATTATATCGCCTATTTGGAGGTTTTCATCTCCTCTTAGCTCCACATCAGCGGCAGGCTGGGTGAAGCCACACCCCATATAGCTTGACAGGTTTTCTTCAGGGGAAAGCAGCATTTTTGCGTCTTTTTCGTGAATGGCAACCTTCGAACCGGTGGATTGTTTAATTTCCCTGACCGCTCCTATATGGTCCGCATGCCCGTGGGTAAGGATGATATAATCCACTTCAAAACCCTCTTTATTGACTACTTCCAGAATAATTTCCGGATTCGCCCCGGGATCGATTATTGCTGCCTTTTTGCAGTGTTCGTCAGCCAAAACATAACAGTTAGAAGCAAGCGGCCCTACCTGTAAGCGCTTAACAAACATCGCACACCTCCTCAAAACACTTTTTTCGAATCGAGCAATATGGTCACAGGCCCGTCGTTTAAAATAGTTACCAGCATATGAGCCTGGAACTGCCCGGTTTTAACTTTGGATATTTTTCGCCTGCAATATTCCACAAACCTTTCGTATAATTCGCGGGCTTTATCCTGGGGAGCCGCAAGCGAAAAGCTCGGCCTTCGCCCTTTCCTAACGTCGCCCATTAACGTAAACTGGGATACTATAAGAATTTCTCCACCGGTATCGGCGACCGAAAGATTCATTTTCCCTTCCCCGTCTTCAAAAACTCTCAGTGACGCTACTTTGTCGGCGAGATATTCCGCATCCTCCGGAGTGTCGTCATGGCCCACTCCTACCAGGACCATAAGCCCGGGTCCTATCTCGCTGATGACTTCACCATCAACGGTGACGGAAGCTTTCTTAACCCGCTGAACAACAGCCCGCATATCCTACCTCCTATTGATTCATCACCCTTTTTACTTCAAAAATACCGTTGATCTTTTTCAATTTTTGCATAATATTTTCCAGATGCTGCTTATCGGTAATTTCCAGAACTAGATCTATTACTGCTATGCCGTTTTTGGAAGATCTGGCATTAACCGAATCTATAGTGGTCTTCATATCACCTAAGGTATTCAATACATCCGAAAGCACTCCCGGCCTATCGTAAGCGGAAGCCTCAATTTCTACCGGATACGATGTTTCTTTAAAACCATCCCACTTGACCTCTATAAGGCGTTCCCTGTCATACATGTTGTTCAGCACATTGGGGCAGTCCTGCCTGTGAATCGAAACACCTCGTCCCCTGGTGATATATCCCACAATTTTATCTCCGGGCACAGGATTGCAGCACCTAGAGAATTTAACCAGCAGGTTGTCTACCCCATCTACTTTAATACCTTCATTGACCCCTTTTTTCGGCTTTGCTCTGGAATCGATTCTAACCGCTTCCAGAACCGGTTTATCCGGTTTTACGTTCTTTTTATATTCCTCCAGGATTTTTTGGAAAACCTGTCCTGCCGTAATACCTCCGTAGCCTATCGAAGCGTAAAGGTCATCCATACTCTGGAAACTTAGCCGCCTTAACAGGTTATCCATAAAATCCTGTTTTATAAGCTGGTAGATATCGTACCCCTGTCTTTTTGCCTCTTTTTCCAGCATTTCCTTGCCGCGAGCTATATTTTCTTCGCGGCGTTCCTTTTTAAACCACTGCCTTATCTTATTCTTTGCCTGGGTTGATTTGACGAATTGAAGCCAGTCCCAGCTGGGTCCGTTGCTGTGCGATGACGTAATTATTTCAACAATATCTCCGTTTGTCAGCTTATAGTCCAGGGGAACCATTTTACCGTTCACTTTGGCACCCACACACCGGTTGCCTATATCGGTGTGTATTCTGTAGGCAAAGTCTATTGGACAAGAGCCTGCAGGTAAATCTATTACATCGCCCTTGGGAGTAAAAACGTATACTTCATCTGCAAATAAATCTATTTTCAAGGATTCCATGAATTCCCTAGCGTCGCGTAGGTCCCTCTGCCAGTCCAGGATTTCCCTGAGCCATGATAATTTTTTGTCAAAATCGTCCTCTTTGTTCCCCTCTTTATATCGCCAGTGAGCTGCAATACCGTATTCGGCCGTCTTATGCATCTCGTAGGTCCTTATCTGTATCTCCAGGGGTTCTCCTGAGGAATCAATGACTGTCGTATGGAGGGATTGGTACATATTGGGCTTTGGCATTGCTATATAATCTTTAAACCTGCCGGGTATAGGTTTCCAGAGGGTGTGCACGACTCCGAGTGCAGCGTAACAATCTCTAACGGTATCCACAATAACTCTTACGGCCGTCAAGTCAAAAATCTGCTCAAAGGATTTGTTCTGTTCCTTCATCTTTTTATATATACTGTAAAAATGTTTCGGTCTCCCCTGGATTTCGGCTTTTATACCTGCGGCTGTCAGGCGCTCCCTTAAAAGGGCGATCATGTTGTTTATATGTTCTTCCCTTTCTCTTCTCTTTTTGGCGACTTTGTCCACCAGCTCGTAGTAATGATTGGGTTCCAGGTATCTAAAAGCCAGGTCTTCCAATTCCCATTTTATTTTGGAAATACCCAGACGGTGAGCAAGGGGTGCAAAGATCTCAAGGGTTTCTACGGCTATCTCCTTCTGTTTTTTCTCGGGTAGATACTTTAAAGTCCTCATATTGTGCAGCCTGTCAGCCAGTTTAATGAGGATGACCCGTATATCTTTGGCCATGGCCAGGAACATTTTTCGAAGATTCTCTGCCTGCTGCTCTTCTTTTGTTTTATATTCTAATTTGCTCAACTTTGTTACACCGTCTACAAGTAGAGCTATCTCTGAACCGAAGTTTTTTGCTATATCCTCAAGAGAATAATTAGTATCTTCGACCACATCGTGAAGGAGACTAGCTGCGATTGTGATGGTATCCAGCTCAAGATCCGCAAGGATCATGGCGACTTCTAAGGGGTGGAAAATAAAAAGTTCTCCTGAAACTCTGTGCTGGCCGTCATGGGCATTTTTCGCAAACTCGTAAGCCCTTCTGACCAGCTCCAGGTCTGCCGAGGGGTTATACGACTTTATGCGTTCTTCCAGGGAGTCGAATGTTGCCAAACGGATCCACCCCTTTTTTCATGCCTAGTATTTGATGAGCGAAACCACTTCGTAATTAGACAGACATTCCCGTCCCTTTAATTCGGTCAATTCTATCAAGAAAGCTACAGCGGTAACGATCCCGCCCAGTTTTTCCACCAATTCTATTGTAGAGAATATTGTGCCTCCGGTAGCTAAAAGATCATCCACAACCAGTACCTTTTGTCCCTTCTCAATAGCGTCCTTATGCATTTCCAGCACATCAGTGCCGTATTCCAGCTTGTATTCAGCTTTTATCGTTTCCCCAGGCAGCTTTCCCCTCTTTCTTGCGGGAACAAAACCTTTTCCGAGCTCATACGCCAGAGGTGCTCCTATGATAAATCCTCTGGCTTCAGGACCGGCCACCAGGTCGAAATCCTTATCCCTAACCAGGTCCGCCAGGCTCTTAATTGCAGTCCTAAAAGCTTCTCCATCCTTTAGGAGCGTTGTTATGTCTTTAAAGCTTATTCCCTTTTTGGGGAAGTCCATTATTATGCGAATTTTCTCTTTCAGGTCCATTAAATCTCCTCCTGTTTCAATATTTCTTGTATTTTATAAAAATTGTTATAAAATTCTATTACTTTGGCACGGAGGTTTGAAAGCATTTGGTATGTAGGTGAAACCCGGCAACTCAAACCCTTAACGTGCCCGTTAAATTGTATTATATGTACTGTGTCGCCTTCCAGAGTGTATTTTAGTATACCCAACTCCTCAAAAATGTTTAGCACATTGATTATCCCTATATAATTCACTTTCCGAAAGTCTGGCTTACCCAGAAAACCTCCTATATCTTTGAGTCTAAATCTGGCCGGCCCTTTCCCCAACGTCCTGTACAGGAATTCGAAGACCGCTGTAAAAAGGTCCTTATGCGGCAGCAGTTTCTCGCACACCATATAATTATACCTCAAATCGTCCCGGTTGAAAATCAAATGTGCTCTGAGTGAAGAAGTATTAAAAATATGAGCCTCCATCAGCTCAACACTGAAAGGCGTGTCATAAAAAACTATCTCATCAACAAAGTCCAATGCCTGCCGGTGAAACACCGCTTGGGGATTTATCAAAATGATATTTTTTTTATTTTTTATATCAGCTTCATCCCAATTAAAAAAAACGCCCAGGTTCGACTTTATGTGATCGAACCTCTTCAGATAAACCAGTAAGCGCCAGGCTTGATAAGGGGTGTTAACCTTAACCATAGCCCTTTTGTCCGATTCAATTAAATCCTTGACGTACTGGCGCTTGTCTTTGGCCTTCACCAATTTTAGCATCCGCGCATTATCTTTTTGACCAGCTACCTTATCCGGAGGTGAACACAAACTTTCAGCAAACATTGCGCTTTTATTGAAAAATCTTTTATAATACTCTTCTTCAAGCTTTATCATAAGTTCGTCCCTGAGATAGGGCACTTTGATATCCTTAAGATTGAGCTGAGGTTCCCTAACTCCTTCCCATTCGTTGAGTTCCAGGTAGAAGGCTGCATCGATGAAAGGAGCCATTTCTAATTTATCCTTATAAGCCCCAAGGTTAAAGCCTATGGCGCTGAATTCTTTTCTTCTTTTTTTTAGGAATATTTTTAAATGTTTTTCTCCTTCCCCCACCGCACGGACCCGTTCCACAGACAGGTTTTTACATATAAATAGCGGTTTTGGATTGCCGAATCCAAAGGGTTCCAGGATTTTAAGTTGTTCGGCCAGCTCCATGTTTATGTCTTCGGACTTTAACTCCAGGTCTATATTCAGCCTGATATCCCATTTTTCTCGAGAAATCTCTCTTGCCAGTTCATTGATCTTTGAACGAAATGTTCCTATCTCTCTCACTTTGATGGTAAAACCAGCAGCCTGGTCGTGACCTCCAAATTTATCGAGCATATACGACAGTTTATCTAAAGCTTCAAATATGTTGAACCCCGGTATACTCCTTGCCGAGCCTTTTCCCTCTTCGCCCTCTTCTGCTATCAATATACACGGCATGCAGTAACATTGTACCAGCTTTGAAGCCACGATTCCTATGACTCCAGGGTGCCATCGGGAACTCGAAGCTACTATAACTCTTACATTTTCAAGATCGATATTTTTTTCTACGTATTCTCTGACTTCATTGTAGATTTTGTTTTCGAGAGCCTGCCTTTCTCTATTTAAGTCCTCCAAAGCCATTGCGAGTTCCCTGGCTTCCTCAGTATCATCGGTGAGCAGAAGCTGGACCGCAGTCGTTGCATCGGATAGCCGCCCGGCTGCGTTTAACCTTGGCGCCAGTATGTAACTTATTTTTTCTGCGTTTAGTTCCGCATCATCGAGTCTTGACTGCGACATTAAAGCTGATAATCCCGGTTTATCGGTATTCTTTAGTGCGTTAAGACCGTGCTTTGCTATTATCCTATTTTCGTCTACTAAGGGAACCATATCGGCGATGGTGCCGAGGGCAGCCAGATCTAGGTATTTTAGTAATATTTCATCGTCAGAACCCGCAAGGGCCTGGATAAATTTGAAGGCCACCCCTACTCCCGCTAGGTTTTTAAATGGATAAGGGCAATCTTTCTGTTTCGGGTTGATCACGGCTGCGGCATCGGGAACGACCTCATGAGGTTCGTGGTGATCCGTAATTATGACGTCAACGCCCAGTTCTTTGGCATATCTTACCTCGTCATGGGACGCAATCCCGTTATCAACTGTTATTATCAGAGTAGTGCCTTCCCTTGCGATTTTTTCTAATGCTTCTTTGTTCAGACCGTAACCCTCGTCCAGGCGCGAAGGGATATAAAAATCGACATTGCCTCCCATTTCCCTAAGCGCCCTTACCATCAGGCAGCAACCGGTAATTCCATCCACATCGTAGTCGCCGTATACGGTTATTTTTTCTCCTGCGGCCAGGCCTTTTTTTACCCTTTGCACAGCTTTGTCCATATCCTTAAGTAACATCGGGTTGTACATGTCTTCCAGCGATGCTCTTAAGAATCGAACCACATCTTCTTTTCTATCTATTCCCCTGCTTTTTAAAAGCTTTAAAATCACGGGATGGAGATTTTCGGCGCTAAAGGATGGAATTACCGGAGGATTCAATTCCCAGACATAGTTTCCGTCTATCACTAAGGCACCCCCATCCTTGAAAACACATATAATTATAAACCAACGGCGGTTTTATATCAATGAATTTTTTACTATACCAGTTGCCCGCTCTTGTTTATAACGTTCACCAAAACATCTCGGTTCAGTTCATCCACGACAAAAAGTTTGCCTCTGGCGGCCTGGGTGATTTTCGTAAGGCAGTCCCTATTTGGTTTCAGTCCGATACAGCAAAAGTCTATTTTTTTCTTCCCGATTTTCTCTGCTGCAGTGATAGCATCCTTTACCGGATCTGTGCTCCACATAGGGACTGTGGGGATGCCGTCGGTAATCAACATGATCAAGGGGTTTTTCATGTGCCTGGAGCACATGTATGAAAGGCCTTGATCCAAGGCGAGAGCCAGCGGTGTAAGCCCGGAAGATGTTATACTGCTCACACCTGCATCAATTGTACTGAAATTTTTTGTAAAGGGTACGTGAAGGCTGACATTCCTTTCCTTAAACGCCAGGACGCTGACCCTTCTGTTGGATTTCAATACAATATGTTTCGCCAAAATTTTTGCACTTCTCAAGCGCTCTCCGGCCATACTCGCACTGGCGTCGATGATCAGGCATATGTCCTGTCCTCTTCCCGGATATCTTTTCACAGTTACTAAGTCTTCGCGCCGAATTGAGAATTTTTCTCCAACAAAGTAGGACCTGACAAGGGCTTTCTTGATAGTTTCTACAACTTCGATTTCCTCCAGCCAATCGGTTTTCGTATAAGGTATTTGTACAGCCCTTCCCTTCGTATCCCGGACATTCTTTCTCCCTGAATTGATGGTTTTAATGAACCCTCCTCTGTTTTCAGGTATCTTTTTTATGATCTTTTTCAGGCCCGATTCCAGTTCTTTCCGGTTTGCCCTGATAAAATCTATCATTTGTTTTCCTTCAGGCGTCAATGCGTAGCTTCTCGAATTCCTGAACACTAGGTTGTCCTTTTCGAGGCGTTCGACGATCTGCTCCAGATCCCCGTACTTTTTTTCCAGTTCATAAAGATCCCTGCGTTTTGTGGAATTGAAAAACTCGAGGATCTCTTCCAGTTCCCTCAAGCTGCCCATATACTCGCAAAGTTCAAGCGCCTGCTGATATTTTTTACTGCGAAGTATATTTCCACTATAGTTGCTCTGCTTTAAATACGAATCCGAGTCCGTAGCATAAGGGGACATATCGATGGGTGTGTTACCCACTTCGTTTACAATTCTGTCAATTCTCCTGAGTTCCACCTTTTGCCTGATCAGGGATTCCTCAAGGTTCTCTATTAAAAAAAGTAAGAAATCCAGTTTATCGTCGGCAAGCAAAATTGAAATGTGCACGTGATTCAAATGGTCCTTCAAAAGGCTTTCAGTTTTGCCGTAGTTCAGGCTGCCTGAAAGCCTGCCTCCACCGCTGCCCGTTTGAATATCTATACGATCGGCCATAAACTCCATATTATCTTTGGCCAGAGCATTAATTAAGTCCCTAGCAATAAGTTTTACGTCTACGGCTTTGATTTCGTGAAACAAGTCCACGTGTAAAATTTCTCCCTCATTTAATCTGTTGTAGAAGACTTTCCCTGCATCGGAATTGGTTATTATGTGTACCACCTGGGGTCGGTACGGGGAAATAACGTGGACTTTTCTGCTGGCTACAGCCGCCTCGCCGATTCTGACCCCCCTACCTTTAGAAAATTCTATTTTCATTTTTTCAACTGGTGAATTCACCGAAGTTCATCCTCCGTCTTGACACATTCACTAAAATCCAGCTGCTTCAGCGTGACGGCCTTATGGGGTGGTGCTTTGACCTCTATACATTTAGGGTCAGTTGCGGTCGAAGCTTTCCCGCCCAGAGCTCTGGGAAAAAACGAAAAAATTCTCCGTAAAGCGCTCAACTTGTCTTTGCCAGCGCTTACCTCAAGACCTCTCGACTGGGTACTCCTGTCGGAATGTTCGGCCAAGGTTTTTTGTATCGGTTCAGTCACTCTTGAATTATTATTTTCCAGGTTTTTCAATATTTCAGCCAGATTTTTTTCATCGGTCCTGTGCTTCAAAGCGTACCTGGTCAAATACATTATATCCTTAATATCTGGACTTCTCCCCAGAAGCGCTCCCCTTAACCGGGCTCCGAGGAGTATTGATTCTATACCTCTTATGCTCTCCAGTCCAAAATTAACGTATATCGATGCCAGGGTGGTTTTTAAAGCGTCGGAAAGATGAAATTCGTTTAGCCTTTTTTGTGCTTCGATAAACCCCGTTACTTTTTTCATTTCCAAATCTATGTCTTCTTCCAGGTCAGAGCCTTCGAGAATTCTGCGGACTATACCTATGTCTTTTGGCCTTTCCACATTGACGACAAAATCAAATCTGTCGGAAAGCTGGCGGCGGATATCCTCTAAGGGCCCCGGTTCTTCGTCCGGGTTGGATGCAGCCCATACGCTGACTTGCACGGGCAATTCCACGACCGGGAGTCCCACTTCTTCTATCTGTATCCTTCCGGGTTTGGTTCCCATGACATCCAGTAAAATATCAACAATATCCGGGGCGGTGTCCGCCAAGCGGTTTATCTCGTCGACGAATATAACGCCGCGGTGAGCCCTGGGTATTGTACCGAGGAGAAGTGCAGCCTGAGGGTTTTCCCTGGACGATAGTTTCTCAAGGTCAATACTCCCTACAACGGTGCCCTTTTTGGCGGAAGCTGATATTTCAAGAAAAGGCATATCGACCTTTTCTACGCCAAGCTTTTCTATTTCTTCAGGGGAAAGATCGCGATGAAGCGGACAGTGCGGTTTTTTCGGATCGCAGTTGAACTCGCATCCTTTTATTCGTTCGATTTTTGGGAAAATATTGCGGGAGGCTCTTATTATGGTAGTTTTCCCGGTACCCCTCAAACCCTCAGCATGAATATGAATTGGAATCCCGGAAAGGGTCGCAAGGATGGCCACATCTATAATGTCGAAAAGCCCGCTGTTTCCTTCGTGCCTTATTAACTGCGAGTACCTTTTCACCCAAATCCCTCCTTACGACAATATTTTCCCACTAAAAAAGCCTTTTAATTAAAAAAAAAAAGAGGGTTTTTTAAAACCCTCTCAGCTTGTAGACAAAGCCGCTTTTAGGATGCATAACCTAAAAGCGGCTTTTTGTTGAAGGCGAAGAAAATTTTTAAGAAAAACGAATGTAAAGCGGGGACTGTTGGCGGAAACGTTCCCCGTCTTTTCTTCCATAAAGCCAGCTTTTTTAAATTCATGCATGCGAAAAGAAGCGTGAGGTAATGTCCAACTTTCCTCAAGCCTCGTAGATTTGTATAGCGCATGCCATGCTTTTCCTTCGCATCGGCAAATACCCGCTCGATGGTCTGGCCGCGCATTTTGTATAGTTCTTTACCCCATTGGGTGTGTCTTATATCTTCCGCTATTTCTATGTAATGCTCCCATATATGCCGAGTTATGATTTTTGTGTAATTTTTACTTTTGGTGCACTGTAGGCGCATGGGACATTTACAGCATATTTGGGGGTTGCTCCTATATTCCCGGTATCCCGCCCGGTTGGTGGTGCTGTATTCTAATATTTGGTTGTTGGGGCATATGTAACAATCATAATATTCGTCATAGACGTATTCGCGTTTTTTAAAGTAGCCATCTTTGGTCATCGGCCTCTTGTAGGGCATAACGGGAAGCGCTCCTGCCTCAATGATTTCTCTGCATATCCCGGGGGTTTTGTAGCCTGCATCAACCACTACCGCCTCTATTTTAGAAAATTTATCGTTTACTTCTTGAAATAAATCGGAGAATACCTGGCTGTCATGAACATTTCCAGGTGCTATTTTGACACCAAGGACAAAGTTGTTCCGGTCACAGGCTACAGAAGCTGTGTAGGCAAAGCAGCGCTCTTTTTCCCCTTTTTGAAACATCCCACTTTCAGGATCTGTGGTGCTTACCCTGACTTTTTTAGAGCTATTTTCTCCTTTGTTGTTATCGTCATCATCATCTTCTTCTTCAAAGGGCTTTTTACCGTTTGCTTCCCGTTCGGCGTTGATTTCTTTTAAAAGTTCTTCCTTATATTTTTGAGTCCGTTGCTTAGCGACTTTCTCGATATATTTATTCTTATTGGCACTGGCTTTTATGTGAGTAGCATCGATAAATACTGCATCTGTTTTAACAAACCCGCATTCTATTGCTTCCATCAACACCCGCTCGAATATCTTTTCAAATAGATCACTTTCCTTAAACCGCCGTTCATAGTTTTTTCCAAAAGTTGAAAAGTGAGGTATTTTTTCTTGTAATCCATAGCCTAAAAACCAACGGTAAGCTACATTGACTTCTACTTCTCTGATGGTTTGGCGCATGGAGCGGATTCCATACAATGCTTGGAGCATGAGTAGCTTAATTAACACTACCGGGTCAATACTAGGTCTTCCTGTATTTTCGCTATATAGGTCTTTTACTTCATCATAAATGAAATTAAAGTCGATGCTTTCTTCTACTGCCCTAAGGAGATGGTCTTGAGGTACTAAGCTATCGATGCTTACTAATTCTACCTGCTCTATTATTTCTCGATTTTTCTTCGTTAACATTTCATCGCCCCACAATATTTTTGTATCTTCTTTAATTTTACTAAAAAGCTGATGATTTTTGTACTAGCTTTTGCAAAAAAAGACTGTCGACAGTTACTTTGTCGACAGTCTGAGAGGGTTTTTTAAAACCCTCTTTAAGCCCGAGCAGTTCTGTGTTGGCCCCTAAACATACTCCACAGGGGGCTTGCTATAAATATTGTAGAATAGACGCCGCTCATGATTCCTACGATGAGCGCCAGCGTGAAATCTTTTATGGTTTCACCGCCCAAAAAGTAGAGCGCTATTATGGAAAGAAGAGTTGTTATGGATGTGTTTATCGACCTGGCCAATGTTTGAACTATACTCGTATTGGCTATCTCATTGAAAGATGCTTTGCCCATAATTTTCAGGTTTTCGCGGATCCTGTCAAATATTACTATCGTATCGTTTATAGAATAACCCACTACCGTGAGTATGGCTGCTATAAACGTGGTGTCGACGGGTATATAGAATATGGCGTAAAAGCTTATCATTACGAGGACATCATGAACAAGGGCGAGGATCGCCGCCACACCCGACTTGAATTCGAAGCGAAATGCTACGTAAATCAACACTCCGATATTTGCGATTATAAGGGCTATCAAAGCCTGCCGTTGAAGCTCTTTACCTATAACCGCGTCTACCCTTTCCGCCCGGATCAATTGAGCCTGAGGCCATTTTTGCCTTATGGCTTCAGTTATCTTTTTCTGCTGGTCGGCCGTCAGCACGACAGTTCTGACGATTAATTCCTGGCGGTCATCCCCAGCCTCTCTTACTTCAACAGTCCTTAAATTAAAGCTTTCCATGAGCTTTTTTGCTTCGTCAAGGCTGTAAGGCTGGCCTATATTGTAATGCAGTATATCTCCTCCGGTAAAATCTATACCCCAGTTTAAGCCGCGAGTGACGAGGTAAAACAGTCCCAGGGCGATCACTGCCAGTGATATGCCGAACCATAGCCATTTTCTTTCCATTATCCGGTATACTCTCACCGTCTTCACCCCTTATGCGCTGAAAAGTTTTTTGTTGGTGATAAGCCTGGTATTTATCAGGTTGACCAGCAGGATCCTTGTAACTACTATTGCGGTAAACAGGCTGGCGATGTTACCGATGATTAACGTTACTGCAAATCCTTTTATAGGACCAGTACCGAAATAAAATAGCACCAGCGCCGCAATGATTGTGGTTAAATTTGAATCAATTATGGTTGTCAGAGCTCTGTAAAAGCCCGAATCCATGGCTGCTCTTAATGTCTTGCCGCTTCGCAGTTCTTCTTTAAATCTCTCGAAAATAAGTACATTAGCATCAACGGCCATACCCACCGAGAGTATAAAGCCCGCAATACCCGGTAACGTCAAGGTAGCATCGAGCATAATAAATACTATCAGTGTAAGCATTATATAAAACATCAGCGCTATATCTGCTATAAGTCCCGGTATCCTGTAATAAAGGATCATAAAGGCCATGACTAAAAAAACACCTACTATACCCGCTCTAAGGCTTTTAGCCAGAGAATCCGCTCCAAGTGTCGGACCTACCGACCTTATCTCTCTCTGCTCCAGATCTATCGGCAGAGCACCACCCCTGATGAGCGCGGCAAGTTGTGCTGCTTCGTCTATGCTTGAAATACCTTCTATGACAGCTTCACCGTTGGTGATAACAGCCATAACAACAGGAGCCGAAATGATTTCGCCGTCCAGAACTATAGCTATGGGCTTATTGAGAAACTTTTTGGTGGCTTCTTCAAATTTCTTCGCACCCTCCGAATCCAGCTTAAGGCTTACCAGAGGCCTGTTTAAATTGTCGTATACCGCCTTTGCGTCACTCACGTTGTCGCCGGTCAGTATAACCTTTTGGTCGGGGCCGATAAACTGCAAGGAAGCGGTTTTCCCTATTACTTCAAGAGCCTTCTGGGAGTCCTTTACGCCGGGGAGTTCCACTCTTATCCTGTTTTCTCCCTGCCTCACAACGACAGGCTCCGCCACTCCCAGCTGGTCCACTCTTCTTGCTATAACTTCTTTCGCTGCGTTCATCTTTTCATCGGTGATCGTCTCGCCGGGTTTTGGTTTTGCTTCAAGCAGAACGTAGATTCCTCCCTGGAGGTCCAACCCCAGTTTAATGGCTTTTTTAGCAGGTGCTACCTGATAGGGGCCTATCTTTATACCGAAATACAGCATGTAAGCTAAAAAAAAGCCTATTAACAAAATTACTGCGATTTTTAATAAGCTTCTGGCCCTTAAACTCATTTAAAAATTCTCCTCCAATCCGTCATGTACTGCAAATTTTATTATATCCCTCGATGGATAAGCTTGTCAACAAACAATAAATTTAAAAAGGCCTTTTGAAAAGGCCTTACTCTTTTTCCCTCTGGCAAACCTGATTTGCCACAGTGCACGAGGTTTTGCATGCCGACTGACAGGATGCCTGGCACTCCCCGCATCCGCTTTTTCTTAGAGCATCCTCGTGACAAAGATCTCCCCTATGTATTACTTTTATGTGTTTCAATTCAAGTTCCCTCCCTTTTTGATTATAAGCCTTAAATGTCTCTATAAATTATAACACAAACTTTAATCCGTGAAAAGGCACTTAAAGATTGACTCCTATCGCTCCGGCCAGAGCTCCGATTAGGAATCCCATAAGCAAATCAACGAACGTTCCAGCATCGTAACCTGCTTCCCGAGCGATAAAAAACCTCAAAATCATAAGAATTCCTACGTAAAACAGGCCAATGAGCCCCCCGTGAAGCCATCCGGAGTGATCCAGGTCCCTTGTGGCATTCAGGCTGCCAATGGCTATACTCAACGCACCTATCACAATAACGGCTTTCGGTATTATGTCTTCAGAGATCGTAGTAAAATACAACACTCCGCTCAACGCAAGGAAGAAAAATACGGTGAGCAGGTAGGCGTTGAATATTCCACTGCATACCCTAAAAACATATAACTTTTTTTGACCGGAAAGAGTTTTCATAAAAATTCAACCTCCCTTTCTATTACTACTTTATTTAGAGTAGGAGGTTGAATATGACAGGAACCCGAATTTTATTACTTTTCTTTTTCAGCTCTTTTGATTACGTTTCCAATGGCGGACCTGGTCACCTTGATTTTAACTTTATCTCCAACCTCTAAGGTCACCACATCGTCTTTAATGTTCAAAATGCGCCCGAAAATGCCTCCTATTGTAATTATTTCGTCGCCTTCTTTTAAGCTGTCTAGCATGTTCCTGCGTTCTTTTTCCCTCTTCTGCTGGGGCCTTATGATCATAAAGTAAAAGATCGCGAATATCAGTATAATTGGCCCGAACTGCTGTAAAAAAATCGTCGTATTCAACTTTCAACCACACCCTTCTTTCAAGATAATCTAATACTTAATTTCTATACAGAATTTAAAAATCCTCTCGGAAGCCATCAAGAACCTTGATCGTAACCGAATTTCTTAAAGAATTCCTGCTTGAATTCTAAAAGGTAACCTCCTTCGATCGCCCGGCGTATCTTTTCCATTAGCGAAAGTAAGAAGTACAGATTGTGGATGGTGGTCAGCCTTATACCGAGAACCTCGTTGGCGTTGATGAGGTGCCTTATATAGGCTCTGGTGTAATTTTTACAGACGTAACAATCACACTCGGGATCCAGGGGTGAGAAATCTCTTGCATAGGCGGCATTTTTGACTACCAGTCTTCCCCTGGCCGTAAAAACTGTTCCATGTCGGGCTATTCTGGTAGGTAGGACACAGTCGAACATATCGATTCCCCTTATTATACCTTCAAATATCGCATCGGGAGAACCAACTCCCATAAGGTACCGGGGTTTATCTTCCGGCAGCAGGGGAACCGTATAGTCCAGTACCTCGTACATATGCTCTTTCGGCTCTCCAACGCTCAATCCACCCACTGCATAGCCTTTAAAGTCCATAGAAACCAGGTCTCTGGCACTTTTTTCCCTTAGGTCTTTATAAAGACCTCCCTGTACTATGCCGAAAAGAGTTTGCTTTTCGTTTTTGTGGTGCTTTTTGCACCTTTCCGCCCACCGCGTCGTCCGCTCTACTGAGTTTTTTACGTACTCATAGGTAGCGGGGTAGGGAATGCATTCGTCGAAAGCCATTATGATGTCGGCTCCAAGGGAATTTTGGATTTCTATCGATGTTTCAGGGCTTATAAAGTGTAGGGAGCCGTCGATGTGCGACCTGAAGGTTACACCTTCTTCTCTTATCTCTCTCAGCTCGCCCAAACTGAATACCTGGTATCCACCGCTGTCGGTAAGGATGGAGCCCTCCCAGTTCATAAATCTGTGCAGCCCTCCAGCTTCTTCAATTATCCTGTGGCCCGGGCGAAGGTAAAGGTGATAGGTGTTGCTGAGGATGATTTTTGCACCTATTTGTTCCAGTTCATCGGGAGTTAAGGTTTTGACCGTAGCCTGGGTTCCAACGGGCATAAACACCGGTGTTTCTATTATACCGTGCGGTGTTTCGAGAAGACCTGTTCTAGCCTTGCAGTCTTCAGCCCATTTTAATACTTTGAATTTCATTTCACACCATCCTCTAGTTTGTACTCTTTACCTTTTAGCTTACTCCTGGACCATATGCCTCCTTCAATCTTTCCGAGAGCAAAAAATTTATTAATGGCAAACAATCCACCTATTGATACTATTCCCATAAGTATATCGAACATTGTTGTAGCTTCTATAATCATCTTCCTGGCCGTTGCAAAAAGCAAAACTTCGATTATGCTTGACGGTGTGTGCTGAACCAGCATTATAACCAGCTCAAGACCTATTACCAGCAAAAGTGCGTGGTCTAGAAAAGTTTTAAACAGTGGAAACGTTTGTAACGGAGGTGTTAAATATATCATTTTAATATACCTGAAAAGATCTACAGAACCAACTATTACCCCAAAGACGATAAATATTGCGAGTGCTACTTCTAAAAGAAAAACACCTTTAACTATATATTTGCCGGCTTTATCTTTCATTTATCCGCCTCCTAAATTATGAGCATGGCATCGCCAAAACTATAGAATCTATACCTTTTATCGATAGCCTCACGGTACGCTGCCATGATTAAATCCCGGCCTGCAAAGGCCGAGACCAACATAAGCAGTGTGGATTCCGGCAGGTGAAAATTGGTTACCATACCGTCCACCACTTTAAATCGGTAACCGGGATAAATGAAAAGGTCCGTCCACCCGCTACCGCTCTTTACGAATCCATTTTGATCGGCAACGGTTTCTAAAGTTCTGGTGGAAGTGGTCCCCACCGCAATGACCCTCTTGCCGCTTTCCTTTGCCCTATTTATCGTTTCAGCGGCATGGCTACCGACCTCGAAGTATTCATGGTGCATCTTATGCTCTTCGATGTTCCTTACCTTAACAGGCCTGAAGGTCCCTAGACCCACATGGAGGGTAATGTAGCAGATTTTTACGCCGTTTTGCTCTATTTTTCTCAACAGTTCTTCGGTAAAGTGCAATCCTGCCGTGGGTGCGGCAGCAGAACCCGGGTTGCGCGCGTACACGGTCTGGTATCTTTCTTTGTCCTTTAACTCTTTTTTTATATAAGGTGGAACCGGCATCTGGCCGAGCTCATCCAGCACCTGTTCAAATATACCGTCGTAGTAAAACTCCACTATGCGCCCACCCGCATCGGTAAAATCCAGCACTTTTGCCCGCAATCGCCCGTCTCCGAATACAAATACCGATCCTATTCGAGCCCTCCTGCCAGGCTTTACCAGCACTTCCCAGGTATTTTCCTTGATCCTTTTCAAAAGCACGAATTCAATCTTTCCGCCCGTATCCTCTTTTACACCCAAAAGCCTTGCAGGCATAACCCGGGTATCATTTAAAACAAGACAATCCCCCTCTTCCAGGTATTCCGTTATATTCTCAAAGATCCTGTGCTCGAAGATGCGGGTATCTCTTTTTACCACCATCAGCCGCGATGTATCCCTTTTTTCCAGCGGCTCCTGGGCAATCAACTCTTCCGGGAGCTCGTAGTAAAAATCCTTTACATCCATAGCCCATCCACTTCTCCTTATTAAAAATCTGCAGCTAAATCCACGTTTTTATAATAGTAAAGCAGTATGTCCCTGTAATTGTATCCCCGTTCAGCCATAACTTTGGCCCCCCACTGGCTCATGCCAACACCGTGTCCGTAACCTCTGCCCTGGAACTCATAATGCTGAAAAGTAACCGGTACCTTTCTGGACCCGTCGGAACCAGCTATATGAACTGCACCGCCGGCATATATAACGGCTTTGTCCCCGCCGGAAACTATTGTCCTGCCTTCAAGCTGGAACAAAGGCTTTTTCTCCTTACCATCACCTGTTATATATACCATCGCATCGGTCTTGATTTCAAAAAGGTTGCTCTTCAATTGAAAAGCAGTCCTTACATCGTTTGCCGATAGCACCCTGTCTCCGGAACTCCCTCTTACGAGCATTTTTTTGACGCGGCCTGACTGGCTTTTTTCTATTATTGCCAAATCGTATATCGTCCCAAAACCCCCCGCCTGAATTCTGGGAATCTTGACCGTCCAGGTGCTGTTAGGACTCTGCAGACTGAATTCATCTTTTACAGACTTCAAGTAGGGTAACTCTCCGCCGAAGACCTCGCTGCAGTCTTCGGTAATACCTCCGCTGTTCGAATGATATAAGGCCAGAATGGGCTCGTCCTGGTATACCAAGACCTGCCCTTTTGTCTGATTCACAGCTTCATTGGTCCTGGCGTTTTCAGAATCGTACCCGCCGTAAACTTGATCGTTTAAGCTACCAGTTACATCGAACCAAACATAACGTTTTTTCAATATATTGTGGACTGCATAAGTCCTCGAGGCCACAGCCTGGGCCTTCAGGGCCTCCATGGGCCATGAAGGCGGCATTTCATTGGGCAGCACGCCGTAAAGGTATTCTTCCAAGCCCAATTCATTGACTGCTGTTATACCGCCGTTGGACGCCGGCAGAAATTCTATTTTTCCCCTGTAATTCCTGCCGTTCAACGAAATTATTCCGTTTTCACCGGCACTGGCGACATATAGAGGACTTTCCGCCGGAAGAGGTAGAACAAACCCCTGAGAAGCAGAGTCGCCTTTAAATTCCAGAAACTTGCCCGTCATCTTTAATCCGTTCATAACGCTCGGGGCAGGCACCGGTCCGGGCTGGCCGTTTACAATCTTTACGTTTAATTTTTTATCGAGTACGCTATACAAGGGGATAAAAGATTCATGTTTTTTTATGCCGACTACAAACCCGCTGGATGACGCCAGCATATAAGAAGTACCGGCCGTTTTATCGTAAAATAGCCCAACCCGGATAGTGCTGGGCAATTTTGTCTCGGCTCTTACCCGGTCGTACGACACGCTGGTAACAATCATCAAAAAAGCAAGCAACGGTAACAACAGTTTCCTCATGCTGGACCCCCGTTCATATTCTGATAATGTTCATAATCAAGGTGAGGATAAGACTTACTATAAGACCCGTCGCGAGGGGAAAGTAAAAGATGAAATTACCCCTCCTGACGACTATGTCTCCCGGGAGCTTTCCAAGTCCCATACTTGAAATCAGCAAAAAAACGCCGCCCGTTACTATTATCAATAACCCGGTTAATATGAGAATTTTACCAAAAGAGCTGAACATCCTATTCCTCACTTTGGGGTCTTTTCCTTTCTATTCCCAGGTGTTCGTAGGCTTTGTCCGACGCTATTCTTCCTCTTGCCGTGCGAAGAATATATCCTTCCTGGATGAGATAGGGTTCATAAATGTCTTCGATTGTGGATGCTTCTTCGTTCAGAGCCGCGGCTAACGAATCTATACCTACAGGCCCTCCGCCGAACTTTTCTATTATTGTCTCAAGGAGCCGCCTGTCATCCTGGTCGAGTCCGCAAGAATCCACCTTGAGCAGTTTGAGTCCTTCTACTGCTACTTCCTCGGTTATGACGCCCTCCGCCTTTACCTGAGCGTAATCCCGTATGCGTTTGAGCAGCCTGTTTGCTATCCTGGGGGTACCCCTGGAACAGGCGGCGATCCTTTCGGCTGCCTTTTCGTCCAAGACGATGTTCAGGATTCTGGCTGACCTCAGCAGTATCCTGACCAGGTCCTCTTTTTTATAAAAATCCAGGTGGCAGCGAATGCCGAACCGGTCCCTCAGGGGAGATGTCAATGCGCCCGCCCTGGTGGTAGCACCCACAAGAGTAAAGGGTCTGAGATTTAACCTGATGGACCGGGCTCCGGGGCCCTTGCCGATCATTATATCCAGCGCAAAATCTTCCATCGCAGGGTATAATATTTCTTCTACGGCGGGATGAAGGCGGTGGATTTCATCGATAAACAGTAGGTCTCTCTCTCCAAGGTTCGTGAGAACGGCTGCCAGATCTCCCGGCCTTTCTATTGCAGGGCCCGACGTTATTTTTATATTCACGCCGAGTTCCCTCGCGATTATGTAAGCTAATGTCGTTTTCCCGAGGCCCGGAGGGCCGTACAGGAGGACATGGTCCAACGGCTCACCTCGCTTGAGGGCTGCTTTTACGAAAATTTTCAAGCTCTCCTTAACCTGATCCTGGCCTATATAATCATCAAAACTTACGGGGCGAAGCCCGACCTCGAATTCGGATTCATCCGTTCCTTTCAGCACCGGTGTTACGAGTCTTTCCTTCAAGTTGACCTCACCCCTATCTCGCAATGAGCCTCAAAGCATTGGAAATTATCTCTTCAACGGTTGTAGCTGTTCCGATTTCATTTAAAACCCTCTGAACCTCGCCGATACTAAATCCAAGGGCTAAAAGCGCATCCCTGGCTTCACATAACGCTGCCTGTTCGGTCTGCGATACCGTTTCTACCGGCAGGTTTTTTATCTTATCCTTTAATTCAAATATAATTTTCTGGGCCGTTTTATTGCCTATGCCCGGTACCGATGTGAGGGTTTTTACATCCTCGGACATTATGACGGATTTCAATCGCTTCGGTTCCAGCCATGAGAGAATCGAAAGAGCCACCCTCGGACCCACGCCGGATACCTTGTTCAACAGTATAAAGGCTTCCCGCTCGTGAAGTTCTGAAAACCCGAAAAGTTCGGCTCCCTCTTCTTTTACATGCAGACACGTAAAGAGCAATACTTTTGAATTCTTTAAAAGCTTTATTTTATTGTACGTATTAAGCGATATAAAACAGCGGAACCCCAACCCAGCCACATCCAATATCGCAAAGTTTGGGCCTATATCCCTTAACCTTCCTCTAATGTAGTCCAGCATTTTTCAACCTCTCTAAAACCTGCATTCCGTTGTTATGTAACGTTGTAGATTTAACGAATTTATATGGCACAGGGCTACTGCCAGCGCATCGGCGGCATCGTCCGGCTTTGGGATGGTTTTTAAATTTAAAAGCACCCTGACCATTTCCTGAACCTGCATCTTTTCGGCACGACCGTAACCAACGACGGCCTGCTTCACCTGCAGTGGCGTGTACTCGTATACCTTTACATTTCTTGATGCCGCTGCAAGCAAGGCAACTCCTCTCGCCTGTCCCACCGCAATGGCGGTCTTGGCGTTTTTATTAAAAAAAAGCTCCTCTACAGCGATGGCTGCGGGCTTATAATTTTCAATTAAATTTAAATAACCCTCATAAATAGCTTTTAGTCTTTCCGGAACGGAAAGGCTCGATTCAGTCTTCAGAACTCCGAAATCCAAAACTTCAAACTCCGTCCCGTTACAGCAAACTACTCCGTAGCCGCTGATTGCTATTCCCGGATCTATACCCATTATAATCATAAAATCACCCGATTGTCTATTTCGACACAAGCCTTACAATTTCCTCTAAAATAAAAAAACATTTCCTCGAGAAGTGATCTCAAGGAAATATGAAATTAATGAGTAAGACCTTCGCGTATCTTTAAAAATTCATCCCTGTTATTTACAATTATACCGTTCTCGAGCAGCTTGCGGTCCTCTTCCTTCAAAATCTCTGCCGGTATATCAGTTTTTTCAAGGACCTTTGAATTTTTTCCCGGCTCTCCCTGGAAAAGGACTACGTATCCGTCTTCAATACCAATATAGTAGTGATTGTCGCATATACCATCCACTTCTCTTTTCAATATCACCTGACTGCTTGAGAAGCTCTCGATCTTCCACTCCTTAAATTCCTCTTCCAGCCGTGATCGAGTATACCCTAGAAACTTGTCATCTACCGGGTGTTCTTTTTGTAACTCGTGACCACAATCCCTATAGCGGGTTACGAAAACGATCTTTGCGCCAGGGCTCAGCCTTTCTTCGGGTAGTTTGATGGTTTCGGTGTTACCGGAAGACCTATCCATGTCCTGCGTTTTTTTATAATCCAGAAACATTCCTAAAAAACCGTATCCTATCCCCATTACGATAACAAGCAGAATCAAAAGGGTATACAAAGGCACTTTTTTAGGCATACTTATTCCTCCTTGCAACTCTTCGAAGGAATAGTATGCCTCTTTATCGGTAAAATTATACTTCTTTACTCAGCTGATTCGTAATTCGTATACACGTTTTGAACGTCATCGTGGTCTTCCAGGGCTTCGAGCAATTTTTCCATCATCTCGCTATCTTTTTCTGAGAGGCTTAAAGTGGTTTTGGGTAGGTAAGTTATCTCCGCCGAAGACAGTTTTACGCCTTTTTCTTGCAGGAATTTCCTCACATCTTCAAATCGTTCGGTAGATGTCGTTATTTCTATCGAATCATCCTGTTCTTCCACATCATCGGCACCTGCTTCTATCGCCAACATCATAACCCCGTCTACATCTATGCCGTCGCTTTTTTCTATTATTATTAGCCCCTTTTTTTCAAACATCCACGCAACGCACCCGGCTTCACCTAAATTGCCTCCGTATTTGTCAAAAATATGGCGGAGCTCTCCTGCGGTTCTATTTCGGTTGTCCGTCATCACTTCCAGAAGAACCGCCGCACCGCCCGGTCCGTAGCCTTCATACAGTACCTCTTCCATATTTGCGCCGCCAAGTTCGCCGCTACCTCTTTTGATCGCTCTCATTATGTTTTCATTGGGCATGTTAGCTTCCCTTGCTTTTTCTATTATGTCTCTCAGCTTGGAATTAGCGTTGGGGTCCGGACCTCCCTCCCGCACGGCCACTATTATCATCTTGCTCAATTTTGTATATAGTTTGCCCTTTTGAGCATCCATTTTCGCTTTTTTGTGCTTTATATTGGCCCACTTAGAGTGTCCTGACATTAGAATTTCCCCCTTGCAAAAAAATTCCTCAAATATTTTAGCATAAAAGTATTTTATTTAAAATACGGGCATATAGTCTCCGATTCTTTTAAGCTCCAGCTAAAAAGCAGGTATTGGAGGTAAATTTCTCTTATGCTCACTTTTCCGATTCATATTTTTTATTTTCTCTGCAATTTCGGGTCTCGCCTTACCGGTCAGGATAAAGTTGTCCAGTTCTTCGTAAGTTATGCCCATTTCACCTTCATCCGTCTGGCCTTCCCATAGACCCCCTGTTGGAGGTTTTTCTATAATATCGCGCGGAATTCCAAGATAAACGGCCAGTTCCCGGACCTGCTTTTTAACCAGATTGCCCAACGGCAGCAGATCCACTCCTCCGTCCCCGTATTTCGTGAAATATCCCACCGTCAGCTCGCTTTTATTCCCCGTCCCCACCACCAGATAATTGTTTAAAGTAGCGTAGTAATACAGTGTTATCATGCGCAGTCGGGGCTTAATATTGGCAACAGCCACTCTATTGTCGGTTTTATCGAGAATATTTAAAAACTCATCGTAAACCCCGTCCAACACAATTTTTTTGTGCGGAATGCCAAACTTTTCAGCCACCTTTACTGCATCCTCTTCGTCTTTACTGTTGCTGTAGCACGGCATAATCAAGCCAAGGCAGTTTTCGGGGAAAGCCCTTTTGCACAGCGCCCCTACTACAGCCGAATCGATCCCGCCACTAAGGCCGAAAACCGCTCCTCTTGCTCCAGCCTCGTTAATTCTTTCTTTCAGCCAATCCACAAGAGCGTCGCACAGCTTTGCTACTTCCATAATGATTTACCTCCTTGTTTCAAGGATGAAATTTCACAAAACAGGTTTTCACATGATCTATCATCGCCGGATTAACGCCAAGCTCTTTAACACAGTTTTCGAATCTGCCGACTTCGCCTACCGGGACGTAGACACGCATCTTTACCTTTTCTCCGTAATTAACATCTCCGATCAAAAAATTATTATTTCTCATGACAGTCTCCAGCCTTCCCAGCAGGGCGTAATCAAATGTTAAAAGGTATTCGTTGCACTTTATCATTTTTATTATACCAGCCTTTTCGATTCCCACCTTCGCACTCTTGCTGTAGGCTCTCACCAGCCCGCCAGCCCCCAGGAGTATGCCCCCGAAATACCTGCTTACAACTACTACCACATTCTTAAGTCCCATAGATCTTATAACTTCCAGTGTAGGCCTGCCCGCAGTCCCACTGGGCTCGCCGTCGTCGCTGGATTTCTGGATTTCTTCATTGCCCAAACCTACACAGTAGGCATAGACGTTATGGGTTGCATCCCATCGGTTTTTTCTTACGGAATTTATAAATTCTTCCGCTTCCCCAACGGTTGAAACCGGTTTAACGCTGGCGATGAATTTCGATTTTTTTATTATAATAACGGATTCAGCTTCTTTTTCTACCGTAAGAAACTCATTTATGCTCATTAGCGCGGGCACCCCTATGTGCGTCAAACTAACGGTAGTTAATACATTTGTATTATCATAGATTATTCGTATAAAGTCAATATATTAAAATAGAAAGAGGGTCCTATTATAGACCCTCCTTTGATGCACCTTTCTTATTTATAAAAAACGTGATTTCCTATAGTTGTCATGTATTGGCGGGACTTCACCCATGCGTTGTTAGTCTTGGCAGGATTATAAAATCCAATAGCCCCCCCTGTCGGGTCCCAACCTGCCAGTGCATCCTGAACTGCTCTTCTTGCGGTCTCGTTGGGAGTTAAGTATATCTGCCCATCTTGTACAGTACAGTACTGGTAATATCCATTGACCTTCTGATAGATCACACCGGGAATAGTATTCGGGTAGTCAGGGCTTTTAACCCTGTTCAGGACCGTGGCAGCTACAGCCACCTGTCCGATGTACGGCTCTCCTCTCGCTTCGGCGTAAACCAGTTTTGCGAGCAATTCTATGTCCCGGGCCGAGAACCTTCCAGTACTAGATCTGGAGGCCTTGTATACCCCCATGGCACTAAGAGTTTGTGGACCGACGATACCGTCAACCTTGATTCCTTTTGCACTCTGGAACTTCATTACAGCAGACTTTGTCTTCGGTCCGAATATGCCGTCTACTTTACCGCACCAGAATCCAAGAGTGTTTAGTCTGTACTGCAGCTGAGCAACATCGTCTCCCCTGCTGCCCTGTTTAAGTATCCGGTCTCCCAGGGTAGCCGCCATGACAGGCGGTATCACGAGTAATAAGCATAAAACAGTTAACAGCAAAATTTTCACTACCGCTTTTTTCATGGTTACCCCTCCTTTCCTTTGAGAGACCGAAGAAGAGTCGTTAAAAGTATACCATGAGCAATGGACTTCCGGCAAAATCGATATATGATCATATCTTTTACTATATTGTTTACAATAACTATATTATGTCTCTATGATAGTATATCAAAGATATACTATCTTTTTTTCGTCGTGATACGGCTATGGTTTGTACTGTCATATAAAGAAAAACCTGTATAATAGCAATAAAAAAAGTCCGTTTACCGGACTCTCATCCTCAAAGAATTTTTTAATTTGCTCTTTTCCACGCACGAATCCAGTTAACACTTGATGGGCAAACAAGTTTTTAAATAAAAAAATAAAATGGCTCCTCGAGTAGGATTCGAACCTACGACCCTCCGGTTAACAGCCGGATGCTCTACCGCTGAGCTATCGAGGAACACCATTTAAGTGATATATATTATTTTTTCAACTTCGGCGGCGACCTACTCTCCCAGGGGACCTCCCCCAGTACCATCGGCGCTGGAGGGCTTAACCTGTGTGTTCGGAATGGGAACCGGTGTTTCCCCTCCGCTATGGCCACCGAAATCTTTCTTTCGCTTCACACATTACATATTTTAATACATCTTTTTTTGTTTGTCAATACTGCTTTTTTCAGTGCATCAACACTGCACCCTCAAAATCACACAGTGGGTATGCTTTTCTTGGTCAAGCCCTCGACTGATTAGTACCAGTCGGCTCAAGGCCTCACGACCCTTACACCCCTGGCCTATCTACCGGGTCGTCTCCCCGGTGTCTTACCCCTTTCGGGTGGGATACCTTATCTTGGGGTGGGCTTCGCACTTAGATGCTTTCAGTGCTTATCCCTTCCGGACTTGGCTACCCAGCTGTGCCCCTGGCGAGACAACTGGTACACCATCGGTCCGTCCACCCCGGTCCTCTCGTACTAGGGGCGGATCCCCTCAAGTATCCTGCGCCCGCAGCGGATAGGGACCGAACTGTCTCACGACGTTCTGAACCCAGCTCGCGTGCCGCTTTAATGGGCGAACAGCCCAACCCTTGGGACCTGCTCCGGCCCCAGGATGCGACGAGCCGACATCGAGGTGCCAAACCTCCCCGTCGATGTGGACTCTTGGGGGAGATCAGCCTGTTATCCCCGGGGTAGCTTTTATCCGTTGAGCGACGGCCTTCCCATTCAGTACCGCCGGATCACTAAGCCCGTCTTTCGACACTGCTCGAGACGTCTCTCTCGCAGTTAGGCCACCTTATGCCTTTGCACTCATCGCGCGATTCCTAACCGCGCTGAGGTGACCTTTGGGCGCCTCCGTTACCCTTTAGGAGGCGACCGCCCCAGTCAAACTGCCCACCTGACACTGTCCCACCGCCGGCTTACGGCTCGTGGTTAGAACTTCAGCATTGGAAGAGTGGTATCCCACCGGCGGCTCCCCTGGCCCTGACGAGCCAGGTTCTCTGCCTCCCACCTATCCTGTACATCCAATGCCGAAATCCAATATCAGGCTACAGTAAAGCTCCACGGGGTCTTTCCGTCCAGCTGCGGGTAATGAGCATCTTCACTCATACTACAATTTCGCCGGGCCCCTCGTCAAGACAGCGCCCAAGTCGTTACGCCTTTCGTGCGGGTCGGAACTTACCCGACAAGGAATTTCGCTACCTTAGGACCGTTATAGTTACGGCCGCCGTTCACTGGGGCTTCGGTTCGAGGCTTCGCGGTTTCCCGCTAACCCCTCCCCTTAACCTTCCAGCACCGGGCAGGCGTCAGCCCCTATACGTCGGATTCCTCCTTAGCAGAGACCTGTGTTTTTGCTAAACAGTCGCTTGGGCCTATTCTCTGCGGCCCTTTCACCAGCAGTTTCCTACCAGCTACTCGGGCACCCCTTCTCCCGAAGTTACGGGGTCAGTTTGCCGAGTTCCTTAACGAGGGTTCTCCCGTTCGCCTTAGGATTCTCTCCTCGCCTACCTGTGTCGGTTTGCAGTACGGGCACCCTCAACCTCGCTAGAGGCTTTTCTTGGCAGTGTGGGTTCAGCCGCTTCGGTACTTTTTTTCCCTCCCCGTCACCCTTCAGCACCGCCAGACGGTTTTGCCTATCTGGCTAGCCTTTGGGTTTGGACGCGCTCTACCAACCGCGCGCTCGGCCTACCCTCCTGCGTCACCCCTTCGCTCAAACGGTCTCGGGTGGCACGGGATTGTCAACCCGTTGTCCATCGCCTACGCATTCCATGCCTCGGCTTAGGCCCCGGCTAACCCTGAGCGGACGAGCCTTCCTCAGGAATCCTTAGGCTTTCGGCGGGCAGGATTCTCACCTGCCTCTCGCTACTTATACCGACATTCTCACTTCCTACCAGTCCACCTAACCTTCCGGTTAAGCTTCGGCCCAGTAGGAACGCTCCCCTACCACGATGACCTTACGGCCATCATCCGCAGCTTCGGTGTAAGCCTTCAGCCCCGTTACATTTTCGGCGCAGCACCGCTTGACCAGTGAGCTATTACGCACTCTTTAAATGATGGCTGCTTCTAAGCCAACATCCTGGTTGTCTCAGCAGTGCCACATCCTTCCCCACTTAGGCTTACTTCGGGACCTTAGCTGACGGTCTGGGCTGTTCCCCTCTCGACTATGAAGCTTATCCCCCATAGTCTGACTCCCAACTATCCTCTGCCCGGCATTCGGAGTTTGATAGGGTTCGGTAACCTCTCGGCCCCTAGCCCATTCAGTGCTCTACCTCCGAGCAGGTCCAGTTGAGGCTAGCCCTAAAGCTATTTCGGGGAGAACCAGCTATCTCCGCGTTCGATTGGCATTTCACCCCTACCCACAGCTCATCCCATGACTTTTCAACGTCAACGTGGTTCGGGCCTCCACGGAAGGTTAGTTCCGCTTCACCCTGGCCATGGGTAGATCACGCGGTTTCGGGTCTACTGCGCCAAACTATCGCCCTCTTCAGACTCGCTTTCGCTTCGGCTCCGGTGCTCTAGCACCTTAACCTCGCTTGGCACAGTAACTCGCCGGTCCGTTCTGCAAAAAGTACGAGGTCGCTTCCGCTCCCTCTGCTTGTAGACACACGGTTTCAGGTTCTATTTCACTCCCCTCCCGGGGTTCTTTTCACCTTTCCCTCACGGTACTATGCGCTATCGGTCGCAAGGTGGTATTTAGCCTTGGAAGATGGTCCTCCCTGCTTCCCACGGGGTTCCACGTGTCCCGTGGTACTCGGGATGTGCCAGACGGCTGTCAGAGTTTCGCCTACAGGGCTGTCACCTTCTGCGGCCCCGCTTTCCAGCGGTGTTCGGCTACCCCTTCAGCTCGCCTCGCCTTACCGCCAGTCAGGCCCGGCACTCCCTCAACCCCCATCATGCAACGGTGGCGGCCTTTTACACATGATGGGTTTGGGCTCTTCCCCTTTCGCTCGCCGCTACTCAGGGAATCGCTGTTGCTTTCTTTTCCTCGGGGTACTTAGATGTTTCAGTTCCCCCGGTTCGCCTCCCATGCCTATGTGTTCAGCATGGGATACCGCAGGTTCTCCTGCGGTGGGTTCCCCCATTCGGGTACCCCCGGATCAACGCTTGCTTGCAGCTCCCCGGGGCGTTTCGCCGCTTGCCGCGCCCTTCTTCGCCCCCTCGCGCCAAGGCATCCACCGTGTGCCCTTAGTAGCTTGACCAAAAGCCTCAGACGCTCATTTTCATACCCACTGTGTAATTTTCAAGGTGCAGGAGATTATGGTGGGCTTAGGTGGACTCGAACCACCGACCTCACGCTTATCAGGCGTGCGCTCTCACCAACTGAGCTATAAGCCCTTACCACATTAGAGGAATCAATTTTATCTGGTGGAGATGAGGAGATTCGAACTCCTGACCCCCTGCGTGCAAAGCAGGTGCTCTCCCAACTGAGCTACACCCCCACGCTAACACATGATCCCTCAAAACCAAACAGTGCCACACCCGGTCAAGCTCCTTAGAAAGGAGGTGATCCAGCCGCACCTTCCGGTACGGCTACCTTGTTACGACTTCACCCCAGTCGCTGGCCCCACCTTCGACGGCATCTTATGCCGGCTTCGGGTGTTGCCAACTCCCATGGTGTGACGGGCGGTGTGTACAAGGCCCGGGAACGTATTCACCGCGGCATGCTGATCCGCGATTACTAGCGATTCCGCCTTCATGCAGGCGAGTTGCAGCCTGCAATCTGAACTGAGACCGGTTTTTAGGGATTCGCTCCAGCTCGCGCCTTCGCTTCCCGCTGTACCGGCCATTGTAGCACGTGTGTGGCCCAGGCCATAAAGGGCATGATGATTTGACGTCATCCCCACCTTCCTCCGCCTTGTCGGCGGCAGTTCCTCTAGAGTGCCCGGCTTTACCCGCTGGCAACTAGAGGTAGGGGTTGCGCTCGTTGCGGGACTTAACCCAACATCTCACGACACGAGCTGACGACAACCATGCACCACCTGTGCAGGCTCCCTCGGTTTCCCTCGGGTCGCTCCCCTTTCGGTTCGCTACTACCTGCATGTCAAGGCCTGGTAAGGTTCTTCGCGTTGCTTCGAATTAAACCACATGCTCCACCGCTTGTGCGGGCCCCCGTCAATTCCTTTGAGTTTCAACCTTGCGGCCGTACTCCCCAGGCGGGTCACTTATTGCGTTAGCTCCGGCACGGACAGCTTGACAACTGCCCACACCTAGTGACCATCGTTTACGGCTAGGACTACCGGGGTATCTAATCCCGTTCGCTCCCCTAGCTTTCGCGCCTCAGCGTCAGGGTCGGTCCAGAGAGCCGCCTTCGCCACTGGTGTTCCTCCCGGTATCTACGCATTTCACCGCTACTCCGGGAATTCCACTCTCCTCTCCCGCCCTCAAGATCCGCAGTTTTGCAGGCACCTCCAGGGTTGAGCCCTGGCTTTTTACCCGCAACTTGCAGACCCGCCTACACGCCCTTTACGCCCAGTGATTCCGGACAACGCTCGCCCCCTACGTATTACCGCGGCTGCTGGCACGTAGTTAGCCGGGGCTTCCTCCCCGGGTACCGTCCTCTTCGTCCCCGGTGACAGGAGTTTACAACCCGAAGGCCTTCTTCCTCCACGCGGCGTCGCTGGGTCAGGGTTTCCCCCATTGCCCAAGATTCCCCACTGCTGCCTCCCGTAGGAGTCTGGGCCGTGTCCCAGTCCCAGTGTGGCCGTCCACCCTCTCAGGCCGGCTACCCGTCGTCGCCTTGGTGGGCCGTTACCCCGCCAACTAGCTGATGGGCCGCAGGCCCATCCACCACCGCTAAATCGCTTTCTTTACCAGCCATGCAGCCAGTAAAGATATCGGGTATTACCCCCGGTTTCCCAGGGCTATCCCCGTGTGGTGGGTAGGTTGCCTACGTGTTACTCACCCGTCCGCCGCTGGGTAAATCTCGTGGAAAACCACTCAATTTACCCCGCTCGACTTGCATGTGTTAGGCACGCCGCCAGCGTTCGTCCTGAGCCAGGATCAAACTCTCAGGTTAAATCCTTCCAATTAAGCCTTTCGGCTTTCCTTTTCTCAATTACACACCTTTTGTCCGTTGAAACTCTCAGGCGTGACACTGTTCAGTTTTCAAGGATCATTGCGTCAGGAATTTCATTATAACATCTTTCTGTGCTTGTGTCAAGTTTGTTTGGTCGATTCTGTCATTCACTTTATGTGGCTGACGATTTTTTATTATACATCATGTGTCGGAGTCTGTCAACACCAATTGTTAATTTTTTTTGAGCAGTTCAACCGTCAGCGTTTAATACTATACCACAAGCCGGATACGGGTTCAATTTTAAAAGCCATGAAATTTTGCTATTTTTACCGGCTAATCCCAACTATCCCTCGGTTATTCTCTTTTTTTCACCGGATTACCTTATTGTTTGAAATCCAGTATGGTCTGCGGAACATTCCCAACTATTATAGTTTCGGCTATGGGTACGTTGGTCTTTACCTCCACGCTGGAACTCAGAAATGGCCGAACCACCCTTACCTGGGCGGTTATATCCAGAATGATTTTGTGTCTCGTTTGGTTAATACCCGCTTCCTCGAAAGCTTCCGAAGTATGCACATGCGCCGTCCCTACAGGATAAAGCGATACATTTATGGGAGGACCCAGATTTGCAAATATTTTGCTGCCTGTTACTGACCCAAGAGGAATCTGTATACCGTCCATCGTTATTTCTTTAAGTGCCTTCACTACTTCCAAAGTCGTTTCGGTTTCAATCCTGTTAATTTCAATAGTATTTATTTGAATTAGAGTAATCTGCCCGCTTACGTCTTTGTGGATTGTGATAAGATCTTTGTACTGGACATTCTTGGCTATCTTCTCTTTAACCGCCCGGTTTATGGCTTCCGTGGCCAATATCCGAGTTCGGGCCTCGGCTATGGCAAAAACGGTAGGTGCTATCTGTCTTTCTATGAAGATTAACATGAGAAAAGTGATTAAAGCTATGGTGATCAAAATGGCGTACAAGTTAATCAATTTATATGTAAAGATTCGTCTGTACCACCTGGGCCGGCCAAACATAAAAAACCCCTCCTATTAGAATATGCAGGAGGGGATCAATTTGTTCCTTATCTATTTTATGATCTGACTACCCTCACGAACTTTCTTTTTCCCACCTGAAGGACTACAGGAGATGAGATTTCGAGATCCATAGCATCGGAAATTTTTTCTCCGTTTATTTTTACTGCTCCCTGCTTTATCATCCTTAAAGCTTCACTGTTAGAAGAACATAAACCTGAAAGGGTCATCAATTTTGGTAACCATACCTTGCCTTCATCGATTTTGAACTCAGGGATTTCGTCGGGTAAATCCTTTTTCTGAAATACTCTCACGAAGTTTTCCTCGGCTCTTAATGCTTCCTCGTCTCCGTGGTATATCTTTACAATTTCCCTTGCCAGCCTCATCTTTGCGTCTCTAGGGTTAATATTCCCTTCTTTAATGCCTTTCTCTATTTTGTCTATCTCTTCAGGATCGACGTATGTTGCCAGCCTATAGTATTCCATCATGACCTCGTCGGGAATCGACATAACCTTCCCATACATCTCGTCGGGTGGTTCACTGACACCTATGTAATTTCCAAGGCTTTTACTCATTTTCCTCTTGCCGTCAATCCCCACGAGGATGGGCATGAGCATAGCCACTTGCGGTTCCTGTCCGTACTCTTTTTGCAATGTCCTACCCATCAGTATATTAAATTTCTGTTCGGTGGCACCCAGTTCTACGTCGGCTTCTAAAGCGACCGAGTCGTAACCTTGCATCAGCGGGTAAAAAAATTCGTGAATTGATATAGGCCTGCCTTCCTTAAATCTCTGGCTGAAGTCCTCCCTTTCGAGCATACGGGCTACGGTATACTTAGATGCTAGCTTTAAGACATCTTCAAAACTCATACGTCCCAGCCATTCGCTGTTGAATGCTATTCTGGTCTTACCGGGATCGAGGATTTTAAAAACCTGTTCCTTGTAGGTCCTGGCGTTTTCCATTATTTCTTCTCTGGAAAGCTGTTTTCTGGTTTCCGATTTACCCGTAGGATCTCCTATCATTCCGGTAAAATCACCGATCAGCAATATAACCTCATGCCCCAGATCCTGAAACTGGCGCATTTTTTTCAGTACAACAGCGTGGCCCAGGTGAACGTCCGGCGCTGTAGGGTCTAAACCAAGTTTGACCCTCAGAGGTTTTTTGGTTTCATAAGACCTTTTTAATTTGTTAAGCAATTCTTCTTCGAATATGATCTCAACCGCATTTTGTTTTAAGATTTCAAGTTGTTCTTCAGGTCTCAATGTTATCCCTCTTCCGTCAGCATGTTTTTATTTTCATAATTATAGCACAGTCTGAGTATATGTTCAAACATTTGTATTTCCATTAAGATTTATATTGTGGTATAATTATTTTTGCATAACGGTTCGAGGGGTAACATATATGGCAAATCAAGGAGGTTAGTTATGAGTAATAATACCGGAAAAAGAAAACTCTCTCTTTATAGGAGTTTGTTATTTTTAGCATTATTTTTTGTGCTCGCATCCTCCGGAGTCGCACTCGGGTTGTTCATTTACTACGTAAAGGATACCCCGCCTTTTGATCCTCAAAAATTAAAACCCAGCGAAACTTCAATTGTTTACGATACAAAGGGCAAAGTAATTGCAGAGCTTCATGGAGAGCAGAACCGCATCCCCGTCCCTTTAAGCGAAATTCCCGAACACCTAAAGCAAGCTTTCATAGCCATTGAAGACCAGTACTTTTACGAGCATAAAGGTATCAACTTTCGTTCACTTATAGGTGCACTGTGGACCGATATTATTCGCAGAGAGTATCACAGGGGAGCAAGTACTATAACCCAGCAGCTGGTAAAAAACGCTTTCCTCACCCACGAAAAGACCTTGAAACGCAAGGCGCAGGAAGCCTGGCTGGCAATACAGTTAGAGCGCCATTTTACTAAAGACCAGATACTCGAATTCTATCTCAATCAAATATATTTCGGCCATTCGGCTTACGGTGTGGAAGCGGCTGCTCAAACCTATTTCGGCAAAAGTGTGAAAGACCTGACCCTGGCGGAAAGCGCTATGCTGGCGGGTATAACGAAAGGCCCTTCACTCTATTCGCCATACCTCAATTTCGATAGGGCAAAAGAGAGACAAGCCGTCATTTTAAATGCTATGGTCGAGATGGGATTCATCACCAAAGAAGAAGCAGAAAATGCAAAGAAGGAAAAAATAAATCTTATCGGCCTTAAAAATGCAAAAGCCGATTACAAAGCCCCTTATTTTACGGATTACGTAGTGACCCAGCTAGCGCAGTATTTTCAGAAGGAACTCGGGATGACCGAAGATGAAGCTTACAAAAAAATATATAACGGCGGATTGAAGATTTACACCACCGTTGATATGGAGATCCAGGAAGCGGCCGAGAAGGCCCTGGCCAACCCGAAAAATTACCCGTATACAAAGGAGGACAAGAACGGCCTTCCCCAACCCCAGGCTGCTGCTGTAGTAATAGATCCGCATACGGGCTATATAAAGGCTTTGGTAGGAGGGCGAGAACATTATAAAAGACTCGGCCTGAACAGGGCCTCTCAATCTTACAGGCAGCCGGGATCAGCTTTCAAACCGATAGTAGTCTACACAGCTGCCATAGACATGGGTTATACAGCCGCTACCGTCGTAGACGATTCCCCGGTTTCGTACGGCTCCTGGTCGCCTCAAAACTATACCCATAATTTTAACGGCCTTACAACTATAAGAGAAGCAATCGCCGACTCCGTCAACGTAGTGGCAGTCAAGGTCCTGAAGGATATCGGCATCGACCGTGGAATAGAATACGCCCAAAAATTGGGAATAAAAAGCCTGGTGCTGGAGGGGCGTAAAAACGACAGGCAACTTTCTATAGCTTTAGGGGGCTTAACAAAAGGCGTCACCCCCCTTGAACTAGCATCGGCTTACGGAACGCTGGCAAATCAGGGCACTTACGTGGAGCCGACTGCCATATTAAAAGTTGTCGATAAAAACGGTAGAACCCTCCTGGAAAATAATCCCGACAGGTGGGCGGCCGTAAGTCCCCAGGTCGCCTTTATAGTAACGGACATGATGCGAAGCGTTATTACCGAGGGAACCGCAACAAGACTTGCCGGTTTGCCGTTTCCCGTGGCCGGTAAGACCGGTACGACTTCCGACAATAAGGATGTCTGGTTTGTGGGATATACTCCTCACCTGGTCGCAGCCGTCTGGATGGGACATGACGAACCAGCACCGATGAGAGGGGTTGCGGGAGGTTATCAGCCGGCACTGATATGGAAGCAAATCATGACCGTCGCCCATAAAAATCTCCCCAGGGTCAACTTCCCGAAACCCAGCAACATAGTGGGTCCCATCGCTGTATGCGAGGATTCGGGTAAGATTCCAACAGAACTGTGTTATAGGGACCCCAGAGGGCCAAGGATAAGAGGGGAATATTTTATAAAAGGCACTGAACCTACCGAATTCTGTGATGTACACGTGGAAAAATTAATTGATGTCTCAACAGGGCTGCTGGCGACACCTTACTGTCCTCCCGACCAGGTACAGAGTAAGGTTTTCCTGGTTCGCCCCCCCTATAAAGCTTCTGCAAGCGGCAAAATACCGCTTGATGCAAAATACCAGCCGCCTACAGAATACTGTAATGTTCACGGCCCGGGATCCATTAATGAAGGTGGTCTTCCCGGAGGAGTAATTGTGCCACCGGTCGACCAAAATAACCCCGGCAACGGTAATGGCGGCGGCAATAATTCTCCAGGAAATAGTCAAGACCAAGATCAAGGCCAAGATCAAAACCAAGATCAAGATCAAGGGCAGACTCGGGATGAGGATCGAAAACAAAATAAAGATGATAACATAAACAACAACCGCAGAAGAAGTGACGTAGAAAACTTAATAAACCGGCTTTTACAATAAAAGGGGAGCGCATAATGCTCCCCTTTTATCGTTACTATAAATTTTTTGTTATCAATGCCGCTCCAGGTAATCATCGGAGTCTATTACTTCGATCCCGTGGGACTTCAGGTAGGCGGCGGTCACACCCAGCCCGTCTTTAAGCACGCCGCGAAAACTGCCGTCATATATTTTTTTGCAACCGCAGGATGGGCTTTTAGATTTTAATATGGCGGCTTCGGCACCGGTAATGTTTGCAAGTTTCAGGGTTTCTCTGGCACCTTTTAAAAATTGTTCCGTCACATCCTTACCATCACGGGTGAGGACCCGTGCCTTTCCTTCAATCACTTCAAAACCGTCTTTGCCTATAATTTCAGACGGCTCCCTGGGTGTGGGCAGACCTCCAGCTTGCTCGGGGCAAAACGGGATCGCTTTTCCCCTTCTCACCAGCTCTTCAAAAACCTCAGAAAAACTATTTTTCCCGTCGTATCTGGTATTAAAGCCTGCAAGACATGCACTTATTATATATATCACCTGAATTCCACCACCGTGACCCCTAATCCTCCCTCATTCATGTTACCGGGCCTGAAAGACTTTATGTCTTTTCGAGTTTTCAGCATGTCCTGTATGCCTTTGCGGAGTATTCCCGTTCCCTTGCCGTGTATGATCACCACACTGGGCAAACCGGCAAGGCTGGCATCGTCTAGGTATTTGTCGACTTTTAACAAGGCCTCGTCCAGAGTAAGGCCCCTCAGGTCTATTTCTCTTGAAATCTCTCTGGTTTTCTCCATGGCTAAGGATGAATACTTCACGTTACCGCTATCGGCTTTATCCTCTTCCTCTTGTATTTTCACCAAGCTGGATAACGGTAAATTCACCTTCATGATTCCTATCTGTACCTGTGCCGTTTTTTCCCTTTCGTCAACCGACACTATATACCCTTCCTGATTTAAGCTTTCCACCCGGACTTTATCTCCAGGATTTATTGGACCAGCTACAACTTTAGCACCGGCTTTTTTTATTAAGGGTTCCTTTGGGGAATAATCGTCTGACGCTTTCTTTAGCCGCCTTCTTACCTCCTCGATAATTCGGTCCCTAACCTGCCTTGTATCCTGAGCCTCTACCTCTTTTAACCTTTCCAATATCTTTTCAGCTTCTTTATTGACCTTTTCGATAATACTCCTTGCTTTTTCCCGGGCTTTTGCCAGTATTTTTTCCTCCCGGTTTCTTAACTTTTCCTTTTCATCCTCCAGCTCCTTCAACCTCATCATGTACTGCTTCTTTAGTTCCTGAATTTCCTCTTTCTCCCGTTTAGCCCTTTCTCTTTCCTGTTCAAGGCCTTTGAGCAGGTCCTCCAACTGGATGTTTTCTCTGTTCAAGAAACTTCTGGCAAGTTCTATTATTTCTCTTTTTAATCCGAGCCTTTTAGCTATTTCAAAAGCGTTGCTCTTACCCGGAATGCCTATCGTTAGCCTGTAGGTCGGACTCAGCGTTTCTACATCGAACTCCACGCTGGCGTTTTCCATTCTCTCCATGGAATAGGCAAAAGCTTTAAGTTCACTGTAATGGGTCGTCGCCACTACCCGAGTTCCCTTTTCGCAAAAGTAATCCAATATGGCCATAGCGAGGGCTGCGCCTTCGGTGGGATCGGTGCCCGCGCCTAGTTCATCCAGCAACACCAAGCTCCTCGAGTCGGCTTTATCGACAATGTCCTTTATGTTTTTCATGTGGGATGAGAAAGTGCTGAGAGACTGTTCTATGCTCTGTTCATCCCCTATATCGGCAAATACTTCATTGAACACGGAAAGTTCAGTGCCTTCTTCGGCGGGCAGGTGCAGGCCGGCCTGCGCCATAAGGGCGAAAAGACCTACGGTTTTCAGGGAGACGGTTTTTCCGCCGGTATTAGGACCGGTTATAACTAACACTGTGAACTCGTCTCCCAGATAAATATCGATGGGGACCACTTCGCCTCTCAATAAAGGGTGTCTGCCCTTTCTTATATTAATATAACCTCTCGAATTTAAGCCGGGCTCAACCCCTTTAATATCCATGCTGTATTTGGCCTTTGCCAGAATAAAATCCAGGCGGACAAGTCCCTCAAAGGTCACTTCCAGGTATTCTCTGTTTTCGGCGATCTTTTCTGAAAACTCCCTTAATATCTGCTCCATTTCTTTTTGTTCCTCAATTTCTAACCTTCTCAGCTCGTTGTTGATCTGAAGGACGGGCATGGGCTCCAGGTAAAGCGTGGCCCCGCTCGCCGACTGGTCGTGTATCACTCCCGGAATACTGGATCTGAATTCCTGCTTTACGGGGATTACATACCTACTGTTCCTAATAGTAATTATCGGTTCCTGAAGAAATTTTTGATACTGAGGCGAACTTATATATAATTCCAGCTTTTCCTTCGCCCTCTGGAACAGAATCCTTTTCTCTTTCCTTATGGCCGACAATCTAGGGCTTGCCCCGTCGGCTATTTCATTTTCGCTTATTATGGCTTTATGGATCTTATCTTCAAGGGACGAAAAAATGTGAATCTCCTCTATTATGCTGCCTATAATCCTGCACTCCGCAATCCCCTTTTCAGACCAGGTATTCTTTACAAGGCGGGAAGTTTTCATAACCGATGCTATTGAAAGCAGTTCCCCGGTCGTGAGCACAGCTCCCATGGTTGCTCTTTTCAAAGAAGTACGTATATCGGGCAGTTCGTTTAAGGGTATATTAATCCCCGACCTCAGGATAGTGACGCCCTCGCTGGTCTCCCGCTGCATGCTCTTTATCAGCTGTTCATCGGCGGCAGGTTTCAACTCCAGGAGGCGACCTTTCGCTACATCGGATACGGCGTATCGGCTCAATATCCGTTTTACCTTGTCAAACTCCAAAATTTTTTGAGCCCGTTCGTTCATAGGATCACCCTCTTCTATTTGACCCCTCGAAAGAAATGCCCGTAAGTATGGGCGCCGGTCAGGGTCTTCTCATCGATTTTTTCTTTGACGACCAGGGCGTTTTTATAGGCTTTAACAAGACGCTCCACCTCCCCGGCCTCTTTGCCTATCAGGTAGAGCTGGCCTACGTTGACGCCCGCATTCCGTATTCCTTCCAGGTGGTTGATCATACATAGTTCATAACAGTTGTAAATATGGGATCTCCCCCGCTCGTCTACCACCACCGGAAACACTTTCCCTATACGGTCTTTCAGTCCGACCTTTCTTTCATTTGAATCGATATTTGCTTTAATCAAATTATGTTCGCTTACCATTAACGGTAATCTACCGTGGACAAGACATTCAATCGGTAGCGGTGCTGCAAGCTGCCCGATCTGGTTCAACGAAAGTTCCGGCGAAAGGACTACTCTTGATACTCCCAGTTCATTTAAGACCTTGAGACTCACCGAGTTGAAGGTATTAAGCGAAAAATCGGCCACCGCCTTTATACCTCTTTTAACGGCCGAGATTATGACTCCGAGGTTCCCGGCCAGTACACCCTCCCCGTGCACCAATTTTGTTTCGTCCAGTAAATTTTCAAACTCCCCCATCGTTTTTCTGTCTACTATCCGCGGAAGAGCCAGGTAAAATTCGCATCCACATCCATCAGCCAGACGACGCACTTCTTTGTAATGCTTTTTCGTCTCCGAGAAATTTTCTCCGCCGAAATAAATTATGTCTACTCCGGAGAAAATAGCAGCGCGGGCGGATTCTACGTTATCAACCCTGGCGCTCAACTTGAGCGCTGAGGACTTCCCGATTCCGGGATGCCGGTAGACTTCTTCTATAAAATCTCTCCACGATTTTTCCACCGGCGGCTTAATGTGTCTCGCGAGCCTCAGTTGTCCGAGTTGCGCCACTGCTTTACGCCTGGTATCGTTCATCGAGCTGAAAGGCAGCATCGCACCTTTTTCAATGCGGGCGGTAAAGTTCCTGAGGAAAAATATCGTATTGCCCAACCGGTCTATCTGACCCCTGACAGTGCGTTCGTCAAGAGGATGCTTTTCGGCCTGCTGCACCAATTTTTCTGAATACGCTAAAGCTTCACTTCCTTCGGGGTCGGTCATTTTCACCATCATGGGCTTACCTATTTCCAGCGACACCTCTACATCCACCGGAACTTTTCTTGCAAGTTTGGGGTCAGTGTAAGTTTTTCTTACTTCACTGAGGAGTGCGGTATCCGATGTCTTGTAAATGGGGGTGCCCCGGGGAATTGGCTCCCTGGTCCTCAATTCCACGATTTCCCCGGGCCCTGCCTGGGACCTCTTCCGGCCGTTTACGAAAAATTCCGTAACGACGTAACCGAATCCCTCTTTTCCCCTGAAGTCCACGCCATCCCCCACGTGCAAGTGATCTTCCAGCAGTATCTTTACAAAACCCCGTTTCCTATCGTAACCTGTAACTTTTCCAAGGAAGACACCTTTATTTCGCGGGCAATCCACACTCATCAATTTGGCCCCGGGGTTGCCAAAGTAATATCCGGTCGTAAAATCTCTGTTGAAAATCCTGGCAAGTTTACTCTCATCCTCAGGAGGTACATTGTAACGTTCCGGGGCTTCGAGGTAACGGTCCATGGCCTGTCTGTAAACGGAGGTGACCAGAGCCACGTATTCCGGTCTCTTCAACCTGCCCTCTATCTTGAATGAATCAATGCCCGCTTCGATTAACCGTGGCAGGTGGTCTATCAATTTCAAATCCCTGGGACTGAGCAGATGAAGTTTTTCGGTAAGTTTGTTTCCTTTTTCATCGACTAAAGCATAAGGTAAGCGGCACGGTTGGGCGCACTGGCCCCTGTTGCCGCTCCTCGAACCTATGAAACTGCTCATGAGGCATTGTCCCGAGTAGCAAAAGCACAGAGCTCCGTGGATGAAGGTCTCGATCTTCATTGAAGTGCTGGATTTTATACGCCTGATTTCGTCGAGAGACAGTTCCCGGGCAAGGACGACCCTATCAAATTTCAGATTTTCCAGTGCTTTAACACTCTCCGCATTGTGGATAGTCATCTGGGTGCTACCGTGAACCTCCATATGCGGGAAATTTCTCTTTATAAAAGCTCCGAAGCCCAGGTCCTGAACTATTATTCCGTCAACACCGATGGAGTAAAGAAAATCTACGAAATCCGCAGCTTTCTCCATCTCTTCGTCGGATATCAATATATTGACGGTAACGTAGAGGTTTACGCCTTTTAGGTGGGTGTAGTAAGTAGCCTCCTTCAGTTCTTCTCTGGAAAAATTGGCGGCAGATCTTCTGGCGTTAAATTCCTTGCCGCCCAGATATACCGCATCGGCTCCATTCTCTACTGCAGCCCGTAGTGCCTCCATATTACCCGCCGGCGACAACAATTCCGGTCTTTTCACTTTTTGTCCAGCACCTCCAACAGCTGGGAAAGCGGAAGGGTATTTATTACATCTCCCTTTTCGAGCCAACCCCTCCGGGCAACCCATATACCGTATCTTATGTCTTTCAATCCTTCCAACTCATGGGTGTCGGTGTTTATAACCATTTTTACTCCCATCTCTTTCGCCTTCATGGCCAAATGGTCGTTCAGATCCAATCGATCCGGTGTAGAATTGATCTCAAGTATGGTATTTGTTTCGGCAGCCGTCTTCAAAATCACATCAATATCCACGTCATAGGAATCCCGCTTGCCGAGTATTCTACCGGTTGGGTGAGCAATTATATTCACAAAGGGATTTTCCATAGCCGCTACAATCCGGCGGGTTATTTTTTCCCGGTCCTGTTTAAAGCCGCTGTGAACGGATGCAATTACTACATCCAGTTCCTTCAGTATTTCGTCATCGAAATCTAAAAGTTCGTTTGTTAAGATGTCCACCTCGATACCCGTTAGAATTCTTATGCCTGTTATCTCTTCATTTAGCTTTTTTATAAGCTCTATCTGACGCATCAAGCGTTCCTCATCAAGGCCCCGGGCGACTTTAAGAGATTTCGAGTGATCCGTTATGGCCACGTATTCGTACCCCATTTCCCTAGCTCTGATAGCAATTTCTTCTATCGAATTTATTCCGTCGCTCCAATTGCTGTGAACGTGAAGGTCCCCTTTTATGTCAGCCAACTTTACAGGATCGGGTAGCCGGTCCTCTATGGCAGCTTCTATCTCGCCTTTGTCTTCTCTCAGTTCGGGAATTATATATGGCATATCGAGTAATTTGTAGACTTCCTCTTCGTTCCCGGGATAGATGACCTCATTGTTTTTTTCTTTGAAAACGCCGTTTTCATTAATATCAAGACCTCTTGTTCGGGCGATCTCCTTCAGTTTGACGTTATGATCCTCGTTACCGGTATAATGATGTAAGGCAGCCCAAAAAGATCGGGGTTCGACAACCCGAAGATCCACCTGTACCCCTAGATCCAGCACTACGCTTGTTTTATCCGTATCCCGGGCCACGACTTCGGTTATCCTGGGATAATCCAGGAATCCTTCCAAGACCTCGGCGGGACTTTGCGATGAGACAACTAAATAGATATTGCCGATGAGTTCCTTTCTCCTGCGAAGGCTACCCGCCTCTTCCACTTTTTCTACGGCGGGCAGAAACTTAAGCATATCCTTTATCTCCTCCGCCAGATAAAGGGCAGTAGATAAAAGCATCTTGCCCGCCTTTCCCTTCAGCATTTGTATTCCTTTTAAAATAGCCTGCTCCGTCTTAACGCCTATTCCCGGCAATCCCCTCAATTTATGACTTTTTGCAGCTTGTTCCAACTCATCGATCGTGGTTATATTAAGAGCATCGTAAATTGTTTTAATCCTTTTAGCGCCAAGCCCGGGGATTTTGAGCATTTCAACCAGGCCTCTGGGGATGTCCTTTTTCAGTTCTTCGTAATGCCTGCATGTACCTGTCTCGATAATTTCTTTTATCTTGCCCTCCAGCGCTTTCCCGATCCCTTCTATACTGCCGAGGGATGAGGTTTTCATGATTTCTTCTATATCTTCCGGCAGGTTGGCAATTACCTGAGAAGCTTTGCGGTATGCTCTTATTTTAAAAAAGTTTTCTCCCTTGATTTCCATCATATCGGCGATATCGGAAAATATATACGATACGAGGAAATTCTTCATAACGCCACAACCTCGATTCTCAGGATTTTTCATCTTCCAGAAGTTCTAGAAATTCGTCGTACTCGGCTTTCAGCCTCAAAAATTCATCGGCGATGTTGATGGCTGTCAGGACCGCCAGATTAATCCGGTTCAACCTCGGATTCGCTTTTGAAAGGGATCTCATTTTTTGGTCCACATAGGCTGCTATTTGTTTAATATGCTCTTCCGAAGCAGCGCCTTTTATATAATAATTCTCCCCGTTAATTTCAACTTTTACCCTTGTTATATCGGACTCCCTTTCCATCGGTTTGTCCTCCCCGTACTCTACTCTCTCAGGCGGCCGTTGAATTTCTTCAAGATGCATTCCGTAATATTGCCGTGCAACCGGTTTATTTCTTCATCAGTCAGCGTCCTGTCCTTTGCCCTGTACGTCAAAGAAAAAGCAAGGCTCTTATATCCTTCCGGTATCTGATTTCCTCTGTATACGTCAAACAGCTCAACATTTTCCAGCACTTCTCCGCCGGCCTCCTTTATTGCTTCCATTATGCTACCGGCGGTTACGCCTTCTTCTACAACTATAGCCACATCCCTGTCCGCTGCCGGGAATCTTGGCAACGGTTTGAATTTAACCTCCGTTTGGGATCTATCGAGTAAAAGGTCCAGATCCAGCTCCGCTACATAAGCCCGCTTGTCTTCCATACCGTAATTTTCCATTACGTCGGGGTGAACCTCTCCTATAAAACCTGCGATTTCGCCGTCGATGGAGATTGTCGCAGTCCTTCCCGGATGCAGGGAAAAATGCTCGCCGGGATAAAAAACAGCTCCGCGTATTTTTAATTTAAGCAAAAGAGTTTCAATTACACCTTTCAGGTAGTAAAAATCCAAATTCTCATCGCATATAGCCACACCCAGCTTTTTCTTCTCAACAGGCAATTCCTTTAAAGGTATTTGCCTGGGAATGTAGACAGTTCCTAATTCAAAAATCCTGATGCTTTCCCGTTTCTGGTTAAGATTAAGCTTTATCACTTCCAGAATGCCGGGCAGCAGTGTGGTTCTCATTATGCTGTGCTCCTCGCCAAGAGGGTTTATTATTTTGACAGCCCTGCGGACTTCATGGTCTTCCGGTGCTCTCAAAGCGTCGAAAGCGCTAGGGCTTATAAAAGAATAGGTGTAAATCTCCGAAAAGCCGCAACCCATCAAGGTTTGCTTTATCTCGTTCGTAAGTTTCTGATTGCGGTTCAATTTACCGCAGGTAGCTATGCTACCCGGCAGAGTCGAAGGAAGGTTGTCGTATCCGTAAATTCTGGCGATTTCCTCCGCCAGATCCGCCTCCTGGGTAATGTCAGCGCGGAACGTCGGAATGACGACAAAGGTTTGATCGGATTCTTCAAGAGATTTAATTCCCAGCCGTTCCAGTATGTCGATCATTTGGTGTCTTGAAATCTCGGTGCCCAAAAGGGCATTTATCCTGTCAACCCGCAGAGGTAGTTTTCTGGGAAGCACGGGTTCCGGATATACGTCGACACACCCTTTCAATACCCTACCGGCCCCCAGCCTTTCAATCAGCTCGCAGGCTCTTTCAGCAGCTACCGCTGCCAGATTCGGGTCAAGACCTTTCTCAAAGCGCTGGGATGCTTCGGTCCTCAAGCCCATTTTTCTTGATGTCCGCCGGATGTTAGGCCCCCAGAAATTGGCTGATTCCAGGAGTACGGTCCTGGTTTCCGACGTAACTTCGGTTTCCGCTCCCCCCATAATCCCCGCTAAGGCTACAGGGCCTTTTTTATCGGCTATTACCAGTGTGTCTTCGCAAATTTCCCTCAGCTTGCCGTCCAGGGTGGTTATCGTCTCGCCCTTTTTGCCCCTGCGCACTATTATTGAACAACCCGCCAGTTTGTCATAGTCAAAAGCGTGAAGGGGCTGACCCAGTTCCAGCATCACATAATTGGTAATATCCACGATGTTGTTTATCGGGCGTATTCCGCATACCTGCAACCTCCTCTGCATCCAGAGAGGCGAGGGCTTTATTTTCACATCTTTTATTATCCTCGCGATATAACGTTTGCACAGGTCCCCGGCTTCCACCGTCACGTTTACTATGTCTGGAACCTTTTCGACCGATTCTTCTTTCAGATTAATTGAAAGCGGATTTAAAGGAATATTGAAGGTAGCGGCGGCTTCTCTTGCCATTCCGACGATGCTCAAACAATCGGGCCTGTTGGGAGTTATTTCAAAGTCTATAACGACGTCCTCCAGCCCTATGTAATCCTTAATATCATTTCCTACCGGCGCATCCTCGGGCAGGATCAAAAGTCCGTTTTTCACGTCTTCAGGCAATCCGCTGTCATCAAGCCCCAGTTCCTTCGCGGAACATAGCATTCCCTGCGATTCCAGCCCTTTTATACTTTGAACTTTGATCTCTATGCCGCCTTCAATAACTGCTCCCGGCAGGGCAACCGCAACCCTATCGCCTTCTTTGATGTTCCGGGCTCCCGTAACTATCTGAAGCACCCGATGCCCGACATTAACCTTTGTGACAAGCAACTTATCGGAATCGGGGTGCTTTCCGATTTTTATTATCTCGCCGACCACCACGCTTTTTATGTCACGCCCCGGATATTCTATACTTTCTGCATTTGAGCCCGACATGGTGAGCCTTCTCGCCAGTTCCTCCGGCCTGCCGTCGTAATTTACATATTCTCTCATCCATTTTAGAGATACCTTCATGGTCTTCCCTCCCTGACCTAAAACTGTTCTAAAAAGCGCAGGTCGTTTTCGAAAAACAACCTCATATCGTTAATTTCGTATTTTAGCATGGCGATCCTCTCTATCCCCATTCCGAAGGCAAATCCCGTCAATTCTTCCGGGTCATAGCCCGCGTTTTTCAACACATTGGGATGAACCATCCCGCAACCCAGTATCTCCAGCCAACCCGTATAGGAGCACACCCTGCATCCTTTTCCATTGCAGGCTATGCAGGATATATCCATCTCGGCACTGGGCTCTGTAAAAGGAAAATAGCTGGGCCTGAACCTCACCATCCTCTCTTCGCCATAGAATAATTTGGCAAAGGTTATCAACGTCCCCTTTAGGTCGGCCATGGTCACGTTTTTCCCGACCAGAAGCCCTTCCACCTGATGAAAGACGGGCGAATGCGTCGCATCAACCTCGTCGGAGCGGTAAACCCTACCCGGGACTATGACTTTAATCGGGGGCTTTCTGTTTTCCATAGTCCTGACCTGTACAGGCGATGTGTGTGTTCTCAGCAGAATATCTTCCGTTATATAGAAGGTATCCTGCATGTCTCTGGCCGGGTGGTCTTTAGGTATGTTAAGGGCTTCAAAGTTGTAATAATCCAGCTCTATTTCCGGCCCTTCCACTATCTCATACCCCAGCCCCATGAAAATTTCTTTTATTTCGTCCAATACCAGGGTAAGGGGATGTTTATGCCCTAGTGCCACTTTCGAGGGGATCGTTACGTCAATGGTCTCTCTCATTAGCCGTTCCTGCTTTAAGGCCTCTTTTAGTTCAAGGGATTTTCGGGAGAATTTTTCTTCAAGCATCTCTTTTATTTCGTTGGCCAGTTTACCTATCGCCGGTCTTTCTTCAGGTTTTAGGTCTGCCATTCCCCTCAAGATAACGGTAAGCTTTCCTTTTTTGCCCAGGAATTTTATTTTCAAATCGTTCAACTCTTCCAGATTACCTACCCTTTCAAGAGCACGAAGAGCTTCTTCCTGCAAATTTATAAGTTCTTGCTTCACCGCCTCTACCTCCTCTGAAATATAATTATATACTAAAAAAGCTTTCGCCCCCACTCAGGGACGAAAGCTCACGCTCCCGTGGTACCACCCTTTTTCAGTTTATATCCGCAATAAACCCTCTTCTTCCTTTAACGGGGAAAACCGGAGAGGATTACTTAGATTCAACCTCCCGGCTCCAGAGTGAACTTGGGCAGCTTCACCTTAAAAGAGCTTCCAGTCTACGGCTCTTTCTCCCTGAAAGGTTCCCCTGCCTACTCTCTCCTTCATAGCCTTTCTATTGCAGAATTAGCCTTCTATATATCAGGTAAGCCACTACCGAACCCGTGGCTTCAAAAATACTCCAAAAAAAGTCGGCGGTCAGCACAAGACCACGCCCTTTCTCTTCGTTTACGATAATTATAACACAGCTGCTTTAGTTTTACAAGGGAAAGGGGTGGTTTCTTTGGCGCACCGCTTCAAACAGCACGATTCCGCCGGCTACTGCAACATTGAGAGATTCCGCCTTTCCAGGCATGGGAATTTTCACCACTTCGGTGGAGATTTTCAGGATTTCAGGTGAAACGCCCTCGGCTTCACTGCCGAACACCAGCACCACAGGGCCTGTTAAATCCGCGTCAAAATAGCTTTTTTCTGCACCGAGGTGGGTAACCACTATCTTCGCCCTTTTTTGGGATAACTCGTGTAGTACTACCGGAAGGTCTACTCCTTCAATGACCGGCAGGTGAAATATGGAACCCATGGTAGACCTTACTACCTTGGGGTTGTATATATCGACACAGCCCTTGCCTGCCAGGATGCCGCTGGCACCTGCAGCGTCAGCCGTCCGGATAATGGTACCTATATTGCCCGGATCCTTAATTCCATCCAACGCCACAATCAGGAAGTTATCTTCATAAATGCTTGTCAGTTCATGGTTTTTCATCCTGACTACAGCCATTATGCCCTGTGGGGCTTCCGTATCCGACAGAGTATCATATACCTTTCGCGGCACCTCATAGACCTTTATATTTTCGTATTCTTTTATTTTTTCTCTGTGCCGCTCTAAAAAGTCATCGGATACCACCAGAAATTCAACCAAGTAATCGGAATTCAACGCTTCTTCCGTTGCCCTGAGCCCTTCCACCAAAAAAAGCCCGTGCCTTTTCCTGTAATTTTTAAGCTGGGCCAGTGCCCGAATCATTTTAATTTGCCTTTTTGAAGGCAATTCAAGCATCATATTCGGTCACCCAGAATGCATAAATTCTCTCCGGGGCCCAGAACTAACAACGTATCTTCCTCCGAAAGAACTTCGTCGGGAGAAGGCATAATTTCAATCCAGCCGTTCTTTTTTATACCGAGGACGTTAATCCTGGAGCTCTGCGATAGATTCAGCTCTCTAAGGGTCTTTCCTCTCATATCCCTGGTAACACCGATTTCCGCAAGGCAGGCATTTTCGGCCAGTTCTACAAAATTCCGTATATTATCATACGGCAGGCTTTTTGCGATCCTGGAACCCATATCGCCTTCGGGGAAGATGACTACGTTGGCACCGACTTTTTTTAAAGCCCTGCTGTAAAGTTCGTTGTCGGTCTTGACGATTATCTTTTTTACACCCATCTCGTTCAGCATCATGGTGATTAAGACGCTCGCCTGAAAGTTTTGGCCGATACTTACTATTACTGCGTCGTAATTTTTTATTCCGAGGGCCTTCAGGGTCTCTTCCTTGGTCGCATCGGCGATGACGACATTATTTATGATTTCTGATAAATCCTTCACCCGGTCTTCGTCTTTATCAACCGCCAGAACCTCATACCCCAGCTTCATCAGGGTTGCTATTATACTGATCCCGAATGTGCTGAGGCCTATCACCACAAATTTTTTCATCAGAGTATCACCAGCTAAATGTATCTTTCAAGCTTTTCTATATCCTTGTTCTTGCCGACCACTACCAGAATATCTCCCTTTTTTATAAAATCCTCGGCCCCGGGAGATACGATAACATCTTCATTGCGCTTGATGGCCATCACGTTCAATCCATGCTTTACCCTCATATTTAATTCCCTCAGGGTCTTATCGTACCATTCGGGCAGGACTTTAATCTCCACTATGGAAAAATCAGGAGAAAGTTCTATATAGTCCAATATATTGGAAGAAACCAAATTATGAGCAACCCGTATACCCATATCCCTCTCGGGGAATACCACCCGATCGGCTCCGATTTTATACAGCACCTTCCCGTGTAAATCGTTCTGGGCTTTAGCCACGACGTATTTCAATCCCATCTCCTTTAGAATCAGGGTAATTAATATGCTAGCCTGAATATCGTCGCCTATGCTAACTATGCCGACATCGAAGTTTCTGATCCCGAGGGCTTTTAGCGTATTCTCATCGGTTGCATCGGCCTGGACCGCATGCGTGATACTATCAGCCAGAGACTGTACTATTTCCTCATTGCTGTCTATCCCCAATACATCATAGCCGAGTTTGTAAAGCGTTCTCGCAACACTCGATCCGAATCTCCCCAAGCCTATTACTACAAACTGTTTCAAATCAGTCGCCTCCTGTTATTAGCCAACCAATATTCTCTCTTCAGGATATTTCATTATAGCCGTTTTCTTTTTGCTGGCCAGGGCCAGCGCGATCGTGAGCGGACCTACCCTCCCGCTGAACATAGTTAAGATAATAAGCACTTTCCCGGCATCGCTCAGGTGCGGTGTGATCCCCAGGGTTAAACCTACAGTTCCAAAGGCCGACACAGTTTCGAATAGTATAGACATAAAATCGGCCCTCTCTGTAATCGTGAGCAAAAACGAAACGGTAAGGACTAGTAAAAGCGCTATTAACATTATTACGACAGCCTTAAACAGGTTATCCATGGGAATGCGCCTTTTATATATTTCAACATTTTCCTTAGATGTAATTACCGAATATATCATCATTAAAACTAAAGCAAAAGTGGAAGTTTTTACACCGCCGCCTGTAGAACCCGGAGAAGCACCGATGAACATGAGGAAAATCGTAAAGTATTTGGCGGCCAGCGACATATCAGACAAACTTATTGTATTAAATCCTGCGGTCCTTGGTGTTACCGACTGAAAAGCTGCTGCCAGTATTTTTCCTGCCGGCGAAAGACTACCGAGGGTCTTGGGGTTTGTGTGCTCAAGGGCATATATAACCAGAAAACCTACCACCAGAAGAAGCCCCGTCATGGTTAGTACCACTTTTGAATGAAGGCTCAGCTTGTAAATATTTCTTGTGGTAAATACGTCGTATATTACCGAGAACCCCAGACCTCCAAAAATAATCAGGGCCATTATCACGATATTTACTAATGGATCCTCGACAAAGGGAGTAAGACTTTTGAAGTCCCCTATAAGGTCAAATCCTGCGTTGTTAAACGCCGACACCCCGTGGAATATTCCGTAATATATCCCCCTAGGTACTCCGTAAATCCTAGAAAAACGCAGAGAAAGGAGCAGGGCTCCAACAGCCTCGAATATCAGGGTTGTAAAAATGATGTACCTGGTTAGCTTCACTACCCCGGCGAGAGTCAGCTGATTTAACGCTTCCTGCATGACCAAGCGCTCTCTCAAAGTGATCCTCTTGCCCAGGATTAGAAATATTAACGTGGTCATCGTCATGAATCCCAGGCCGCCTATTTGTATGAGAAGCATTATTACGATTTGTCCGAACAGAGAATACTGAGTATAGGTATCTACCACCACGAGCCCGGTCACGCACACAGCTGATGTAGCTGTAAAAAGAGCGTTTAAAAATCCCACAGTCTCACCGTTTCTAGAGGCCACGGGCAGCGAAAGTAGAACGGTACCTACAAGGATAACCGTAGCAAATCCCAGAACGAGTATTTGAGCGGGTCTTAATTTCAACCGAAGGCCAACTGAGATCGCTTTGATTTTCGATCGCCTCCTAAAAGTTTAAAAAGCGACCGAAGCCGCTTTTTATTTTATGTTAGCTTTAGCAATTTCTACGAGTTGTGTAAATCCACCTTGATCGTGTATGGCCATTTCGGCTAACATTTTACGGTTTATCTGGACACCCGCTTTTTTGAGGCCATTTATAAATTTGCTGTAAGACAGGCCGTTGGCTCTGGCGGCTGCATTTATTCTCGTAATCCAGAGCTTCCTGAAATCGCGCTTTTTCAGCTTACGGCCCACATAAGCATACATCAGGGATTTTAAAACCGCCTGATTGGCTATTTTAAACCGCTTACTTTTTGCCCCATAATACCCTTTCGCGAGCTTTAAAATCTTTTTATGCCTTCTGCGCGCTGTAACACCCTTTTTTACTCTTGCCATATCCTATCCCCTCCAAAGTTTACTTGTATGGAATGAGCTGTTTGATGCGCTTGTAGTCGGCTTTGCTTACAAAGGCAGGTTTTCTCAAGTGCCTCTTCCTCTTTTGGGACTTGTGAGCCAGAAGGTGGCTTTTATTTGCCTTGGCTCTTTTAATTTTCCCCTTTTTCGTAAGATCAAATCTCTTGGCAGCACCCCTGTGAGTCTTTATTTTTGGCATGTATCTTCACTCCTTAGACGTATTTTGTTTTGGAGAAAGTATCATAACCATGTTTCTCCCCTCGATAACCGGGGGTTTTTCTACTATACCCTTTTCCTTGACGCTATCCGCTAGCCTTTTGAGGACTTCCTCCCCCAGCTGTGTGTGAGTGATCTCCCTACCCCTGAATCTTATAGTGACCTTCACCTTGTTGCCGTCATCTAGAAACCTGAGGGCATTTTTAACCCTGACCTGGAAGTCGTGCTCCTCTATATTGGGGCTCATACGGATTTCCTTTATGCTGATGACCTTCTGATTCTTCCTGGCTTCTTTTTCCCTCTTGCTCTGCTCGTACTTGTACTTGCCGTAGTCCATTATCTTGCAGACAGGCGGTTTCGCCTGGGGAGCCACCTTAACCAGATCAAGCTGTCTTTCCTGCGCGATCTTTAAGGCTTCTTTCAGCGGCATTATACCCAGCTGTTTCCCGTCGACGTCGATAACCCTAACCTCCCGGGCCTTTATTTCGTAATTGACCTCCAGTTCTTTTTCTTTGGTAATACTGTTCACCTCCAAAGATAAATAAATAAAAGGGCAGGAAGAATCCACCTGCCCTAATTGCCATAGAGACCTTATAGGCTTTCGCCATAAGGTGAGAAGATGAATTCTTCTGCTTTTCAAGTACTCTTTATTTCGTTTTTAATATCACGTTATTTAATATATCACACGGTATTTAACTATGTCAATTATTTTGTATTTATTCCTTATTTTTAATCCGTGTTGTTACCTCTTCGATGAAATCTTTCAAGCTCTTCATCCCCACATCGCCCTTTTCGCGGACCCTCACCGAAACCGTGCCTTCGGCAGCTTCCTTCTCGCCCACAATCAGCATGTAAGGTATCTTCTGCAATTGGGCTTCTCTGATCTTATAGCCGATCTTCTCGTTTCTTTCGTCCAGTTCCACCCTGATATCACTGTTCTCCAGTTCAGCTGTTACCTTACGGGCGTAGTCCATGAATTTTTCGCTTATGGGGAGCACTTTGACCTGAATCGGTGCGAGCCATACCGGAAAAGCTCCTGCGTAGTGTTCTATAAGTATTCCGATAAAGCGTTCCAGACTGCCGAAAATGGTGCGGTGAATCATCACAGGCCTGTGCTTTTCTCCATCCGGACCGATGTATGTAAGGTCGAAGCGCTCCGGCATCATGAAATCCAGCTGTATCGTACCGCACTGCCAGGTACGCCCTATGCTATCCTTTAAATGAAAGTCTATTTTTGGCCCGTAAAAAGCTCCATCACCTTCATTTATCCTATAAGGAAGCCCTTTTTTGTCCAGAGCGTTCTTCAAGGCGGCAGTAGCCCTTTCCCATAGTTCATCGGGGCCCATGGAATTTTCGGGTCTGGTGGACAGCTCCACATGGTAGTCGAAACCGAAGATTCTGTATATATGGTCGGCCAGATTTATTACCTCTAAAATCTCTTGTTCGATCTGCGAAGGCATCATATATATGTGGGCATCATCCTGGGTAAAGCTCCTTACCCTCATGAGGCCGTGCAGCACGCCGGAAAGTTCGTGCCTGTGAACCAGACCCAATTCCGCCAATTTCAGCGGGAGCTCCCTGTAGCTGTGAACATCACTCTTGTAAACCAGTATACCTCCGGGACAATTCATGGGCTTTATGGCGTAGCCTTCACCGTCAATCTGCGTAAAGTACATATTGGTCTTATAGTGGTCCCAGTGCCCAGAGCGCTTCCACAACTCCTCGTTTAATATGATGGGTGTTTTGATTTCCTGGTATCCCCTCTTTTGGTGCTCCTTTCTCCAGAAATCTATCAACGTGTTCCACAGCACCATACCCTTGGGATGGAAGAACGGAAATCCCGGCCCTTCTTCGTGCATGCTGAAGAGCCCTAGCTCCTTTCCGAGCTTTCTGTGGTCCCTCTTTTTAGCTTCTTCCAGTTTCTTGAGGTACTCATCCAGCATGGATTTTTTGGGGAACGATGTGCCGTAAATCCTCTGGAGCATCTTGTTGCGCGAGTCGCCCTTCCAGTAGGCTCCCGCAAGGCTTGTCAACTTGAAGGCCTTTATTCTCCCCGTGGAAGGTATATGAGGACCGGCACACAGGTCGATGAATTCACCGTTTTTATAAAAACTTATCTTAGCATCATCGGGCAGATTTTCAACCAATTCGACCTTGTACGGTTCTCCCATCTCCTTTAATATTTTAACGGCCTCTTCCCTAGATACTTCCATCCGGATAAAGGGCTGGTCTTCGGCTACTATCTTCTCCATTTCCTTTTCGATTCTCTCCAGGTCTTCCGGAGTAAAACTCTCATCTCTGTCAAAATCGTAGTAAAAACCCTCTTCAATAGAAGGTCCGATAGCGAGCTTTACATTCGGGAAAAGCCTCTTCACGGCCTGGGCCATAACGTGAGATGTACTGTGTCTGAACGCATCCTTTCCCTCTTCGTCTTCAAAGGTAAGTATTTCAACACTTGAATCTTCTTCTATCCGATGGTTCAGGTCCACGATAACGCCGTTAACCTTAGCCACGAGGGCCTCCTTCGCAAGCCTCGGCCCCAAGTCTTGGGCTATATCCATCACTGTGACCCCTTTAGGATAAACCCTCTCCTCATTTCCTTTCAACACGACTTTAACCGTTTCCTGCATCGTTTCCCCCTCTTTCCGATTAATTGGTCAAAATCGAAAAACCTCTCGCCCCGAAAGGGACGAGAGGTTGCTCCCGTGGTTCCACCCTAATTGAAACTCTTTATGGCATAAAGATGCCGTCTTAGGACTCCGAGGTGGTCTTCAGCTTACTATTCTCAGGGCTTTTCCAGCTACCGGCCCCTCTCTGGGAGAAATCATAAGCCTACTCTTCTCTTCACCGTCCGCATATTTTTGATTTTTATCTATTATAAACTCATGAAAAGTTAAAGTCAAGTTTTACCTCAAAAAATTTACATAGTATGAGAACACCGCCTGCACCACCCCTATGAAAAATCCTATGACTCCGCCGAGGATCTCGATCTGTCTGAGTTCTTTCCTGGAAAGTTTTATTATCAGATTTTCCAACTGCTCCAGGTCGAGGGCATTGATTTTCTCCTCCACCATCCGACCGAGCTTTACCTCTTCTCTGATCTTCGCTGCTAAGTTTACTTTCAATTCATCGAAGATATCTTCTCCGTGACGGTCTACGGTTTCCTTCAAGTAAGCCGTTATTCCTGTTCTTAAAGGCTGGGGTATGAAAGCCGGCAGTTTCTCATTAGCTTTTTCCTCCACAATATTTTTAAGGTTGCTTAGTATCTGCCGCTTTATATTATCCGAGGTCAACCGCTCCACTATGTCGTCGGAAGACAGGACTTCTTTTTCAAGGGTTTCACCTATATTTTTTGAAATCTCAGCTCTCCTCTTGGGAATAAGGCCCTGCATCTGAAACCCGAGGATTCTCACCGGTTTTAATGGCCGGAATATGAGCTTAATTGCGAGCACATTAGTCTCCCAGCCTATAAAAGCTCCGATAAAAGGCATCAGTATTAACTGCAGTATTAAGTAGTTGTAATTCATCATTTCTACCCCGCATTTTGTTCCCTTAGAATTGGTTTCGAAAAATAATATAACATATATACCGTCAAATAGCCAGTAAAAAAAGAGCCCGTAGGGCTCACAGCTTGTAGACAAAGCCGCTTTTAGGATGCATAACCTAAAAGCGGCTTTTTGTTGAAGGCGAAGAAAATTTTTAAGAAAAACGAATGTAAAGCGGGGACTGTTGGCGGAAACGTTCCCCGTCTTTTCTTCCATAAAGCCAGCTTTTTTAAATTCATGCATGCGAAAAGAAGCGTGAGGTAATGTCCAACTTTCCTCAAGCCTCGTAGATTTGTATAGCGCATGCCATGCTTTTCCTTCGCATCGGCAAATACCCGCTCGATGGTCTGGCCGCGCATTTTGTATAGTTCTTTACCCCATTGGGTGTGTCTTATATCTTCCGCTATTTCTATGTAATGCTCCCATATATGCCGAGTTATGATTTTTGTGTAATTTTTACTTTTGGTGCACTGTAGGCGCATGGGACATTTACAGCATATTTGGGGGTTGCTCCTATATTCCCGGTATCCCGCCCGGTTGGTGGTGCTGTATTCTAATATTTGGTTGTTGGGGCATATGTAACAATCATAATATTCGTCATAGACGTATTCGCGTTTTTTAAAGTAGCCATCTTTGGTCATCGGCCTCTTGTAGGGCATAACGGGAAGCGCTCCTGCCTCAATGATTTCTCTGCATATCCCGGGGGTTTTGTAGCCTGCATCAACCACTACCGCCTCTATTTTAGAAAATTTATCGTTTACTTCTTGAAATAAATCGGAGAATACCTGGCTGTCATGAACATTTCCAGGTGCTATTTTGACACCAAGGACAAAGTTGTTCCGGTCACAGGCTACAGAAGCTGTGTAGGCAAAGCAGCGCTCTTTTTCCCCTTTTTGAAACATCCCACTTTCAGGATCTGTGGTGCTTACCCTGACTTTTTTAGAGCTATTTTCTCCTTTGTTGTTATCGTCATCATCATCTTCTTCTTCAAAGGGCTTTTTACCGTTTGCTTCCCGTTCGGCGTTGATTTCTTTTAAAAGTTCTTCCTTATATTTTTGAGTCCGTTGCTTAGCGACTTTCTCGATATATTTATTCTTATTGGCACTGGCTTTTATGTGAGTAGCATCGATAAATACTGCATCTGTTTTAACAAACCCGCATTCTATTGCTTCCATCAACACCCGCTCGAATATCTTTTCAAATAGATCACTTTCCTTAAACCGCCGTTCATAGTTTTTTCCAAAAGTTGAAAAGTGAGGTATTTTTTCTTGTAATCCATAGCTGTTTTTTGCAAGAGGAAATTCCCCATTTTTGCAAAGGTTTTTCCCCAGGCACCGGTGGGGAATTTTTATGTTAACTTAATTGCCTCATGAGTGATTGCCTCATCCGGTAGCTTTGACCATCAAAGATCAATAGGTAACTGTGGTGTATTAGCCGGTCAATCATTGCTGCTGTCATCTGCTCATCGTAGAAAATGCTCGCCCAGCGGCTGAATTCCAGGTTAGTGGTAATTACTACACTGCGACGTTCATAGCAGTCCGAAATCACCTGAAAAGTAGCTGCGCTCCTTCGCGGTCCAAAGGAACATAGCCCCATTCGTCGCAGATCAGAAGATCTGGTTTGGAAAGCTGTTTCAGTAACCCGGAAAGTTCACCTCCCTTCCGGGCTTCCACCAGCCGGTTTACCAGCGCTGCAGTGCGGAAAAACTTTACGTTGTAGCCTTTTTTACAGGCCTCCACACCGATGGCGGTGGCAAGATGGGTTTTGCCGGTTCCCACGTTGCCGTAAAGGATCAGGTTTTTCTTTTCTTCGAGAAATTTGCAATCTTTTAGGTCCTGCGGTGTAAGCCCCTGCGGGAGTTTGATTTCATCGAATATGTAGCCGGCAAAGGTCTTTATCGTGTAAAAGCCCGCATTTTTCAAAAGCCTGTCCTTTCGGCTTGCGTCTCTGTGCTCCAGTTCTAATCTTAGCAGCTTCAGCAGGTATTCTTCATGGCTTTGAGCCTCGATCTTGTCGCAGTTTTCCACTAGATTGCGGCTGAGTTTTAATGCTTTACAGCAGGCGGCGATTTCGTCCTTCAGCATAAATTGGCACCGCCTTTCAGAAAGGCTTTGTCATAGTCTTCTGCATTGAAGCGGAATGCAGTGAGTTCAGGAACCCCTTCCGGAATCTTTACCGGCTCCAACTGCGGGGTTATACCCGTTATCCTGTTATGGATGGCTACGAGGCTGTCTAAATCCTGCACTCCGTAAAGGAGAGCCTCGGCTACAGCGTTCACAGCCTGTTCAAAACTGCTTTTGGTACAAAGCACAGCCAAAGCCTTGAGCGCTTTGCCGCGCTCACTTTTGCTTAAGCCGTCGAGGTATTCCCGGAGTGGGTCCGGCAGCATGCTGTATATTCCCGAATACTTAAGGGCTCCCGGACAGCGGGAAAGCTGGGTAAGATATGGCAGCCAGTCCATGCTTTCTTGCTTGTTGTCCCCGTAAAGCCGCCGGTGGCGCACGATTTCCCGGTGGCTCTCATCCAGCGGTATGACCTCATGGGCTGTTATCTTTACAAGCACCCGGCTGTTGGCGTATTTGGGGGCGGTAGAGTATAGGTGCTTTCCACCGTTCAAGCTGAATTTGGCGTAGGCGTTGGTTTTGACTGTTATGTAACCGGCTACCTCGTAAGGAACGGTAGGCAGCTCAAGCAGAGCCTTACGGTCTTCATTAAAAAGTTCGGCTATGGATGCCTCCTTCCGGTAGTGTTCGCGGTGCATGTCCCGGTCGCACAATCGTAAAAGTTCGCGGTTAAAATCCTCCAGCTTTTCAAACCTGGGGACCGGGACAAGGAAGTTGCGCCGGTGGTATCCCACCTTGTTTTCCACATTACCCTTTTCATGGCCGGAAGCAGGGTTACAGAATACCGCTTCAAAACCATAGTGCTGCTTGAACCTCAGGAAGGCGTCGGTTAGTTTGCGCTCTCCATTTTTCGAGAGTTTCACGATAGTGCTGGCGTTATCAAACCATAGCTTACGGGGTACTCCCCCCAAGTGTTCAAATATGTCCTTAAGTCCCTGAAACAGGCATTCCTGGTTTTCTCCCTTGAAAAGCTGGGTATATCCTACGTTACTGTAGGGAAACGACAGGTTCAGATAAAATCCGTGATGCAGCGTCCCGTTTTCGTAAAAGTCTGCCTCACCGAAATCCACCTGCGCTTCACCCGGGATATGTTCCAGCGGCAGACGACATGAGTTGTCCTGGTACAATTCTTTTTTTCTCATGGCTACGTAGCCTGCTACGGTGCGGTAAGAACAGTTAAACTTATCTTGGTATTTTTCACAGAGCCTGTCATAAATCCTTTTGGCGGTATGCCTCTGCTTTTTGCGAGCTTTTTTATCTTCTTCAAGCCACTGATCTATATCCGCCTTGAAAGGGTCGAGTTTTGGGAAGGTATGTTTAACTTCTTCAACTTTAACCCTGGTGTTCCAGTCTTCTTGATAAATATACTTGCGTATAGTTTTTCGGTCTTTTTGGAATTCCCGGGCTATCTCGCTGATATTTTGCCCTTTCATAAAGAACGCTTTTCTGATATTATCAATATGGGTCATTGTGAGCATCCTCCAATCCTCCCTTGCAGTTAAGATTTCCCTAACTACAAGGGTAAAGGTTTTTAGGGGTGCCTGCAATGACCTTTGCAAATTTGGGGATTTTTGAGTTGCAAAAGTGGGGATTTTATTTTGCAACTCTGTCCATTTTAATTATGCAATAAACATCCATAGCCTAAAAACCAACGGTAAGCTACATTGACTTCTACTTCTCTGATGGTTTGGCGCATGGAGCGGATTCCATACAATGCTTGGAGCATGAGTAGCTTAATTAACACTACCGGGTCAATACTAGGTCTTCCTGTATTTTCGCTATATAGGTCTTTTACTTCTTCATATATGAAACTAAAGTCGATGCTTTCTTCTACAGCTCTAAGGAGATGGTCTTGAGGCACCAGGCTATCGATGCTTACTAATTCTACTTGCTTTATTATTTCTCTATTTTTCTTCGTTAACATTTCATCGCCCCACAATATTTTTGTATCTTCTTTAATTTTACTAAAAAGCTGATGATTTTTGTACTACCTTTTGCAAAAAAAGACTGTCGACAGTTACTTTGTCGACAGTCTGAGAGCCCGTAGGGCTCAAAATTTCACTTTTGCTTTGGTTTCGAAGCCAGGCAGATTTCGCAGTTATTGCAAAAATAAACCCGGCCCTCAAAAATGTTATAAATTATACTTATAACTTCACTTTTTTCCAGGCCGGTATAACCGTGAATTATGATCTTTCGGGGGGCCAGATTAATAAGGATGCTCAATGCGATATCGTCAAGGCTAAGATCGGGGTTTTCCTTTGCTATGGTGTCTATACCTTTATCTTTGTCCACTGGCTTCATATCTCTATCCAGTAGGAGAAATTGACCGTTTTTGACCAGAATATGCACCAATTCTTCTTTTGGCTCATGAAGGTCCACAAAAAACCTGAGTAAATTTATAAATTCCCGGTATTCTTTTTCCATCAGGTACTCGTCGATGGCCTTGTCGACGACTTCTTCTAGATGCTCGATGTACTCTTTTAACCTGAAATTTATAAATCCGTCCAGAATTATCGTGTTGCAGTTATTCAAGTGATCCAGAATTTTATGTATCACAATCGTCTTTCGTTTTGAGAGATTTTGCGAGCTTTTATCCTTGCCATAAGAAAAATTTAATATCCTCCTGGCAAAATTAAAAATCGCTGTTTGTTCGTTCTTATCAAAATAAAAATATTTCCTGATAATTCTTTTTAAAAGCTTGGGCTCCCAAAAGTCGATTACTAGGTCTGCCAGCATTTCGGCGATATAAGTAAATAAATCATCTTCTATTGCGCAGTGATAAAAAATCGAAGTTCCTACCTTTTCCCTGCGCAGAATCGCCTCCATTCCCTTTTCCTTTAGAGTCTCAAATTCCGCGCGCAATCTATGTTCAAAACCGTCGATCGGTTCTATAACTCCAATGGTTATAAAACGCATTGAGGTCACTCCCTTACTAACTTATAAATATTATATGTCCCTGCCACGAACCCTTATACAACAAAAAGAAGGGAGCTGACCTAAATTCTGGCATAAAAAAAGAGCCTTTTTTCAGGCATAAAAATGGTGGGCGCTGTAAGGATTGAACTTACGACCTCTTCCGCGTCAAGGAAGCGCTCTCCCACTGAGCTAAGCGCCCACTACCTGGTGCCGGGAACCGGAATCGTCCCGAAGCTATAAGATTGTCTCATAAGTTCAAAAATTTAACTTGCAGATGTTATTATAGCATCTATCCTCGTTTTATGCAAGAGGTTAAAGTAAAAAATATTGACCAATGAACCGAAGTGAACAACAATTAGTAAAGATAAACCTCCCTTTAATGGCTTTTTTCGCCATTTGTGTGGAGTTTTTATGATCCTCGATTCATTTCCTGATACATTATATGTTCTCTGTTGATAGTGAAATTCGAACCCACGACCTGCGCATTGCGAATGCTAATGGAGTTACTTGCCGTAGCTTTTGATAGTTTGACCTTGCCCATCAAGGAGTTCCCAAACCAAGTCATCAGGCTCTCCTTTGCCTGTAATATAACAAATCCGCAGACCTTTAGCTTCTACAATCGTCGCCTCCTGACCGTCAAATAGTACTTTGGCGACAGAGCTATTTCTGATGATACCCCAACTTATCCATGCCCTACCTTTATTGTACTTGTATGAGGTGAATCTAAAATTGGCAGGATTTTCACTGTTTGTCGGCCATATTCCCGAACTGATTGTCAATAAACTATATGAGAAAAGCTTTTTTTTAATAATGGCACAGGCAACAATTCCTCTTTGATCTTTATAGAAAATAAGATATTCCCCTTCATCTATATTTGCTTGATAAAGCATTTCAGTTGGTTTACCATGTTCATATTCCAATTTTTTCACTAAGAAATCATATGGTGAAAGATTATTATTTCTAACTATAAATATAGAAATAATACTAATAGCAAAAACGCATACGATTGCGATGACTAAAATTAATGTGCCCTTTTTCAAATCATTACCTCCCTCTATTAATTACCTCCTTCTATTATATATTTTTCGGAGGCTGTAGGTTACTAAATTTCGTAAGTAGCAAGCCACTGTAATCATTACGGTTGCTTGCCAAACAAATGGCAAACTTATTACATTAAAACGTTTTAGTAGTAAAGACCGCTTATAGTAGCAACGAGGCTCCATTGATTAGGAGTCCCACTAAGGGTGAAGCCTGCACCTACACCGTCAGGGCCAGCGCTAATATCAATGGTGCCGGTAACGTCTTGATATGTGTGAATATATTTGAGAATTGCCGCGGTCGTGTTGCCGTCGCCAGTCTTTTTATTCTTAATGATGGAAGTATGTATATATACATCTTCTACATACAATGTAAAAAGGTTAGGCACATACAGGTACTCCTCAAATGACCACACGATACCTGCATTAGGTTCGGCATTAGCTAGGTATACAGTCTGGCGCTGGCCGTTATCCCACCAAGCAGTAGCGGATATATCTGTATCGTCATAATCAAAGTCGCCTCCCCATGCGAAGCCGAAGAAATCCTCACCAATGGCGGGATTATTCTTAGGATCGTAGAAGAAGTAGAATCCATCCCAATGTGCATCACCAAAGAGCTCATAGTGGGCAGTGCTACCATACGAGAGATCGAAGCATTCGAATGTAATTGTCAAAGTGCCCCTCTGACTGGTTTTGGGAGTAAAAGTGGCCTGCGGTACCATTGGTGTCTCCAATGGCTTGAAGTTTTCAATGCCGATAACATCTACTTCGTTTTTTGAAAGGAGCCTGCTGTTTGTAACGACAACCTTGTCGTCTACTATCTCGTACGTCTCTTCAACGAAAGCTGTGGCTGATACTATACCAACGAGTTTTCCTTTATTCGAAGCAAGCTTTTTCTTCAATTCAGTATTATTGGCAATATACTTACGCACAAAATCTTGCGCTTCCTTTGTAGTACCTCTAACGTTAATATCATTTCCATCAATCGTAACCTCAATATCTTTTGCCGCGACCTTTTCTACCATGATATAGGCATCAGGGAATTCCGGAGATATCACCTCAGCCGTGAGCGGAACACGATCATTTTCAGCAGCCAGAGCAGTTACATTTATCAATAACATTGCCACGATCATGAGTAGTGATAAGATTTTTCTTTTCATTTACCATCTCTCCTTTCTTAATTTAATAAGTTGCTGAAACCCTCAGAAAAAGAGGGTTTTAGCATTCTATTTTATATGGATTCCCTCCCCAAATAGTATATTAAATTTTTCCATTCCTGTAAAAATTATATCATTATGTATATTTTTGTTAAGTATATATTTTCTAAAATTATGATAAGTCACAGTTTCGTTCACACTACTTAATTAAAGTGAAAAAGACATTGCAAAGGGTGGGTATCCCTGGAGTATTTATGGAAGAACGGGAACTAAATAAAAAGGCTTCCGAGAAAATTCCGGAAACCTTTTGTTCTCTGAAGCTAATAGTGGAATTTGAACCTGACCTGCGCATTATGAGAGCCTGATAATAATATTTTTTAATGTAGTGTATTCCGTATATATCATGAAAATTAAGGCTTTCATTACCAAAAACATCCGTTCTAATTAATACCATACTTTAAAAATAAACTTTTTGGGCACCATTTGGGCACCAATTATCCCTATACTTTTAGATCAGCTTAAAAAAAAACTGTCTCTAGAGGAGGAATTACAAAAAATGTAGAAAGAATCACCGGAGGCAAAAAGAATTGATGAAGCTACAATACTTGAGAGGTTGCATAATTTAGAATCGGTTTTAACGTCCTATACGGCCTCTAATAGAGAAAAAAGAATGGCAGTAAATTTTATACGTCAATTACGACTTAACCCCGATACAGGTGAATTATACATTTATTTCTGGCAGGATCCCACAGGACGGTATATAAAACGCTTAAAATTGCTCAAAACCGAAAGGAGTGAAAAAGAGCAAAATAATAAAGATGACGGTTCATCGTCATCTTCTATTGAAAATTTTATGATTTTCGATGGTGCCGGGAACCGGAATCGAACCGGTATGGGTATTGCTACCCGCAGGATTTTAAGTCCTGTGCGTCTGCCAGTTCCGCCATCCCGGCTCTTTTATTTAATTGGAGGCTATTTAATTGGAGGCGGCACCCAGATTCGAACTGGGGATGAAGGTTTTGCAGACCTCTGCCTTACCACTTGGCTATGCCGCCATTTAAATAAAAAATGGAGCGGAAGACGGGATTTGAACCCGCGACCCTCGCCTTGGCAAGGCGATGCTCTACCCCTGAGCCACTTCCGCACATATCTGGTGCCTTGGGGCGGAATCGAACCACCGACACGAGGATTTTCAGTCCTCTGCTCTACCAACTGAGCTACCAAGGCTGGTAAAATATGGCGACCCAGAAGGGACTTGAACCCTCGGCCTCCAGCGTGACAGGCTGGCGTTCTAACCAACTGAACTACTGGGCCGCATATTTTTTTGGTGGGCGAAACAGGGCTCGAACCTGTGACCCCGTGCTTGTAAGGCACGTGCTCTCCCAGCTGAGCTATCCGCCCTTGCGACAATTCATAGTATACATGATAATTTAGCCGATGTCAAAAATAATGAACTTCTATTATAAGCGTTTATGCAGTATATGCACAAATTATCGCCTTATTTCTTTAAATATCTAGTTCATCTATTTCCAGACTCATCGTTTTTATCTTCAATATCTATTTTCCCGTCTTCCCTGTCAATTTCCCTCTTAGCAAGATTTATCATCTTTTTCACCATATGCCCGCCTATTTTACCCGCTTCCCGTGTGGTCAAGTTTTCCCATCCGCGTTCCCTTATGTCGTCGTCGAGATGCAGTTCCTTTGCAACTTCTTCCTTTAATTTCTCGAGTTCCTTTTCAGGTTCGGAATTTGCCTGATTTTTGCGTCGGGACATACCTGAACCCTCCAATTCCGATTCAAATACTTTATTATAGAGTATAAACAATATTTTCATTAATATACATAATCGGGGTGGTATTGTAGATATGGATTCAGTATGCTGGAAGCAAGACACTATCGGGAAGCTCTAGGATCCTTTCAGAATTTCCTTTAGCGACCTGATCAGCACTTCGTTTTGCTTCGGGGTACCGACGCTGAAGCGGAGTGTATTCTCCACACCTTCTCCTTCCGGTTTTTTCGTGAGTATACCTTTCTCCAAAAGTTTTTGATAAACGTAATCCCTGGAGATTTCAAACCTGCACAGGAAAAAATTTGCACTGCTCGGGTATACGGTTATCCCTGGGATACCTTCAAGCTTGGTCTTCAAATTTTCCCTCGCGCTTATTATTTTTCGCCTGACTTTCTCTACCCAGTCCATGTTCTTTAAAACTTCCACTGCAGCTATCTGGGAAAATAGGCTCACGTTGTAAGGGGGCTTGACTTTATAAAATTCTTCTATCAGCGCTTCATTGGCTACGGCATAACCGATTCTCAAGCCGGCCAGAGAGAATACCTTGGAAAAGGTCCTGATTATAACCAGATTGGGGTAATCGGAAAGCCTGTTTATAAAGGTCCTACCTCCAAATTCATAGTACGCTTCATCGATCGCAACTATTCCGTTGAAGCCATCGATCAATTCAATAATATCTTCCTCTTCGAAATAATCTCCTGTGGGGTTGTTGGGGTAACAGATAAACATCACCTGAGGTGTATCTTTTTTAAAGTATTTTTTTATCTTTAATACATCCAGGCTCCACTTCCAACCTGTCGCATACTTTTCTAGCAGGAGAGGAATATTAATAACGCGGGCACCGGATATGATCGAAAAAGTCTCATAGCTCGGGAAGGCGGGAACCGGTATTATAACCTCTCTGCCAGGCCCGGCAAAAGCCAAAACAATGTCGTATATTATCTCGTCGGCACCACTTCCGACAAAAATCTTGTCGGGCTCAATCCCCAGATATCCGGCTAATGCCTGTCTCACCTCATCGCAGCTGGGGTCATAATAACAATTAAAACTTTCTTTCTTTACTCTCTCCCAGATGCGCATCTTCAAGTCTTCGGGTAGATCGTAAGGACTTTCATTGGAATTGAGTTTTATCTGGCACGGTTCTTTAGCAGGTTTGTATGGCGATAGTTTCAAAAGGTCCTCTCGCAAGTATTTCGACGTCGATTTCAAGGAGCATACCCCCTGAAGATTTATTATTTTAAATTAATAGAGACTATAACATATAACGGTTCGGAAAGTCAATGGATTGAGTTTATTCTATCGTTCAAATTGATAACGAAGATTAATTCTGATATAATTAAATCAACTTCAAATATATTCTTCTGGAAAGGAAGTGCGGTATCTTGAAAGAAAAGGTACAAGAGGTATTAAACAAGATCCGTCCATCGCTTCAGGCCGACGGTGGCGATGTGGAGCTGGTAGATGTCGACGAAGAAAAGGGCATTGTCAAGGTGAGACTGACGGGTAGCTGTTTTGGATGCCCATTCTCAACATTGACCCTCAAAAACGGAATCGAACAGGTACTAAAAGAAGAGGTGCCCGGTGTAAAGGAAGTACAATCGGTTTAAAAAAAAACAGCCTTTCAGGCTGTTTCAGCTTGTAGACAAAGCCGCTTTTAGGTTATGCATCCTAAAAGCGGCTTTTTGTTGAAGGCGAAGAAAATTTTTAAGAAAAACGAATGTAAAGCGGGGACTGTTGGCGGAAACGTTCCCCGTCTTTTCTTCCATAAAGCCAGCTTTTTTAAATTCATGCATGCGAAAAGAAGCGTGAGGTAATGTCCGACTTTCCTCAAGCCTCGTAGATTTGTATAGCGCATGCCATGCTTTTCCTTCGCATCGGCAAATACCCGCTCGATGGTCTGGCCGCGCATTTTGTATAGTTCTTTACCCCATTGGGTGTGTCTTATATCTTCCGCTTTTTCCACGTAATGCTCCCATATATGCCGAGTTATGATTTTTGTGTAATTTTTACTTTGGGTGCACTGCAAGCGCATGGGACATTCACAGCATACTCGGGGATTGCTCTTATATTCCCGGTATCCCGCCCGGTTGGTGGTACTGTATTCTAATACCTGGTTATTGGGGCAAATGTAGCAATCATAATATTCGTCATAGACGTATTCGCGTTTTTTAAAGTAGCCATCTTTGGTCATCGGCCTCTTGTAGGGCATAACGGGAAGCGCTCCTGCCTCAATGATTTCTCTGCATATCCCGGGAGTTTTGTAGCCTGCATCAACCACTACCGCCTCTATTTTAGAAAATTTATCGTTTACTTCTTGAAATAAATCGAAGAATACCTGGCTGTCATGAACATTTCCAGGTGCTATTTTGACACCAAGGACAAAGTTGTTCCGGTCACAGGCTACAGAAGCTGTGTAGGCAAAGCAGCGCTCTTTTTCCCCTTTTTGAAACATCCCACTTTCAGGATCTGTGGTGCTTACCCTGACTTTTTTAGAGCTATTTTCTCCTTTGTTGTTATCGTCATCATCATCTTCTTCAAAGGGCTTTTTACCGTTTGCTTCCCGTTCGGCGTTGATTTCTTTTAAAAGTTCTTTCTTATATTTTTGAGTCCGTTGCTTAGCGACTTTCTCGATATATTTATTCTTATTGGCACTGGCTTTTATGTGAGTAGCATCGATAAATACTGCATCTGTTTTAACAAACCCGCATTCTATTGCTTCCATCAACACCCGCTCGAATATCTTTTCAAATAGATCACTTTCCTTAAACCGCCGTTCATAGTTTTTTCCAAAAGTCGAAAAGTGAGGTATTTTTTCTTGTAATCCATAGCCTAAAAACCAACGGTAAGCTACATTGACTTCTACTTCTTTGATGGTTTGGCGCATGGAGCGGATTCCATACAATGCTTGGAGCATGAGTAGCTTAATTAACACTACCGGGTCAATACTAGGTCTTCCTGTATTTTCGCTATATAGGTCTTTTACTTCATCATAAATGAAATTAAAGTCGATGCTTTCTTCTACTGCCCTAAGGAGATGGTCTTGAGGTACTAAGCTATCGATGCTTACTAATTCTACCTGCTCTATTATTTCTCGATTTTTCTTCGTTAACATTTCATCGCCCCACAATATATTTGTATCTTCTTTAATTTTACTAAAAAGCTGATGATTTTTGTACTAGCTTTTGCAAAAAAAGACTGTCGACAGTTACTTTGTCGACAGTCTGAAACAGCCTTTCAGGCTGTTTTTTTTATTCCAGATGCTGGGTCTCGTTTACCTTCACTATAAAAGTATTGTCATCATTCAATTCACCGCTGCCGTCGTAATGTAATACGGTAATGGAACCATTGCTTATTTTAAACTTCCAAAAATACCTGAAATCCAGGCCGAGGACGGCCGTTAATATCACCCTTATAGGGCCAGCGTGGGTAACAATCAAAATATTGCCGTCAGGATGATTTTTTGCTGCAAGCTTTACAAAACTTGAAACCCTTTCCACCAGGTCCTTCAGGCTCTCACCACCCGGTGGCCTGTTTTCGCTCGGATTACACCGCCACCGGTGGAATTCTTCGGGGTATTTTTCTTCAAGCTCCTGATATGAATGCCCTTCCCATTCCCCGAAACTGAGCTCTCTCATATCCTTTGTGGAAATTACGGGAAGCCCGTGAGGTGCTGCGATGATTTTTGCAGTCTCGAGAGCTCTTTCAAGGTCGCTGGAATACACAGCATCGAAGGTTTCCCGCTTTAAAACCTGTGAAAGCCTTGCTGCCTGCTGCCTCCCCTTTTCGTTAAGAGGGATATCCTTCTGTCCCTGGTACAAAAAATTTCTATTCCAGAGGGTTTCACCATGTCTCACCAGAAATATCCTGGCCAAGCCAATCCTTTTAACCCAAACTGTGCAAAAATGCAGCGGTTTGAGGCTGGGCTATTTGTATTCCGCCCTTTCAGGAGTGCCCACTCCCAGCCGGCGGTATTTAGGCACTCCTATACCCATCACAAGTTTATAGTCTTCCAAAATAAATCAAATAAATGTAGAGGGCTGCAATTTCACAGAATTCGTTGACGGCGCCGTAAGTATCTCCGGTCATTCCTCCAAGCTGCCTGAATATGTATAGCGAAAATAAAAGGCCCGAAACAAAAGTTAAAAACGCGATTTTTATACCTTCAATTCCTGCTGCTATAAAAACGATCGTTAGAGTGAATAAGGTGGATAAAAAAAACATCATTGATGATTTGTCTTCATTGAAGACTCTACCGATCCCCTTTTCCCGAAGGTAGGGAAAAAAGGTGATGCTATAGGTCATCATCCATCTTGAAATCACCGGAAATATAATTAATAACCTGGTCCTAAACTCCGGAAGTATCGAAAGCATGGCCGAATACTTTAGTAAAAGGAGGAGTACCACACCAATCGCACCGTAGGCCCCCAGGCGGCTGTCTTTCATCACTTCAAGCTTTTTCTCCCTCTCCTTCCCGCAAAAAAGGCCGTCCATAGTATCCGCAAAACCGTCCACGTGCAACCCGCCGGTAACTATCATTTCAAGGGTTACGAGCAAAGCAGCCAGCGCGGGAGCCGGAACGGCCTTTTTTAGAATCAAATCAACGCCCGCCAAGAGGACACCTATAACAGCTCCAACAAACGGGAAAAAAGGCAGGGATCGGGCTATATGTTTTTGATCCAATTCGAAATAAGGCAACGGTATTCTTGTCAGAAACAAAAACGCAGCGTATAATCCCATAAGTAACTTTCACACCTTTTCTAAAATCTTAATTCATTTCCTTTAAAAATCCCCGTTAAAAAAGTTTGTACCGCAAATAAAACTTTTTAAGCTAATATCAAAATAATTATTTCGCCAGTGACCAGCGCCAGAAAAGCGGAGATTATACTGAGCGCCACCGTAACCTTTATGTCTTCCGGCTTTATATCCCTCAACTTCTGACCCATATAAGGACTGAAGTGCAAACTGCCGGAATAAGAGTTCCAGCCTCCCAGGCGGATACCCAGAGCACCCGCTACAGCCGCTTCGGGAATTCCCGCATTAGGGCTTTCATGATTTCCGGCGTCAGAAAGTACCGTCTTAAACCCTCTTTTTGCATCGAGACCAAGGAGCAACGATGCGGTGAGGATTAAAAGCCCCCCCAGTCTTGCGGGAATGAAGTTTAAAAGGTCGTCCATCCTGGCCGAGAACCACCCGAAGTGAATATACCTCTCGTTTTTATATCCTACCATTGAATCAAGGGTACTCGCGGCTTTAAAAGCTAAAGCCAGGGGCCCACCACCGAGAAAGGCGTAAAATATAGGGGAAATGATTCCGTCAACGGTGTTTTCAGCAACCGTCTCGACGGTAGCTCTGCATATCTCTTCCACAGGGAGATCTTGGGTATCCCTGCCGACTATGCCTCCGAGTCGCGCTCTGGCTTCTTGTAGATCCCCCGACCGCAATTTTGCCAGTATTGCAAAAGCTTCATCCGCCAGATTTTTTGTCGCCAGCGATGTGTATATGAGCCATGTGGAGCAGAAAAATCCCAGCCAGTAATTTAATTTATAAGACAAAGCTATTATCGCGTAAGAGGAAATATATACAGTAGGTACAGTGATCAGCCATAGGATAACTCCCGCTGCCTTTAAGCCCGCCGGGGTTTTAAAAGCGCCGTAAAGGATCTTTTCCAAATAGGCAATAAGTTTTCCCGTAAGCACGACGGGATGCGTCGGCCGCCGGGGATCACCCAGGAGCAGGTCCAGGACGAAGGCACAAAGTATAATTATAGCCGTGTGGTATTTATCCATGATAATCCGTCCTCTACTCTAACCCGATTTCTTTGGTTGCTTGTCTTAGTGCTTCCAGCAGGATTTCGTTTGCCCTCCGGTCCTTTACGGCCACTCTAAAGTAAGAATCGTCCAGGAACGCAAAATCGCCGCATTCCCTGATCGCGATACCCCTTCTTAGCAGCTCTCGTGCCAGAAATCCGGCTCCGAATTCAGCCGTTATTTTTACAAGGATGAAATTGGCCGAGGATCTAAAGGGGGTAAAACAGGAAAACTGCCTTAAACCATCCCACAGAAATTCCCTTTCCCGGGAAATATATTCTCTTGTTTTTTCTATGTAGGCCTTATCCTTTAATACCTCGGACCCCACAGCTCCGGCAAAAGTATTTACGTTCCACGGGTCTTTAAGTTTTTCTATTTTCTTAATTAATTCCTCATTGCCTATGGCAAAACCTATCCTCAGGCCCGGCAGCGCAAAAAACTTTGTCAGGGACCTGAGCACGATGACATTCGAACGGCTCACAACTTCAGCGCAAAGGCTCTGGCTTTCCCCTACGAAGTCCATAAAGGCTTCGTCCAGGAGCAAGAAGGCCTTTGCTCTTTCCGTTTCCTCAATAAGGGGTTTTATAACATCTTTTACGACAAGGTAACCGGTAGGGTTGTTGGGGTTGCATACTATCACCAGCGCGCCGGGGCATATCCTGTCTTTTATAGATTCGATAAAATCATAGTCCCAGCAAAAATCATTTTTTGTCATATCCACCAGTTCGGTTTCTATCCGCCTGTTTCGGGATGCAAACGCGTATTCTGTAAACGTCGGCGATGGAATAATCACCTTTGACGGTCTCAGGGCTTCCAGGGTTAGATTTATCAATTCCACGGAACCGTTACCGGGAAGGATGTTTTCGGGTTCTACACCGTAATAAATGGCGGCGGCTTCTCTGAGCTCTACCTGCCCCGGGTCGGGATAATGGACTATTTCATCAATTTTTTCCCATATAATTTGCCTTACTGAATTAGGAAAACCGAGGGGATTGATGTTGGCACTGAAGTCCAGTATCTCCCGTAGATCCAATTTAAACTTTTTACTCACCTCATAAACATTGCCGCCATGGCTTCTCTTTTCCACTTTTTCACCCCCCAGTTTCATAAAATCCGCGGCCCGGAGTTGTCAATAGCGGTTTTTATAACCCTGTATTCTTTTCCGAAGCCGACCATGATTCGCCTCAAGCCTTCAAAAAAACTGCTTTCTGGAGTACGACCCTTTTCGAAAAATACTCCTACCGCCGACCCGCTGTGGGCTACATTAACGCCGACGGCCCCGCACTTCAGACTCAAGTTTATGATATGCTCCAGATGAGGCTTGTAAAGGATCTCCTGGTGAGCTATAGCGCTTTTTATCATAGCCCTTCCCAACAGCCCGATATCCTTTTTTCTAAAAGCCTCTCGAGTCATGTATAAAGCCTCTTCCACCATATTTTCTTTTTTCCTGTTCAATTCTTCCAAATCCCGCCGGCTGTTAAACGACTCAGTATCCACTACTTCTTCCGGATCGATTATGTAAACGTTCATATCGGGCAATTCTCCCAGGCTCTCCCTCCAGGTTCCGTGCAGGTGGTCGAAAATTACAGACCCTCTGTACATTACTCCATCGCTCGGCTCTATGGACAGAGCAATGTCTGCAATCAGATCGGGCGATATAGATTTAGCCAGCGCTCTGGCAGCGGCAAGGCACGCGGCGGTGATATCCGCCGTACTGGAGGATAGCCCCTTCCCCACCGGTATTTGAGATACGATGCGGATATCAAAATCGAGTTCGTGAAAACCAAAATAATCCAACAGCTTTCTTATAGCTTCGCGGGCTTTTTGCCAGTCCCCCGCTCCGTCGGTAGAATTTGCAGTATGTTTTTTTTCGCCAGAGCCCCGTATCAATTCTACCCTGACCGTTGAGTACAGGGATATCGGGCAGGTAATAAGAAAATTGCGGCCGCCTATAGCCCCCTGGACTATCTCGCCGCAGCTTGCGGGACAGCGGGCTTCGCCTACCAATTCTCTCCCTCCTGATAACTTGTGAGAATCACTTCAACTTCATAGGTATGCCCGAAACGAGAAAATATACCTCATCGGCTGCCGCCGCAAGCATCTGATTTATTTCACCGAGAAGGTCCCTGTAAATTCTTCCCAGCGGATACTCCGGCACCAGACCCATCCCTACTTCGTTGGACACGATAATCACTTTCTTTTCCAAAACCCTGGCGGCACTTATCGCGTTTTCAATCTCCTGAAGCAGAGCTTTCCTTAAAGACTCCTGCTGTTCTATTCCTTCGATTTCTGCAGAACAGATCCAATTGGATGTGAAAAGAGCCATACAATCTACGAGCACGGCATCGTATTTTGAAAAATCCGCATCCCCGCATATCTCACTTAAAACCTTGGATAGATGCAGGGGTTCTTCGATAGTCTTCCAGGTTTCGGGTCTTCTTTGCCTGTGTATGGATATTCGATGGGCCATTTCTTCATCCAGCGCCTGGGCGGTAGCTATGTAGACAACTCTAATCCCCGCCTCGCGGGCTAGTTTTTCTGCAAAACGGCTTTTCCCACTGCGGGCTCCTCCGGTGATAAAAACGATACTCAAGTTCGATCATCCCCCGATATCTACTTTACAGCCTGTAATCTCTTTGGTTTTTTTTCAAAAGCAGGTGTAGGAAAAACGGCCCACCAAAGAGGGCCGTTAGAATCCCCACGGGCAGCTCTGTAGGCGCTATAACGATCCTTGAAGCCGTATCGGCGAGCATCAGGTACAGCCCGCCGGCCAGGGCCGACATCGGATAGAGCTTACGGTGATCGGGGCCTACCAGCATTCTTATTATATGAGGGATAATGAGTCCCACGAAACCGATGATGCCGCACACTGCAACGGCGGAAGCGGTCAACAACGATCCGGCGGCTAGGCTCAATTTTTTAAGCAGTTCTACGTCGACCCCGGTGAAAAAGGCCGTGTCCTCGCCCAGCTGAAGTATGTTGAGCGACCTTAAATTCCACATGCCCAGGAGAAATCCCAGAATGCCGTAGGGAAGATTCATGTAAACCTCCTTCCATCCCTGAGAGGAAAAACTCCCAAGCATCCAGAAATAAATATGCTGGAGCTTTTGGCCGCTGAAATACATCAGAAAGGACACCACGGCGGAAATGAAACTGCTTATCGCGATACCGGCAAGCAGGAGGGTGTGAGAACTGGTCCTTCCGCCGATCCCGGCAATGACGTAGACGATGATTACAGTTAAGAAGGCCCCGAGGAAGGCAAAAGCGGGCACGGACCCCATGCCCATAACCTTCACTCCCTGAAACAGCAAAATGGCAAGGGATGCACCCAGTGAAGCACCGGCGGAAGCGCCGATAATATAAGGGTCGGCTAAAGGGTTGCGAAATATGCCCTGATAGATGACCCCGGCTGCGGAAAGTTCCGCTCCTATGAGAAAAGCCAGTATTATCCTCGGAAGCCGCAGGTTCAAAATTATTACTTCCTGAGAAGACGACCAGTCGGAAACCACTCCGGCACCGATACCGGGAATTTGACTCGCTATTATCTTTAAGATCTTTGACAGCGGTACGTTTACCGCTCCCGTTCCCAGCGATACGAAACTTGCGAGAAGTATCAATACCAGCAGCAGGGCGTATATTTTCGTAGTCTTGTTTTTTAGGTCCATCCTATAACCACCGTCAATCTTTAAAAATTTCGGGGTGAATTATCTTAGCAAGCTGCTCCAGACCGTCGACGAGCCTTGGGGTGGGGAGCTGGAGTATGTCTTCATCCACGTAAAAAACTTTGCCTTCTTTGACGGCTTTTATATTTTTCCAACCGGGGCGGTTACTTATATCTTGTTCTGATGATTGACCGTTATTGCCATGATAGGAATATATAATTATATCCGGATTTTTAGCGATTACCATTTCCTGGCTGTACTCGGGATATTCTTTCTCCGCATCAGCGGCAATATTCCGCCCCCCGGCTTTCTCTATAAGATCGTGCACGAAAGTTCCGGGCCCTGCAGTTGTGATGGGCGAATGCCATAGTTCGTAAAAGACTTGAGGCCTTTTATCGGTAGGGATTGAAGAGACCCGGTCCTCAACGGCTTTTATTCTATTTTTAAGACCGGACACCAGTTCCTCGGCCTGCTGGACCTTGTTCGTCGCTCTTCCGATAAGCTCTATGGCGCCAAAGATCTCGTCGATGTTCTTAGGATTTAGAACAATTACCGGGATGTTTAGTTCTTCCAGTTTTGTTACCGGTTTTTCATGCATGCTGGTAGCGATAACCAGGTCGGGTTTGAGTGATATAACCTTTTCCATATTCGGGTCGGCAAAACCGCCTATTTTTTCCTTTTTCTTTGCCTCTTCGGGATAATCACAGTAATCGGTAACGCCAACGACTTTATCGCCTAAGCTCAGGGCAAAAAGGATTTCGGTATTGCTCGGAGCGAGCGACACGATTCGTTCCGGTTCCTTTTCAATGACAACCTCTCTTCCCATCTGGTCCTTTATTTTTACCGGGTATGTATTTTGGTCGTTATGATTGGGGTCCGCTTGGTTTTTCGCACCGCACGCGGTTAATGAAGCTAGTATCACCACAATGAGGATCGCGGGAATTATTCTTTTGAATTTTAGTTTCATTTTGAAACCTCCTTTTATTTTAAAAAAACTATAACCCAGCCTTCATCACTTAAGGCTGGGCAAACTACCTTCGTAAAGTACTCACCCCTTCCTCGAAGGCTTCGTACCGCGGCCGACGGGCAGGTCTCCTGGCTACCGGATCATCTTCCCTGCGCCTTCCCAGGATTTCTCCCAGTGGCTCAGCAGTTTATCCCCGGTTACAGTGGCGGGACCGCTCAGGATTTGCACCTGATTCCCTATTAAACCCCAAGGGTACCTGTCGGCGGTATAAACTTTTTTTTACTTTCTTATTAATATTATACTTTAAAATTTTAGCCTAGACAAGCTATTAATTTTCTTTTTCTTCAAGGACCTCATGCAGCATTTTCTTGATTTCATCGGCGCTTTCCATCTCAAGGGCTTTCGCTGCGATTTGCTTTGCCTGGTCGTACGTCAATGACCTTATTACTTTCTTAACCTGCGATATCGAAGTGGCGCTCATGGAAAATTCGTCAAGGCCCAGACCTAGCAGGATAGGAGCGGCGAGGGGGTCTCCCGCCATTTCTCCGCACATGCCCGTCCATTTTCCCGCCTTATGGGATGCGTCGATGACGTTTTTTATCAGCCTAAGCACGGCAGGGTGGAAGGGTTCGTAAAGGTGGGCTATTTTCTCGTTCATCCTGTCCACCGCAAGGGTGTACTGAATCAGATCATTGGTGCCTATGCTGAAGAAATCCACTTCCTTAGCAAGTATATCAGCGATAACGGCGGCCGAAGGAATCTCGACCATTATGCCGACTTCCAGGTTTTCATCGAACGGCACACCCTCCTGCCTGAGCTCGTTTTTAGCCTCTTCTAAAATCGCGTTAGCTTTTCTTATCTCATCAATACCCGATATCATAGGGTACATAATTTTGATATTACCGTAATGGCTGGCCCTTAGGATAGCCCTCAACTGGATTTTTAGGATGTGAGGTCTATCCAGGCACATCCGGATCGCACGCCATCCCAGGAAGGGGTTCAGTTCTTCCGGCATGTCAAGGCTGGGCAGCTTTTTATCTCCGCCGATGTCAAGGGTCCTTATTATAACAGGCCTGGGGTTCATCGCCTCGGCTACCTGTTTGTAAGCCTGGAATTGCTCCTCCTCATCGGGGAGGTTTTCCCTGTCCATATACAGAAATTCTGTCCGGTAAAGGCCTATACCCTCAGCTCCGTTTTCCAGCGCGCCCCTGACATCCTTCGGAGTTCCGATATTTGCTGAAAGTTCGACCCTTCTAGCACCGTCTCTGGTCTCAGCCGGAAGATCCCTTAGCTTTTTCAGTTCTTCCCTGTATCTGATGTAATCTAATCTCAGGGCATGATACCGCCGCAGGGTCTCCTCATCGGGGTTCACGTAGACAATGCCCTTGTTGCCGTCGATTATTACAGTATCACCGTCATTGACCTCTTTCGAAAGGAATCCCAGGCCGACGACAGCCGGTATCTCTAACGACCTTGCCATGATCGCCGTATGAGACGTTCTGCCTCCCATATCAGTCGCAAAGGCCTTCACCTTTTCTTTATCCATCTGGGCGGTATCAGAGGGAGTTAGATCCTTCGCAACCACAATTACATCTTCGCTTAAATCCGCAAGGGATTGGATCGGAACGCCCAGTATATTTTTTAAAATCCTGTCACCCACATCTTTTATATCTGCAGCCCGCTCCTTAAGATATTCGTCCTCCATGTTTTCAAACATGCCCACGTACTTTTCAACCACTTGGTGTACCGCGTTATCCGCGGTTATCCTCTCGCTTTTTATTTTCTCTCTTATCTCATCGAGAAAAATCGGATCGTCCAGTACCATGATGTGGGCCTCGAAAATCTGCGCTTTATCCGGTCCGAGCTCTTTTTCAGCCTTTTCCTTTACCCTCAGCAGCTGTTCTCTCGATTTTGCCAGCGCTCCCTCCAACCTGTCTATTTCTGCGGGTATATCATCTTCGGTGATACTAGTGACCCTTATGACTATCTCGCTCTCTTTGAGCACAAAAGCTTTTCCGATTTCGATACCTGGCGAAGCCGCGATGCCTTGATACATTTTACCCCTCCGTTTAATATATTTAATTTTAATCTTTTTTTAATATATCCTCTACTTCTTTGACAATCCTGTATGGCTTTGTAATTATCCTTATCGGCAGCGAAAGTATAAACTTGGTTATATCCTTTTCCAGTTCTCTAGTCATGCGGTAGGGTTTGGTGAGGATTCTCTCAATAAATTCGGCTGCATAATTTTCTAGGAGTTTTTCCCGCTTAATCTCGATTTCGTTCCCGCACTCTTCGCATTTAATACTTTTTAAGATTTTCCCCACGTAAGTGACCACGTGGGGCGTGTCCTTATTGCAATGAAGGCAAAAGAGTTCGGCCTCCATCTTAGAGGTCATGGGGCAACTCCTTCCCTCAGATTTTAATACTAAGCAGTTTTTTTATACTATACCTCGAAAATTAAAAAATATCAATATTGATTTCAATCACATCATTGATTTCAATCACATCTTGTGAATCGGCGTTCCCAAAAGGTCCATAGCAGCTTCCATAATGGTCTCGGACAGGGTCGGATGGGCATGAATGGTATCCGCCAGCTCTTGTGCGGTGCATTCAAGTCTTATAGCCAGCGCAGCTTCAGCGATTAACTCGGTGGCTCCCGGCCCTATAATGTGGACCCCCAGTATCTCGTTCCACCTGGAATCGGCGACAATTTTAACGAACCCGAGGCTTTCTCCCAATGTCAAAGCCCTTCCGCTGGCAACAAACGGAAACCTGCCTACCCTGATGTCATCCCCGTAAATTTCCCTTGCCTCCGACTCCGTCAGCCCTACATAGGCTATTTCGGGGTTTGTAAAAATACAGCTGGGTACTGCTCTGTAGTCCATTCTTTTATTTTCACCGAGGGCGTTGGAAGCTGCTACGATACCCTGATGAGCCGCCACATGAGCCAGCTGAAATTTCCCCGTAATATCCCCAACGGCATACACATTTTTCAGGCTGGTCCTCATAAAATCATCTACAATGACCCCGCTTTTGTCTAGGTCTATATTCAAATCCTCAAAAGCTTCCAGGTCCGGTTTCCTTCCGACGGCAACCAGCACCTTTTCCACTGCAATGGAACGGGGCCCGTCAGGCGTAATTATGTTCACTTTTAAAAGGTCTTTTTCCTTTTCGACGGACTCCACGCGGGTTCCGGTGAGGACCTTTATCCCTTTGCTTTGCAAAACCTTTTTGATTTCGGAGGAAATTTCTTCGTCTGCCCGGGGCAGTATCCGCGGAAGGAGTTCCACGACGGTTACGTTGGAACCAATGGAACCGTATATGCACGCCATTTCGACGCCTATTACTCCCCCGCCGATTACGAGCATTGAATCGGGTATTTTGCTTAAGGCGAGGGCTTCTTCACTGGTGATAACACCCGGAAGGTCGTGCCCTGGAAAAGGAATAACAGCCGGTTTTGAACCGGTAGCCAGGATTATGTTTTCCGCCGTTATCACCTGTTGACCTCCGGAGTAATATATTCTTATTCTCCTCTCATCTTCTAGCTTCGCCTCGCCTCTGAAAACCGATACGCCGTTGGCTTTTAACAGGTTTTCAACGCCCTTGCCGAGGGTTCTTACTATAGAGTCTTTTTGGCCCTGGGCAAGCTGCCAGTCAATCTTAACGTTTTCGGCCAGAATACCGAAATTCTTAGCATTTCCCAGACTTTGATAAATTTGGGCGCAGTGGCTTAGAGCTTTGGTGGGTATGCAACCTCGGTTAAGACAGGTCCCACCCAGGTCCCTTTTCTCTACAAGCCCCACTCTTGCCCCTTTTTTAGCAGCGTATATAGCAGACACATAACCCCCGGGGCCTCCCCCAATGACAACAATATCGTAGTGCACGACAACCAGCTCCTCTTGTAAACTTGGTATTATAGTAACATTTCAACAGGGTCCTCCAGCAGTTGTTTTATCCTGCGCAGGAATTTAGCCCCCAGGGCACCGTCTATCACCCTGTGGTCGCAGGACAGGGTTAGCTTCATCATGGGCCTCACGACTATTTCGTCTTCTACTACCACAGGCTTTTTCACGATCTTGCCTACTGCCAAAATTGCACTTTCCGGTGCATTTATTATAGCTGAAAATTCTTCTATATCGAACATTCCGAGATTTGAGATGGTGAAAGTTCCATCGAGGTAATCATCGGGCATCAGCTTGCCTTCTCTGGCTTTCTTTATTAATTCCGCCGTCTCTTTGGATATCTGAACAAGACCCTTTTTATCGGCATCCCTTATCACAGGGACTATCAGCCCATCATCCAGGGCCACCGCCAATCCGATATTTATGCGGTTTTTTACGACAATTCCCTCTTCCCCCGCGCTGCTGTTTACCAGAGGATGCTCCACTAAAGCCCTGGCGGCCGCCTTTATGAGAATGTCGTTTATCGATAATTTCACACCGTTTAGTTCCTGAATCTTCGGCGCAAGTTTTTCCCGGAGTTCCAGAGCCTTACCCATGTCAACTTCCAGTGTGAGGTAAAAGTGAGGAACTTGTGCCTTGGTCTTTACCATTTTGTCGGAAATTATCTTTCTCATTCCGGCCCAGGGAATTACTCTGTATTCTTCCCGCGGTTCAACCGAAGCCAGCTTCAGGGCTTCCAAAACGTCCTGCTTTGTGATTCTCTCGCCTTCCAGCTTGCCGATTCGGGACAGGTCTACTCCCTTTTCTTCTGCAATTTTTCTGGCTACTGGTGTTGCCTTAACCTTCCTGGATTCTATATATTCTAGTACATCCCTTTCAACTACGCGGCCATCCGGCCCGGTGGGGGTTACCGATTTCAAATCTATGCCGTATTCTCTAGCTACCCTTTTTGCCGCTGGAGATGCTTTTACTTTTTCGCTGGGTGGCGGTGCGGGTGCCGGGCGTTCAGGTTCCACACCAGCTTGTTTTACCTCAACCCCTGTGTTCTTCCCTATTTCCGGAAGGGGCTCGGTTTCTGCGCCGATTATCGCTATTTCTTGACCCACAGCCACTACCGACCCTTCCGGGGCCAAGATCTTCCTTAAAATCCCCGAGGCCGGCGCCTCTTCCTCCAGGTTCACCTTGTCGGTCTGTATTTCCAGCAGGGGTTCACCCTGCTTTACCTCTTCCCCCTCTTTTTTCAGCCATTTTACTATCGTACCTTCCGTCATTGTAAGACCCAGTTTGGGCATTCTTACTATCTCAGCCATTTTATCACTCCTTGATCGAATTATCTCAACAATTCTCTAACTGCTTCAACAATGTTTTCCACCTGAGGAACAGCATGTCTTTCCAGATTTGGGTTATAGGGTATTGGAATATCAAGTCCCGCCAGTCTCTTGACCGGTGCATCCAGGTAATCGAAAGCCTCGCTTCCCGCTATGCCTGCCGCTACTTCTGCACCCCAACCGAAGCTCATGGGGTCATCCTCCACTATCAAAACCCTGCCGGTCTTTTTGACCGAATCGATTATAGTGCGCATATCCAGGGGTTTTAATGTTCTGGGATCTATAACCTCCACGTCTATTCCTTCCTTTTCCAGCTCCTTAGCCGCCTCGAGGGCTCTAATAACCATTATGGAACCGGCAACTATAGTGATGTCCCGCCCTTTTCGCTTTACATCAGCTTTACCGAGGGGCAGTACATAATCTTCATCGGGTACCTCGCCCTTTACCCTGTATAGCAATTTGTGCTCGGCAAATACCACGGGGTTGTCATCCCTTATTGCGGCCTTAATGAGCCCTTTTACGTCGTAGGGTGTGGAAGGTATAACCACTTTCAAACCCGGGAAATGGGCGAACACACCCGGAAAACTCTGGGAGTGCTGAGCGGCCGCACCGGTACCGCTGCCCATCGGAGCACGTACCACCATCGGCACTTTAGCCTTGCCGCCGAACATATACCGAATTTTAGCACCCTGGTTGATCAGCTGATCCATGGCAAGGGTTAAAAAGTCGAAAAACATGATTTCAGCAATAGGCCTCATGCCGGATAAGGCTGCCCCAACCGCCATACCGACGATCGCCTGCTCCGATATGGGTGTATCTATAACTCGTTCTTCACCGAATTCGTCTATCAGCCCCCTGGTAACCCCGAAGGCTCCACCGTAGATACCTATATCTTCTCCGAGCAGGAATACGCTCTCGTCCCTCTGCATCTCTTCCCTTAAGCCTTCCCGCAGGGCGTCTATATAAAGTTTTTCAGCCATTACATGTCTCCTCCCTTTCTCCATAAAATTCATGCGTATACTCCGTCGGCAATATCTTCTAAAGAAGGTTCCGGGCTGTTCTTGGCGTATTCTATCGCGTCCTGAATCTCCCTTTCCACTTCTTTTTCTATTCTATCGAGTTCTTCTTCGGTGGCTATTTTTTCCTCCACCAGTTTTAGCCTGTAACGTTTGATGGGGCATTTTTGCTTCCACTCTTCTATTTCCTCTTTTGTCCTGTAAACATTGGCATCGCTCTTGGAATGTCCTAGCCACCGGTAAGTTTTGGCTTCTATAAGAGAAGGCCCTTCGCCCCTTCTGGCCCTTTCCACCGCCTTTTTTACCACGTGGTAGACCGCTTCCACGTCGTTGCCGTCAACAATTTCCCCGGGCATGTCGTACGCTGCCGCCCGGTCGGCAACATTTTTTACCGCGGTAGACCTGCTGAAAGCTACGGACATGCCGTAAAGATTGTTCTCGCATAAATACACCACAGGAAGTCTCCACAGGGAGGCTATATTTAAAGACTCATGGAAAACTCCCTGGTTGTTGGCCCCATCGCCAAAAAAGCACAGTGTAACTTTGCCGTCTTTTTTCATCTTGGATGCCAGCGCCGCACCCGTCGCTATGGGTACCCCACCTCCAACTATACCGTTAGCCCCAAGATTGCCGGTCTCGATATCGGCTATATGCATGGAACCGCCTCTGCCCCTGCAGTATCCGGTTTCTCTTCCCAGGAGCTCGGCAAACATCTGGGGGAGCCTGCCTCCTTTCGCGATGCAGTGACCGTGACCCCTATGGGTACTGGTAATCATATCGTCAGCTTCCAGCGCTGCAATCGCTCCCACAGCAGTAGCTTCTTCACCAACAGAAAGATGGCATGTACCCCAGATCATATTGGCCTTGAACAGCCTGTCGACTTCCAGCTCAAAACGCCTTATCTCGTACATTTTCCTGTACATCCATAGCCTCTTTTCTTTTGTTAAATCCATCACATTACCACCTCTCGTTTATTTTAATAATTCCGTTTAGCAGGTAACCGGGTTCTGTATTTACAAATGTTATATGATTATATCATATGCTTATATTATGCAATTTTTATGCCGCCTCTTTTGGGGATAATATGAAGGGGCTTTAGCCCCCTCAGTACCGATCTACATTTTATATCAGCCTATCAACTTTTCCTGCATTCTCCGCAGCTGTAAAATGAGTGAATTTTCATCTAGCTTCACCGCGTCGTAGGTTATTACCTCGCCCTTTTTCACATCCTTCGTCATAACTACATTATTATTTACAAGCCCTATGGGCAGGGCGTTCTCTCTTTTAGCATTTTCATAGGTATCTATTACGCCGTAAACCGTAAAACCACCTATACCATCAAGATGTTCCCCAGCTTTCAAATCTTTCTTTGCTACCGCTATAGTCTCGGACACCGGAGCACCCTTTGGAGCTATAGTTGGCTCTCCGTAAATGTACGCCCTAGCTGCGGAAAGGGGCGTCTCTATGCTCGTCAGGTGGTAGGGACGGTAAAATACGTAGTTGGGGCCTTCGCCCATGGAAAGATAGGCCATTTCTTCCCGGACGGCTTCCAGCTTAGTGGTAACTATCACGAAAACGCCGGGCGCAACACCGTTTACGTATTCCACGACCTGGTATCTGTCCAGAATTCCTCCTTCTTCTTTAAGTCTGAAGATCTCTGGTAATTCTTTCACGGTGGCTTTCGGGCCGATTAACCCCCGCCTGGTGGGAAGGAAACCGGTGGCGTTGGACACGGCGGTAAGCTCCACCATAGTCTTGGTGCCGTCTTTGAAAGACGCCAGCATTTTCGGATTCATATTCTTTTTCATGGCTTCTTCCATTACAGAGTCGGGATTGGCTTCCAGATCCAGGGGATTGTTTTTTCCCTTACCGGCAACTAATATCTCAAACCCCATTGCATCGGCAAAATCGTAAAGTTCCTTTATTGCCCCGGGTTCATCGCCGGCAGAAACAGTGTATACCACTCCCGCACTATCTGCCATCTTCTTTAATATCGGTCCAACCGTTACGTCGGTTTCCACGTTTAACATGACAATATGCTTGCCGTTGTATATCGAATCGAGAGCGATATGGGCACCGGCCTCCGGCACTCCCGTGGCATCAATCACCACATCGATGGGTATAGCTTTCGTTATTGCGCCAAAATCTTCGGTTACTGCGTATTTACCCCGTCCCAGAGCTTCTTCCACCTCCGAGGGGGTTTTGGCCGTAAGGATGTCGTCGGGGGCTACGCCGGCCAGGGTATATGCTCTCCTGGCTTCCTCTAGCTTTCTGTCACAGATTGCCGCCACCCTGATACCTTTCATACAAAATATCTGGCTTACCATTCCACGGCCCATCTGACCGGCACCTATTAAGCCTACGTTGATTTTTTTCCCGCTAGCATCTAATTCCCTCAGCTTTGAATTCAAATTAAGCATAGCCATCCCCTTTCTTTTTTACAAATCTTTCCTTCATTATGTTAACATTTATCAAGATCACCATCAATAACCTTGTATCAATATTTCCTCTCCCACTTTGGGCATAGGTATCTGTTTTTCCTCCAGGTGGATATTCCCCGGCAGTTCCGGAGTCGTCTTGCCGTCGAATTTGAGGCAGACGTGACCGATTTTTGCCAAATTTTTATTGGCTACATCACCGACGGCCGTCACTTTGAAACTTACCCGCCCAAGATAAAGTACGTCGCCGGGCACCACATCTTCCATCAGTTTCCTGCCCCTGTGAACCACCGATATTTCCCGCAATTCCTGCGGGGCGCTCTCGTCAAATAATATGATCATCTTCTGCTCTATGAATTCTTCTACCATATCCCCTATTGCAGTGACCACCGCTTCGAATTTTTTCATCATTATCCTTCCTTTCTGACAGAGACTATGGCGCCTGAAGGCGCCATTTTGCATAAACTATTAATTATACGTAAAGTCCGAAACTAAAGAGGTATGCTATTAAGACCGCTATGGGACCTGTAATCAGCCGGGAAATCAGGATGGCGCCTACGCCTATCTCAACTGTCTCGGGTTCTGCCTCCCCAAGGCTCAGGCCTACGGGTATGAAATCGCATCCTACCTGAGGATTGATGGCAAATAGCGCCGGAAGCGCGTACTGAGGAGGTACATTGCCCTTTCCAATTTCCACACCCACCAGCACGCCGACAACTTGAGCTATTACGGCACCCGGCCCCAGCAGAGGTGAAAGCACAGGTAGAGCACATATAACCGAAATGATGAGAAGCCCTGGCAGGGTACCGGCCATCGGAGAGATTACGTTGGCTATCCAGTTTCCTACCCCCGACTTCAGGATTATTCCGATCAGGGTAGCCACAAAAGCCATAAAGGGGAGAATGTTCTTGATTATCTGCTCTATGGTCTCGCGGCCGGCCTGATACATGACGCCTACAACTCCGCCCATTCCCCGGCCTATTTTTTCAATGAAGCCAATTTGCCTACTGTTGCTGCTGGTTTTCTGGGGTTTTTCTGCACCGGCTCCGGTAGATTCAGGTGCGGTTTCACGGCGGGGCACATAACCCGTCGCTTCATCGGAAACCGTGGTTATATTTTCCACCTTAACCCCGGAGACGTATATATCTGCTGAAATATACTGCGCCAGGGGACCTGCCTGTCCCACCGGGGTGAGGTTTATAGTGGGAATCCGTTTTTTGGGATAAACGCCGCATCGGGCGGTACCGCCGCAGTCGATGACCACGCAGCAGATCTGCTGTTCGGGTACCGAAGATTTGAAGCCGTCCACCGCCACGCCGCCGGTAAGCTCCGCAATTTTTCGCGTTACCGGATCGATACCACCCCCGGTTATGGATACAATCTTGTCCCGGCCTTCTTCGGGCTTTATTATCAAAGGCCCGCCCCATCCCCCGGGGCCCTTTTCAACTTTTACAGCCCTATAACTCATTCCACAGCCCTCCTATGCACGCTCTCTCTGTCGCATCATCCTGACGGTCAGCCTCTCCGTCACTAAGCCGCGTATAAAGATCACTATGACACCAACTAGAAAGTATCTGACGGCCAGCTCCCCAAGTGGTAATCCGAGTTGCTGAATTCCCTGGGCAATGCCCATGTATACGAAAAGCTCCGCCGGATTGGCGTGAGGGAAAAGACCGGTAATAGGGTGAACGAAGGAAACCGCCGCATCGTAAAAGGCAGGTTTGTATTTTTCCGGGAGAAATCTCCCGAAGGTATAAGCCATGGGATTGGTGAGGAAGAACACGGCCATTACCGGCATTACAGTATATCTGAGCAGGGTGTATTTCCCTGCAGCCTGAGCAAGACGGTTTATCCTCTCCTGGCCTACGAGTTTAATAAAAGCATTTACGGCGGTCATCAAAGTAATCAGCGTGGGTAAAATGCCGCCGGCAAGGCTTAAAAACACCTTACCGCCTTCCTGGAAAAGACCTATAAAACTCTGGGCAAAGTTGGCCAAAACGTCCACGAAATATTCACCTCCATAAGATTAAATCGGATTAAAAAAAATATCACCTCCGATGTTTTTTCATAGATTTTTCTCTTGCAGCATTTTGACTGCATTTTCAACGGCTTTTTTGAAACCCTCATCCTTGTCATTCAGCACGTAAGGCACTTCCTGTAAATACAGGCCTTTCATTTCCTTAATTTCTTTAAACCTTGCGAAGACAGTCATCCCGCTCATCCTGTAAGCCTCAAGGATCTTTCCTGTTTTGTCGGCTGCAATCAGCACGATGTTCCCGGGTGTCATCTTACCTTTAGCACTGCCGATTCCTACCCGGCCAACTTTTTTTAGTTGTTTTATTTTCTCCTGCAGGTTTTTAATCTGAAAATAGGTAAAAATTCCCTGTAGTATCCACATTAATCCTATTATTCCCAATATCTTAACCCACATACACAACCTCTTAATCATTTGTTCAATATTTTATCATATGTTCTTAATTTAAGATAGCATAAATAAATTTTAATGTCAATAATTGTGATAATTGTCACATATCTTAAAGCATATAAAAAAAAGACTCTAAATTTGAGTCTTTTTTGAATTCACCATTAAAAACTGCCCGGTTTTTTCGTCGGTAATGAGAACATCCAGATAATGACCCCTTAAAGCTGCAAGAATTGCTTTACGTTTTTCATGACCTCCCGCAACCCCGATCACAAGGGGAATCTCTTTCAATTTTTTCAGAGATATGGCTATTACCCTCTCGTTTAATTCCGGACAGCACGGATTCCCATGTTCGTCTATAAAGCGCGAGCATAGGTCACAACAGACACCGGACCTTTTTAGATCTTCGAGCTCTCTTTCCGAAAAGTAACCCGTTTCCAGCATGGTGGACTCGGCGCCAAAAGGAGACCCTATCCCAATCAGTGCTATATCGACCCGTTCGGCCATTTCCAGAACCTGCCTTATATTGCTGTCGGAAAGAAGGGTGTTTTTAACTTCCACACTATCTACCAATGCTGGGGCGTGAAGGAGTTGCCAGCGGCCGCTAAAACATCGGGCTAAATTCATCACTATTTGGTTAGAATGAAGGTCGATTCTGGTCTGGCCTACCCCTCCGACCAGGGGAATAAAAGTGGCATCCAGCTCGGGGGCGTTTTTGATATATTCGGGCACATAAGCCAGCGTAGTCCCCCACGAAACACCTACAAGACTTTTATCCTTTAGAGTCCTAACCAGAAAGCCAGCCGCCGCTTCTGCCAGGTATCTTTTAAGTCCCTCTCCTTCATCGTAAGGGGTTATAATTACCTCCTTTAAATTAAAACATTTCTCGAGGGTATCCTCAAGCTTGGCGAAACTCCCTTCGTAATTTATCTTTATCTCAACTATTCCCTCTTCCCGAGCCTTTTGCAATAACCTTGAAACCGAGGGTCTTGATATACCGAGCTTGTCGGCTATCTCTTGCTGGGTTTTATTCTCATCGTAGTACATATGAGCTATTTTGATCAAAAGCCTTCTATCTTTCGTGACGTTCAAAAAAGTCACCCTCTTTTAATCGATTGTTTACATCTTAAGAATATGTGCAATTTATTATAACCACTTTTATTTTGGTATGTCAATAATAGGCAGAAAATGACTCAATAATTTTTTAGTAAGAAACCAATAATAATAAAAATTCACCTTAAAGGAGGTCGTTTTCCAATGGCCATTCAAAACAAAGATACGGGTAAAAAAGAAAAAGGCAGAGTAAAGGAGGAGATAGCTCCGGAGCTCGCTGTTCGAAAAGAGGATCTTAACAGGATCCGCGGACTTAGAAAGGTGGTGGACCCCGAGCGAGGACCGGAAAACAAAAAAAGCCCGCATTCTTAATCGGAATACGGGCTTATTCTTTTAAACCTTACTATTTTTTCGGTACCTTTTTCCAATCCTCGAGGAACCTCTGCACCCCGATATCGGTCATGGGGTGCTTCACCATCTGTTCCAGGACTTTATAGGGCACTGTGGCAATATCCGCTCCCGCTTTTGCAGCGTTAACCACATCCATAGGCGTTCTGATACTGGCGGCAATAATTTTAGTTTTTATATCGTGAAGAGTAAAAATATCAACTATGTCCGAGATAAGAGCAATTCCATCCTGACTTATATCGGTAAACCTTCCGATAAAGGGGCTCACATATGTTGCACCAGCCTGAGCCGCCAAAAGGGCCTGACTCGGAGAAAATACCAGAGTAACGTTGGTTTTAATGCCTTTATTGCTTAATTCTTTTACCGCCTTTAAACCTTCCCAAATCATTGGAATTTTGATTACTATATTTGGGTGCCAGGAAGCTATCTCTATAGCTTCTTTTATCATTCCTTGGGCATCAAGGCTAACAACTTCTGCACTTATCGGCCCATCCACGATTTTTGTTATTTCTAAAATAGTTTCTTTAAAATCCCTTCCCTCTTTTGCAATTAGGGTGGGGTTGGTTGTAACACCTGAGATAACTCCTAAAGCCGCGGCTTCTCGAATTTCAGTCACGTTGGCCGTGTCCAGGAACAACTTCATACTTCATACCTCCGTAAGCTTTTATTCGGCACTATTATATTTCACTCGCAGGGGCCAGTCAATACGGGGTTCTGCCGTTGTTTTAACGCTCATGGGAGAAAACCCTTTCATATTAATAATTTACCATGATTTCGGAAAAATTAAGTCTAGGATCTGACGAAAGGGGGATAACTATGAAAATAGGTATTATTGGAACGGGATACGTGGGTTCAACCACCGCTTTTGCCCTCATGCTACAGGGAATTGTATCGGAAATGGTACTGATAGACGTAAACAGGGATAAGGCCGAAGGCGAAGCCCTAGACCTCATTCACTCCATGTCCTTTGTGAACCCTATAGAGATTTACGCCGGTGACTACCGCGATCTTAAAGATGCCAGTGTAGTCATAATCTCGGCAGGGCCGAGCATTTCAAAGGGTGAAACCAGACTCGACCTCGCCAGTAAGAATTATAAAGTATTCAGGAAAATAGTGCCCAAGATTGTAGAAAACAACGAAAACTGCATACTGCTGGTGGTCACGAACCCGGTGGACGTCCTCTCCTACGTCACTTTAAAACTCTCGGGCTTTCCGGAAAACAGGGTCATAGGATCCGGAACAGTCCTTGACAGTTCGAGATTCAGAGCTGCGTTGAGCAAGAAACTTAACGTCGATGCTCGCAACATCCATGCCTATATAATAGGTGAACACGGGGATTCCCAGGTCGCCGCCTGGAGCCTAACCAACATCATGGGAATAAAATTCGACGAGTTCTGCGCGACTTATATAAAAAACTTTGATCCAGCCATTAAACAGGAAATAGAGCGTGAAGTAAAATATTCGGCTTATAAAGTTATAGAAAAAAAAGGTGCAACGAGCTTTGCCGTTGCCTTGGCGATTGCAAAAATAGTAAAAAGCATTTTACGGGATGAAAATTCGATACTCACGGTCTCGACGTACGTGCGGAGCCTGTACGAAATTGAGGACGTCTTTCTAAGCCTCCCGTGTGTGGTCAACAGAAACGGAGTTGACAAAGTGCTTCTACCACCTCTTTTACCTGCAGAGAAAGGAGCTTTACGGAATTCAGCTGAAGTTATAAAGAGCTATATTGACCAATTGATGTCATCAAAGGTTTAATTATTACCATTCTCTGCCATTGCTCTAAGGCATTTTCACCGCTATTATTCGGTGAGTTATTTTTTAAGGTTTCAAAACAGCTTTAAGCCCTTCACCCTTCATTACCTTTTCAAAAGCCTCAGACCAATCCTCAAGATCATAAATGTCGCTAATTATTGCTTTTGCATTTACTTTTCCAGTTTCCAGCAAATATAAAGCCAATTTCCAGGAGCTTGGCTTTTGACTCCGGGAACCAATGTAACATATTTCTTTTTGGACTATTTTCTCAAGATCTACCTCATTGTATGCTTTCGCAAATATTCCAACCTGTACTATTGTACCTTTTTTTCTAACCAGTGAAATTCCTGAATTCAAGGCTTTAACAGACCCGGAACATTCAAATACCTTATCCACACCGTACCCGTTAGTAAGAGTGCTCACTATTTCTTCTAAGTTTTCTTTTTCTATATCTACAGTCTTGTCAATGCCTAATTCACGAGCTACTTTGAATCTATCTTCATCCTTAGTAAGTCCAGCTAGAATTACATATCCTCCCCTTGCTTTAACTATTTGAGCAGTTAATAAACCAATAGGCCCTGGTCCAAATATCAAAACCACATCGCCTAATTCAACATTTGTCTTTTCTAAAACAGCATGGACAGCACAAGCCAGCGCTTCCGTAATTGAAGCCGACAACAAATCAACATTATCCGGTAGAACGTGAATACTTTCTTTCCTTGCTACAACATATTCAGCAAAACTTCCATTTACCTGCGTACCTATGCCCTTCCTGTCAGGGCACAGATTATAATCTACGCTTTTACAGTAATCGCATTCTCCGCAAATGTAAAATGTAGTCTCACTAGTCACTTTATCTCCAACTTTAATCCCTTTCACGTTTTTCCCAACTTCAACAACTACACCTGAAAATTCATGTCCTAAGACTACCGGCGGTCTTAGATTTTTATATTCTCCTTTGTATGAATGAATATCGGAACCACAAATACCCGAATACGCTACTTTTATTTTTACCTGATCATCATTAATGGTTGGTTCATCAATTTCTACCAATTCCATATTTCCGTATCCATTTTCTTTCTTTAATAGAGCCTTCATTGATAATACCTCCATTACTTAAGGAATAATAATAATTTTGTTGTATTCTTCCCTTTTATTTGCGATCATATCGAAGGCTTCTTTTATTTTACTTAACTCAAATCGATGGGTAATCATTGATTCTAAGTTAATGGACTTATTTTTTAAATAACTAATGCTTTTATACCATTCTTGCCCCGGAAATGGCGCTGAATAAGAATTCCAAAACCCTTTGAGAGTGAGTTCTTTTCTAAAAATGCTCTCAAAAGCCTTTTCCGACAAGTGAATATCAGAATATGCAATACCAAGGTAAGCTATTTTACCTTTTTTTCTGGTGATTAACAAACATTGTTCTTGAGTTATTGTTGAGCCGGCACATTCAAAAGCAATATCTACGCCCTTATTAGACGTTAATTTTAAAATTTCCTCTACCGGGTCTTTTTCTTTTGCATTGATGCAAGTTGTAGCACCAAGCATTTTCGCTTCGGCAAGTTTTTTATCGGAAATATCAACAGCAATAATATCTCCCACACCGCAAATTTTTAACCACAGCAAAACAAGCTGCCCTAGTATTCCACTTCCCATTATAGCAACTGTATCACCAAGAGTAGGTCTAATACCCAAAACTCCATGTAATGCTACTGCCAACGGTTCTATCATGGCTGCAATTTCAAAATCAATGTCTCCAATATTCAGCACGTTAGATGAAGGTACTTTTACGTATTCTGCAAAACCGCCGTACAAATTGGCACCAAGCATATCATAGTCATCACACAATGAAAAATTTCCTCTCAAACAATTATCGCATTTACCACATGGAATAAAAGGAACGACTGCTACTCTATCTCCAATTTCTATATTTTTAACTTTTGGTCCCTTTTCTACTATGACACCTGAAATTTCGTGACCTGGAATGGCAGGCAAATTGTACTTCCACTTTTTTAATATTCTTGGTGGATCTGATCCGCAAACACCGCAAGCCTTAACCTCAACAATTACATCATCTTCCCCGTATTCGGGATCAGGAAAATCCACATATCTAATATCGTTAACACCAAATAAAACACCGGCTTTCATCAGACCAATACTCCTTCCAAAGAAGAATTTTTATTCATGAACCTTTTTCCATCCTCAAGAAAATATAGGCACCTCCTGAACTCAAATTTAAATTGAGTATCAGGAGGTACCGCTTAACATTTTATTGTATTGTCAAATTATATTTACATCTAATTATTAGCCTTACCTTTCTACGGCCTTTTTATTTCTATTAAATAATAATACTAAAACAACTATTGCACCAAATATTGCCCAACCCCATGGCAGTTCAAAGATTTTAATAATGAGCCAGTTCAGTAAGTTACCGCCTTCATCTAAACTTGATATTAAAGATGTTCCTTCTGGAATTGCAAATTTAGCTTGCTGCGCCATCATTGTGTGAAGAGGCGCTAAGTCAGTAGCCATATACAAAGCCGTAGCCATTAATACTGTACCAGTAAGGACGGAATGGATTATATTTCCGTTAGTAGACCCAACTATAAATGCTATATAAAACACTATTGTTGCAAGGTCACCAAAAGGCAGCACTTTATTCCCCGGAAGAATTACTGCTAAAAATACGGTAATAGGAATGAGTATTAAAGCTGTCGCTATTACAGAAGGATGTCCTACTACAACTGCAGCATCCAAGCCTATATAAAGATCGCTGGCATTTTTAAATCTCTTCTGCAAAAATTCTCTTACTGATTCGGAAAACGGTATAAGGCCTTCCATCAAAATTCTAACCATTCTTGGCATGAGAAGCATAACGGCTGCCATTGATATTCCGATTTGAGTTATTTTAGCAAAATCATAACCAGCTAAAATACCTAACGCTAATCCCAGTATCAATCCCATCATCATCGGCTCGCCAAATATACCAAACCTTTTTTGAATTGTTTCTGGATCAGCTTTTATATCTTTTAACCCGGGAATTCTACCAATGAGTTTTCCTAGCGGTATTCCGAGCACAGCATAAGCGACTGTAGAACCCGTAGGCAATGAAATACCCTCTAACTTAAAGAAGTTCTGAACCATTGGGGCTGTCCAGTCGGCTATTTTCAAAACTATAACTTCACGGATAATGGCAGCAACAAGTGCAAGGGCCACATTTCCACCCGTAATGACATATACAAAAGCTGCCGTTGCTGCAAAATGCCAATAATTCCAGATATCGATATCCATGGTTTTTGTCGTCCGCGTAACTAACATTATCAAGTTTACAATTAAAGCTAAAGGTATTATGAAAGCTGCTACTGGAGAAGCCCAGCTTATAGCGGCAGCTGCAGGCCACCCCACATCTATTACCTGTAACTGCAACCCAAATCTATCTACCATTGCTTGCGCTGCTGGTCCTAAATTGTTTACAAGAAGACCTATTACAAGGTTTATACCTACAAAACCAATACCTATAGTAATACCCGATCTGAATGCTTTGCTGAAACCTTGTCCAAAAAACAAACCTATTATTGTTAGTGCTAACGGAAGCATTACACTTGGGCCAAGGTTTAAAATATATTGGACAATGTTTAGCAAATTATCCATTTTGTTCCCTCCTAATCTTTTAGATTTTTCAAAATTTCATTGTCGATATTTTCAGTCCCTATCCCGGTTAAATACCCCATCGCATTGACCACGGGGATAGAATAAGTTTTTGGTAATATTGAAGTTGTAACTAATAAATCGGCTTCATTCTCCTTTGAAGCCACCTCTGACATCTTGCATTGTATAACATCTGCATTAATCCCATTTTCCTCAATAATTTTTTTACTCTTTCCGCTACTACAGTAGATGTAGCAATACCTGTGCCACAAGCCACTAAAACAACCTTTCTTCCGCTTTTTTATCCATGTTGTTATTCCTCCTTTTTCCTATTTAATCTTCTTTTAGCGTATGATTTTTTATAATTTTTATTACCTCATCACCACCTTCTACGTTCAGAATGCGTTTCAAAAAGTCTTCATTTTGAATCAGGTTTACTAATTGCTGGAGCATCTCAACCTGACTGTGTGGTGAATTTAAGGCCAACATAAAAACTATATTAACCGGTACATCTTCTTGAGGATTGGCCATATTTTGAAATATCACCGGTTTGGCAAGGGTAGCCAAGGCGATTGCCGGCTTTAATACATGTTCCGCATCAGTATGCGGTATAGCCACGTTATAATTACCAAGGAGTAGACCTGTGGGAAAGGTTTTTTCTCTATTAATAATTGCATCTAAGAAAGTTTCCTTAACATAACCATTTTCGAGCAATTTTTCGAATAAAATTTTAAATACTTCTTCTTGAGTTTTTACTTCTAAATTTGTAACTACCAATTCTTTACGAATAAGGTCCGATATTTTCACTGCATGGAACCTCCTCTTAGTTAACGGTCAATAATTTCTTTTGCAAAAACCATGCCATTATTTTGCCATGTTTTGTGGCGTATTAATTCCTATTAAAACTCAGTATATATTCTAAAAGCACTTTTTTAACGATACCGACATCCTTTAACGACTTAACTTTATCTATAAAATTAACATCTTGGAGTACCTTATATAACCTCCTAAAAATCTCTACCGAATTTTCTTTTAATGCCAACATAACCACAATTTCTGCCTCATCTTCATGCGTCCACTTTATGGGGTTTTTTAGTATCGCTAGGGCTATAGCGGATTTTAACACATTTTCTGGGGTTCCATGAGGGATGGCTACCTTATTTTTCAAAAGGGTAGGCCCCATAAGTTCTCTACGATAAACATCTAACAAGTACCTTTCATTGACGAAATTATTCTTTATTAACAGATTTCCCAGCTGATCGAGAACATCATTTTTCATTTGAAAATCGCCATTAATAACAATTAAATCTTCATGGAAAAGATCTGTAAAAGGTAAAATTCCAGAAAGTTTATTATCAAAGGTTTTAACTTTTTCGGTTACCCCCATGATTTGTCTTATCGTGTTAAAGGCTTCACCACTTACTAATTCTTCTAGCGAAATAAAAGGTATATCTTCATCCTCAGGATTTACAGTACCAACTATTGCTGCCACCTTTTTTTCCATCTTTATTTTCTTTACCTGCAATTTTATATCTTCATCCATCATAGCACCAATAGGAATTATTTCAGCTTTATCAAAAATATCCGGTGCCACTTCTTTAATAAGCTCTTTTAATTTAATCGCTGCTCCTTTTCCAGTTATACAAACAGTTAAAATAACCCACTCTTTGTCATTATCTTGACGTATCTCATTAAACGCAAATCTACCTATTTCTAATTCGTCTTTTTGAATGTTTTCTACAATATCATCTAAATTAGTATCAGGCAAAATTGCTCTCCTAACGGCCTCAAGAACCATTACGGTATCAACCCGCCATACGGTCCGCGTTGGTATTCCGGTTTTTTGGGTGATTATTTCCCCAAAAGTCATAAGAGAACCCATATCCACTAAAAGTAACACACCTTTGCCCTCATCAATATTTTTAACAACTTCCATAGTTTTATTAAGAGCCGACTCGGGTTTTTCATCCAAACCCATCTCTATGCCTACTGCGTGATCAACCCCCAGGAGACGGTTGGCAACTTCCACCATACCCTTAGCTACATGTCCGTGAGTTAGCACTACCACCCCGACTCTCCCCGTTTTTAAATCAATAGGGCGAGTAGCAGTCCGAAGATACATGGCTACGAAAGCCACCTCATCTTCAGGTATCTTATATCCCGTAGCCAACTCGACTACATTCAGCATTTCCTTTGCGAGCCTGTATTCTAGCGTATATTCATTCTTAACCTTTTCAAGCTGGGGGTTGATTATGGGTTTGCCCTGCCGGATGCGGTCCAGTGTCGCGCTCAGGTGTATGGCTAGACAGTAAAAAAGGTGGTTGTCCACCTTGCCCAGCTTTCTTTCGGCAACCCTCATCATCTGCTCTGCCAGATTGACGACATGGGAACCTACGATGCCCTCTAAGTCCTTTTTGTCCAGCATTTTTTGCTTCGTCTCAAATTGTTTAACCAATTGTTGGAATTTTACCTCGAGTTCCCCTCCTATAACCCTGTTTATAACATCCTGGCTCAAGCCCTGATTCTGAAGTTCCTGGTATTTCTCTTCGATGTACCTGTATATCTCCTCGGGCAAAATATACAGGTCTTCCTTCGGTAAAAAAGTAATGCCGGATTCGCCGGGGTTTACCATTAGATCCCCTTTAAGGATCGTTTCAATTTCCGGGATCCGATTCTGAACCTTCAACATTCCCCTCCTGGCGTGTACCGGCAGGTCTATCAGATCCACTTCAATAAAATCTTGCTGATTTCCTATATACGACAAAAACCCTCTTGCACACGCTACCTGTATATCGCTCCTGAGCTGACCTATGTTTCCCGGGCAATCATACATCAGCAGAGCCCTCAGGGCTTCCTGTTTGATTTTTATTTTTACTCCTATCCGGTCCGACTCTTTCCTGAAAAAATCCTTTATTATCTCGTATCTTTCGGATATGGGTCTGGCCGAAAGAGGAGGTAGTTCGATTATCATCGGTATCCTGCGCCTGAAAGTCAAAAGCAAGGAAGACTCGATATCTTCCGTCGTAGCGGCTATAATCATGACGTTGGCCGAGCGATAAGCTTCCGTCTCGCCAAGGCGCCTGAACTTCCCCTTATCTATGAGGTAGAACAGTATTTCCTGCCCTTCCGGAGGAAGACGGTGTACTTCGTCCAGGAATAGTATCCCGCCGTTGGCTTTTTCCACCAGTCCATCCTTCGATGAATCCGCACCGGTATATGCCCCTTTTACGTGACCAAAGAGCTGGGACAGGAGAAGCTGCGGATTTTCGGCGTAGTCAGCGCAATTAAATACCACAAAGGGAGCGTTAGGAGGAAGTTTCCCGGTCTCGATGGCAAATTGGTACATAGCTTCCGCCAGTATGCTCTTTCCAACGCCCGTAGGCCCCAGAATCATTGTGTGAAGGCCGTGGGGAGGATAAAGCACGGCGGCTTTGGCCTGCTGGATCTGGGGCTTTAAACTTCCATCGTAACCGATGATTCTCTCGAAAGCGGTTGAACTTTCGGAGCCGGCTTTATATTTTTTTTCAGGCGTTTCCTGTAGTTGTTTTTGAGGTCTTGCGGACAATTCCTTGCGTAGCTGGGAAATTATAAACCTGGACACGTTAAAGCCGCGTTTCTGAATGAGTCTTGTAAGCTCCCTGTCTGATACATTGGGGTTTTTCACCATCTCTTCTTCCATAGCCTTCATCAGGTAAGGTTTGCGCCTTTCGCGAGAATCGGGGATGTTAAGCTCTCCTCTCAGAATTGTGACTTCGTCACGCCTTGCCCCCAGCATACCGGCCAGCTGTTCGTCGGTATAAGGGTTTTTCTTGTCTTCGTTTTTGATGAGCTCCATCAGACGTTCTTTCATATCCGAACACCTCTCGCCAGTTTCACATTTTATGCAATAACTGTACCATTTCCATTCTGATACGGAATTCCGGTACCATCTTTCCACAAAACATGCCGCTTATTCAACATAGTTGTAAAAAAGCCTGACAGCAGCGTCAGGCTCTTAGCTCCGATATATATTCCTTGTTATTTATGAAAATACTCGTATACGGCCACAGCCGCTTTTTTATTCATCCCGGGCACCTTCGATAGCTCCTCCGGGGTCGCCTTTTTTATAGCCTCCAGGCTACCGAAGGCTTTTAGCAGAGCTTTTCTTCGCGCTTCCCCTATGCCGGGTATATCTTCGAGGACGGATTTCAGGTTCCTCCTGGTGCGCAGTTTTCTGTGATAAGTGACAGCAAAGCGGTGAGCTTCGTCTCTTACCCTCTGAAGCAGGTAGAGAGCCTGTGAATCTCGGGGCAGAATTAAAGGCTCGTCCCTTCCTTCGATAAATATATGCTCAAACTCTTTCGCGAGGCCTATAGTCGGAATATAATCCAGGTTCAATTCCCTTAAGGCCTCCCGGGCGTATCTCAATTGACCCTTACCACCGTCTATAACGAGCAGGTCGGGAAAATCTCTGAACTTTTCGTCGCCTTCAAGCCCTCTTTTGAACCTCCTGTAAACGGCCTCTTTCATACTTTCAAAGTCATTAGGGCCCTCTACCGTCTTAATCCTGAACTTCCTGTAGTCCTCCTTTTTCGGTATGCCTTCTTCGAAGACCACCATAGAGGCCACTGACTCGGACCCTTGTGTATTCGAAATGTCAAAGGCTTCTATACGCCGAGGAATATCTTCTAAGCCAAGGCTTATTTTCAATTCTTCCATCGCTTTTTGGTTTCTGATCCTTTCCCTCTCTTCGGCGCTTTCCCTCTGTTCCAGATAGGCCCTGGCATTTTCCGCCACCATTTCGGCGAGCTGCTTTTTCTCTCCCCGCTTGGGTATTGTTATCTTCACTTTTGAGCCTTTTTTCCCGGACAGCCAACTTTCGATGGTATCCCTGTCATCTATTTCTTCTTCTAAGATGATTTCCTTTGGTATAAAGGAGGCGGTATCGTAAAACTGTTTGATGAAAGACGTCAGTATTTCCTTTCTTTCTGCACCGTCGGTGTTTTTTAAAATAAAGGGCTCCCGTTCTGTAAGCTTTCCTTCCCGCACAAAAAACACCATCACGCAGGCTGTATCAAAGCCGCGGGCCATTGCTATGACGTCCTGGTCGACCATGTCTGTGGACACAATCTTTTGTTTTTCCAGCAGTTTTTGCAGGGCTTGAATCTGGTTCCGATAAACCGCCGCTGTTTCGAAATCGAGGGACTGGGCGGCCTGTTCCATTTTTTCCCTCAGGTGGTTGAGAAGCGCTTCCTGCCTACCCTCTAGAAACATCACAACGTTTTTAATTAATTCACCATATTCTTCTTTTTGCAGATTTCCCTGACAGGGGGCAAGGCAGCGGTTTATGTGGTAATTGAGGCAGGGCCGCTCTTTTAACGGAACCCGGCTTAAATCCTTTTTACAGCTCCTCACCGGAAAAATTTTTCTCAAAACGTCTATTGCTTCCCTCATAGCACCCGCGTTTACGTAAGGTCCAAAATACCTCGCCCCGTCTTTTTTTATTTTACGCACGACCTCAATTCTTGGGAAAGGTTCGTTTAAAGTGATCTTGATGTAAGGATACTGCTTGTCATCCTTTAAAAGGATGTTGTACTTTGGTTTGTAAAATTTTATGAGGTTGCATTCCAGGATAAGCGCTTCCACTTCGGAGTCGGTAACGATATACTCTATGTCGTCAATGTGGGAAACCATTGAACTCACTTTGGGAGGGAGGCTATCCCCTGCCTTGAAATAAGATCGAACCCGGTTTTTCAATGAAACGGCTTTTCCCACGTATATGACTTTCCCGTTTTTATCCTTCATTATATAGACTCCGGGTTTTTCGGGAAATGATTCTATTCTTTCGGGATTGAACATAAAAAATCCCTCCGCTTTTATTATACCATAAGCGAGAGGGTATCACCGCTGCTTTCTCGTATGGTTGACGTGTTCGAAGCCTTCTTTAATGATTTGAATTACGTGATCGTCATCCAGCGAATAATACACCTGTTTCCCGTCCCGCCGGAATTTAACAAGGTGCGCCACCCGGAGAACCCGGAGGTGATGGGAGACGTTGGATACGGTCATCCCCAGTATTGCCGCAATATCGCATACGCAAAGTTCTTCCTTTGAAAGTAGATACACGATTTTAGCTCTGGTTTCATCAGCCAGTACTTTAAACAGTTCCGCCAAATCCCCCATATCGGGTACGGTCCCCATCAGGGTTCTTACCTTTTCTTCGTCGATACAAAATACATCGCATAAATCCGCGCTTGAATTTTTCCTTTCATTCATCGGCTTTCACCTGTTAATAATTTCTTTTTGCTAATTATAACTTATTTTCGGCAATTTGTCACCCGTTTAAATTTTTGCCTATGAGCTCACACTCGGGAACCTCCCCGGATGAGGATATCCAACAATTTGTTATCATAAAAACCGATAACGGGTATCTCCCCACGATCTTTCAGCCGGATTCTGATATTTCCCCTTTCGCTTTCTTCTACAACGCTTCCGTAGAGATGTTTTCTTAAAAAATCCAGCACTCCTGCATCCTCTATTGCCAGTGCCAGAACTTTATCATTGTCAAGCAATGCTATGTGATCTCGCGATATTCGCTTTCCGAAAACGACAATCTGAGGGATATCCTCTCCCTTATACCCCTCGACCAGGACTACGTCCATACTTTTTAGTTGGTCTAAAATCTCGAAAAGAGATCTCTCACGATCGCATCGCTCTACCTTGAGCAATTCTTTACCCGACGATGCGATTACGGTATCGGCCCCTGCGTCGAAAAATCTGCCCGTATCCTTTTCCCCCGAATCAAAACCATGCGGAGTATGTTTTATAACTCCAACTTTAATTCCTCGCTTTTTTAATTCCCTTACAGCCCACGCTATCAGTGTGGTTTTACCGCTGTCGGAAAAACCTACAAATCCCACAACGCTGGACAACAGCACCACCCGCGATATAAATAATGAGATAGTGTATAGAAGCATTATACTTAAATAATTCTAAAAAAACAATACCCGCCCTAGTCCCCTCTCTTATTGAGAGAGATTTCAGGGCGGGAAAATAATATCCTTCGGCTATGTTAAGATCGAACTACGCGCCCTCTTTCTCGAAAAACTCCCTGGTTAATTTAAAGATTGTTCCGCTCAAACCTAAAAGGCCTATGAGGTTCGGTACTGCCATAAGGCCGTTTAAAGTATCCGCCAGGTGCCACAGTTCCTCGAGTCCACCGATTGCACCTATTACCACAAAAGGTATAAATATGATTCTGTAAATAATCTTTGCGCCTACGCCGAAGAGGTACTCGATACACTTTTCCCCGTAATAGGACCAGCTGAGCAGAGTTGAGTACGCGAAAAGCAGTATACCTATGGCTACTATAATCCCGCCCACTCCCGGGAGCCCCTGGTTAAATGCAGCGGTGGTCAACGCAGCGCCGGTAAGCTGCTTGCCAGTAGCATCCACCTGGGTCCATACACCGGTGGTAAGTATTGTAAAGGAGGTTAGCGAGCATATAACGATAGTATCCATGAAAACCTCGAAAATCCCCCACAAACCCTGGCGGACTGGATGGTCGGTGGTGGCCGCAGCATGGGCTATGGGTGCGCTGCCCAAACCGGCTTCGTTGGAAAAAACACCTCTGGCCACACCGTATTTCATCGCCATCATAACTGTAGATCCGGCGAATCCGCCGATGGCAGCCGATCCTGTGAAGGCTTGACTTATAATCATAGCGATGGCGGAAGGCAGTCGCGATATATTCAATAGAAGTATTATGACAGATCCAACTATATAAAATGCGGCCATAAAGGGCACCAGTTTTTCAGTAACCGTAGCCAGCCTCTTTAAACCTCCGAGGATTACAAGGGCGGTCATCATTGCAAGAGCTATACCGGTATATAACTTCGGGATCCCGAAAGTCGCATCAAGGGAAGCAGCTACCGAATTGGCCTGAACCATATTGCCTATACCGAAGGCAGCTATTGCACCGAACAGGGCAAAAAGCACCGCTAGCACCTTGATTTTTAGCCCCTTCTCCAGATAATACATAGGCCCACCGGCAAAACTTCCGTCAGGTTTTCTCTCCCTGAAATGAACCGCTAGTACGACTTCACCGAATTTGGTTGCCATGCCCACAAAAGCGGAGACGAGCATCCAGAAAACAGCTCCCGGTCCGCCAGTTGCAATGGCCGTAGCAACACCCGCTATATTGCCGGTTCCAACCGTCGCCGCTAGAGCCGTTGCCAGAGCCTGAAAGGGGGTTACTTCTCCTTCTCCCCTCTGCTGTTTTTCAAACATTTTAAACAACGTATTTTTCATTACATAAGAGAATTTTCTAAGCTGTATGAATCCCAGGCCTATGGTAAGGATAAGGCCCGTTCCAACGATCAGAATAAGCATAGGTGGACCCCATACTATGCCATTGACAATACCATTGATTTCTAATAACTTGTCTAAAATTTGTGTTAATTTTTCTGACATACGACTCCTCCTAAACAGTCATATTAATTTCTTATTATATTCGAAATTTAACCCCATATCCCTCCTTTCAAAATGTATTTATAATTTCCGATTATTCTATCACTATTATATTACAAAAACTATTTTTTAACCAAATACTGCAAAGGGCTAAATTTTAAAGTAATCAATATTATCATTATGTAGTGGAAACTTTTTATTCCACGGTTTCCACTTTTAAAAGGTTTTTTTACTTTGACAGAGAATAATAAATATAATGATAAAACGCTTATTCCGGAGGGTTTGCTGTGAAAAAATTCAGGTACAGGATACGATTCAACGATCGGGTGGGGATGGTAAGGGATATTTCGGAAATCGTGGCAAAAGGAGGAGCGAATATATCGTCTCTCGCGGTAAAACAGGGCGAAATTTACCTTCAGATAGAATCCATGCCTGAAGACAAGCTCCATTCTATACTCAGGGATATTTCGAGCATCCCGGACGTCTACGAGTTAACTCCCGTGGAATGGATGCCCCATGAACTTGCAGAGCAGCACTTGAGAACGGTAATAAATTCAGTCCACGAAGGTATACTTTCTATAAACAGGAATTTTATCATATCCACATGCAATGTCCGCGCCATGCAGATCCTCAAGTTCGATCAGCTGCCGATAGGAAAAGCCCTTTACGATGTAATGGATTTGCCGAAGGATATTTTGGAGCGAATTGAAAAAGGCAAACCCGTGGAACAGAAAGAAGTCATTATCAGGACGTCCAAGGGACCTTCTCGTTTTATGATCAACTCAAAACCGATTTTCGACGATCGGGGAGAAACGGCGGGGGCAGTAATAACTTTGATGAAGATGTCGGAAATAAGGCGGCTCGCCCACTCCCTGACGCGACCAGTAATGGTTACCTTTGATGATATCATTTATAAAAGTAAAAAAATAAAAGAAATAGTGGATATGGCAAAGACTGTAGCGGCCGGGGATTCCACGGTCCTTTTGAGGGGCGAAAGCGGCACCGGTAAGGAACTTTTTGCGAGGGCGATTCACATGGAGAGCCCCCGGAGGGACTGCCCCTTTGTCGCCGTAAACTGCGCCGCAATCCCCGATACGCTGCTGGAAAGTGAGCTGTTCGGCTACGCCGACGGCACGTTTACGGGAGCCAGGCGCGGAGGACGACCCGGTCTTTTTGAATTTGCCCATCACGGCACCATCTTCCTCGACGAAATAGCAGAACTCCCGCCCCATATACAGGCAAAGCTGCTCAGAGTATTGCAGGAAGGAAACGTCCGCCGGCTCGGTGAAATGGAAGAGATAAGGGTAGACGTTAGGATTATAGCCGCCACCAACCGTCCCCTCGAAGAAATGGTAGTTAGAGGAGATTTTAGAGAGGACCTTTTTTACCGCCTAAATGTCATACCAATTTACCTGCCTCCTTTAAGAGATCACAAGGAAGACATACCCGTACTTGTGGATTACTTCATAAAAAAATTCAACCAGAAGTTCAGCAAATCGGTTCAGGGTATTTCTCCTGATGCTCTTGAACTTCTTCTCAACTACCACTGGCCGGGCAATATCAGGGAACTGGAAAACGTCATGGAAAGGGCTATGAACCTTTGCAAAGACCACATTATAAAAGTCAAAGATATTATCATAAATACGCCTTCGATCCTGGTTTCACCCGGAGAAAAATATTTTCATTTAAAGGAAATTGTCCAGGAAACGGAAAAAGAGGCACTGCTTAGGGCTCTAGCCCAGGGAGGCAGTGCGAGAAAAGCGGCAAAGATTCTGGGAGTGTCCCATACTACGGTCATCAAAAAATTAAAAAAATATGGTCTTACTCCTGACTGATTCCATAGTGGAACTTTATGTTTCCACCCTTTGATCGCTGAGGTCCGTCTGTTGTTCCGGTAACATAATGGTATGAATCTTGCATTTGTATTTTAGTTGATATTATTCTACATTAAAAACAAGACAGGGAGGTTAAAAAATGATCATTGGCGTGCCAAAGGAGATAAAGCCACAGGAAAACCGGGTTGCCATGACGCCAGCTGGCGTGGACGCCCTCGTAGCGGCGGGCCACAAGGTATTAATCGAGAAAGGTGCCGGAGAGGGCAGCGGAATTTCAGACGAAGATTACAAGCTCGCCGGGGCGGAAATAATGCCCACTGCGGAAAGCGTCTGGCAAAACAGCGAAATGATCGTGAAAGTAAAGGAACCCCTGCCCAATGAATACAAGTATTTTAGAGAGGGACAGGTGATATTTACATACTTGCACCTGGCTCCAGAACCCGAGCTGACAAAAGCCCTCATGAATAACAAAGTGGTCGCAATAGCCTATGAAACCGTCCAGAAGGAAGACGGAAGCCTCCCCCTGCTTACACCGATGAGCGAAGTTGCAGGAAGGCTCGCAATTCAGGAAGGTGCCAATTACCTTTTAAAATTTAGAGGTGGAAAAGGTGTTCTGCTCTCCGGCGTGCCCGGCGTTCCTCCAGCCTCTATCGTTATCGTGGGTGCAGGAACCGTCGGCATGAACGCCCTTAAAAGAGCCGTTGGCATGGGGGCAAGGGTTACCGTCCTCGACGTTAACGTAAACAGATTGCGTTACCTGGACGACATTTACCAGGGGCGGATCGAGACCCTCTACTCTAACCGCTTCAACCTGATGAAAGCCGTGAGCAAGGCGGACCTTGTCATAGGTGCAGTATTAATCCCCGGTGCCAAGACGCCGCGCCTGATCACTGAAGATATGGTCAAAGCCATGGAACCCGGTAGCGTCATAGTTGATGTCGCTATAGATCAGGGCGGCTGCGTGGAAACTATCGATCACCCCACAACCCACGCCGATCCCGTATTCGTGAAACACGGAGTAATCCATTATGCCGTTGCCAATATACCCGGCTCGGTACCGCGCACTTCCACCTTCGCCCTCACCAACGCAACGCTACCGTATACTGTGGAGCTCGCGAATAAAGGCTGGAAAAAGGCTGTTATGGAAAACAAGGCTCTCGCCCTCGGCGTAAACGTGGTAAGCGGGAAGATTACCTATAAGGCTGTGGCCGAAGCTCATAAACTGCCCTACCATCCGCTGGAAGAAGTCCTCTCGGAAATGTAGCCAAAAGCCCTTCCGGTCATTCCGGAAGGGCTTTATTGTCTAATCTCTTCCCGAACGGTATGTTAAAGCAAAATACGGCTCCACTGTCTCTCAAATTTTTAGCCCAAACCTTCCCGCCGTGAGCCTCAATGATGTTCTTTACTATGGCAAGGCCGATACCGGTGCCGCCGTTATCCCTTGTTCTAGCCTTGTCTACTTTATAGAAGCGCTCCCATATAAATGGTAATTCGTCTTCGGGTATGCCGGGGCCCCGGTCTTTTACGCATACCGTTACGCTTTCGGTACCCGCCGAGGCTTCGATTATTATCTCTCCACCGTTTTCCGTGTACCTCAACGCATTGTCTATGAGATTTATTAAAACCTGCTCCATTCTGTCCTCGTCAGCATAGATTAAAGGCAGTTCTTTTAATTCGGCAGTAATATTGACGCGCTTTTTTTCTGCAACGGGGTTAACTTTTTTTATTACTCTCTCTATCAGTTTGTTTAGAGAAATGTTGTCTTTTTTAAGGGTTAAATGCCCGGTTTCCATAAGGGAAAGGTCCAGTAGGTCATTCACAAGGCGGCGAAGCCTTAAAGTTTCTTCCAATATAATGTTCAGGTATTTTTTCTTTTCTTCCGGCTGTTTTACCATACCGTCGATAAGAGCTTCGGTGTACCCCTGAAGATACGTCAGTGGGGTCCTCAACTCGTGGGATACATTTGCCACGAATTCCCTTCTTAGTGACTCCAGCTTTTTTTCCCGTGTCACATCCTGCAGCACCGCAACAACGCCCCATACTTCCGATTCATCGTTTAGAAGCGGTGCAAGCCTTACACTCAGAATTCTTCCTTCAACCTTTACTTCATCCTGCAAGGATTTTTTATTATGTTTCACCCTTTGGACCAGTTCTCCGAGCACCTGCTCTACCGTAAGCTCTAAATCAAAGCTGCCTTGAGGCCCATTTCCCAGCAATTCCTCCGCCTGCGGATTGGCCATGAGCACCCGGCCTGAAGAATCTAAGGTTATGACTCCGTCGGTCATACTCAGGAGAACGTTTCTCAGCTGATTTTTCTCCTGCGAAAGTTCGGTTATATTCTTCTTTAAAGCATCGGAAAGAAAGTTCAGGGTCCTTGCGAGAGTCCCGATTTCGTCGTCGGTTTCGGGCTCCACTTTGTCCCCAAACTCCCCTCTCGCCATACCTTCCGCAACTTTTTTCATTTTGACCAGAGGTCTTGTTATATTTTCCGAGAGTCCGAAACTCAAAGCGGTGGATATCAGCACAGCTCCCGCGGCCACAAAAAGTATTCCCCGCCTTATCTGCCATATGGATTCCTGGATGGATGCCATTGGAGAGAAGAGGATAAGTCCCCCGACAACGCTTCCATCGCGGGTAATCGGAAGAGCAACCATGAGCATTGAAGTGTCGAACTGCGGCAAATAGCCTTTATAAACCACCACGTCGCCTTTCAGCACGTCCGCAAGCCTGCCGCCGTCTATCGGCACCCTATAGCCGTATTGAAACATATTAGAGCATGCCGTGATGAGCCCCCGGCGGTCTACCACAACCGCGTGGGCGTTTATAAACTTGCTGATATCTATGAGCTCCGCCGGCTCAATACCGCGAATAATAAGGGCCACAAGCTGTTGGCCCTCGTTTATCATCTCGTTCTGTTTTATTTTGATGTAAAAATCTTCAAAAAAGCTGGACAGGATGAACCCTGAGGAAACAAGGGTTACAATGGTCAAAAGCGTCATATAAAGCCACAGTTTTCCCGTTATGGTCTTTCGAAAGTTCACTTTACCACCTCGAATTTATACCCAACTCCCCAGACCGTAGTGATATACGAGGCGGCTTTGCTCCTCCCCAGTTTTTCCCTGAGCTGCTTAATGTGCGTGTCTACAGTCCTCAGGCTTCCAAAAAAGTCGTATCCCCACACCTCTTCCAGTAGCTTTTCCCTTGTAAATACCTTCTCCTTGTTTTTCGCAAGGAAGTATAAAAGATCAAATTCCTTTGGGGTGAGAGCCACTTCTTTGCCGTCCGCTCTCACCGTCCGGGACTCAGGCTCTATGACAAGCCCCGGAAATTCCAGCGTCTGCTCCGGGCCTTTAGGGCCGAGGCGCCTCAGGAGAGCCTTTACCCTGGCTACTAACTCCCTCGGACTGAAGGGTTTCACTACGTAATCGTCGGCACCCAGCTCAAATCCCAGGACTTTATCAAATTCTTCACCTCTGGCAGTCAGCATTATAATGGGTATATCGGATTTTTTCCTGACCTCCTTACATACAGTCCACCCGTCAATGACGGGCAGCATAAGGTCTAGAATAATCAGGTTGTATTCTCCCTTTGCTATCATGTCAAGGGCCTGCTGGCCATCATGGGCTTCGTCGACTTTAAACCCTTCTTTTTCCAGATAGAGCTTCACCAGATCCACTATTTTCTCTTCGTCGTCAACTACGAGAATCCTTATTTCCGACAATGCACGTCCTCCTTATCTGCAAAAAAAGGCCAAGCGAACTTGACCCTTAATCCATAACATCATTATAAATTTTTACGATTTTTGCGTCAACAGCTCTTTTCACTGCTTTTTCCGCATTTCTCCCGTATTTCTGTCAACGTAATAGTCTCCCTTTATGAGGAGCTGTGACACGGGAACTATTTCATATCCTCTTCCTATCAATTCTTTTAATATCGGTTCTAGTGCTTCTGCGGTATACTTTCCGTTGTTGTGGAATAAGACTATAGATCCCGGTTTTACCTGGTTGACGACCCTGCTGTATATGGCTCCTGCACTCAAATCCTTCCAATCGAGAGAATCCACATCCCACTGAATTACATAGTATCCCAACTCATTGGCTGTTTCGATCAGTGTATTGCTGTAATCTCCAAAAGGTGGCCGAAAGACTTTACATTCCTGACCGGTGAGTTCCTTTATTTTTTCATGGGTGGATTTTATCTCCTCGATTATCTGCTGTTTCGAAAGATTCCCCATCTGCGGATGAGTGGCGGAATGATTTCCTATTTCATGGCCTTCCTGAGCGATTAATTTCGTCATGTCCGGGTATTTGTCCATCCACATCTTTACGAGGAAAAAGGTAGTTTTAACATTATATTTCTTCAAGATTTCGAGTAATTTCGGAGTTTTGTCCGAACCCCAGGCCGCATCAAAGGAAATGGCAATCCTCTTTTCTTCAGTCTGAACCCTGTAGATAGGTACCAATCTATCCCGCCCAGCAAAAACGTAAATAACCCTTTTGAAAACTGTCGCGTGAGAGGCCAAAATAATAGCAAAAATGGTCAGCAAACAGAAAAATGTCGTAAAGTATTTTTTATCTATTTTCACATAACACCACCGCCTTACTTAAACTTCATCTTATCTTTATTCCAGCATTATGTTGTTTATGATATTTTTGATTTGTGCCTAATAAATTTAACGTTTGCAGACTTATATTTTGGAAGCCACTTAATTAGCTTCAAACTTGCATTAGCAGTATGCTGGACTTCCGCAGGTGCATCCTAAGCGCATTTTTAAGTAATGTAAGAAAATAAAAAAACCACCGTAAGGTGGGACAGCTTGTAGACACATAACTAAACTTTTACGGAATAATAAAGTTACTTGCCGTAGCTTTTAATAGTTTGACCTTGCACATCAAGGAGTTCCCAAACCAGGTCAGGGTCTTTTTTGCCTGTAATATAACAAATCCGCAGACCTTTAGCTTCTACAATCGTTGCCTCCTTACCATCAAATAGTACTTTGGCGACAGAGCTATCTCTGATGATACCCCGGCTTATCCATGCCCTACCTTTATTGTACTTGTATATAAAGCCAGGGCTATGGGAAATGTCATAGCCCTGGGTCTTTTTGAATTATCCCAACTTTTACCTTAAGTCTGCATACCCACTCATTGTTGCTTATCCTTACGTTCCTTTGTGTAGCAAAATTTATGTAATTGTATCTAAATCCCACCGAATAACATAATACCCTAGTTCGTTGGCAGTGATAATCAGTGTTACTGTAATCTCCAAAGGGCAGTCGAGACACCTTGCATTCCTGACCGGTAAGCTCTTTTATCTTGTCATGGATGGCTTTAATCTCCTTAATTATATCCTGTTTGGAGAGGCTCCCCATTCGTAGGCAGGTTACAGAATGGATTACTTATCTTTATTCCCGTATCCCGATACTTATGATATTTCTCTGAATATGCAAGGTCTTTTAAGAATAAAATTTATTAAAAAATATTGGGCGGGAGAGATGTAAAATGATATCAAACATTCAGAGAAAAGGGGTTGTAATGGGAATTATCTGGAGCCTCTTAGCCTGGATTCCTTATTATACCGATTATCTAGGGTCCGTGCGAGGAATTATAGGTATTCCTGCTGCTCTGGGGTTAAATCTGGAGCTGGCACTGAACAGGGGCGATTCCTTCGCTTACAGCATTCTTTTGGGGGCGGGCATGGGATTTGTAATTGGCAGCATTGCGGATTTTGCCAGGAACGGAATAAAAATTGTAGGCCTTTTCCCTCGTAAAAAGAAGAAACTATATGGGAGGGGGTTGTAATATTGTCCCACTTAAAAACCTTTTTTACAACTTTTTTAATGGTATTTCTAGCCGAGCTGGGGGATAAGACCCAGCTCACAACTCTTTTGATGGCTGCTCACAATGAATCTTTAAAAAGCGTCTTTTTGGGTGCATCGCTTGCTCTCATTGCAAGCAGTTTCATAGGCGTATGCCTGGGTGGGTATATGTCCAGGTTCCTTCCGGAAAGCCTCATTCACTCTGCCGCGGGGATCAGCTTCATAATTATCGGAATATTACTCTTAGCTCAGAAGTTTTAAAAAAATAACCGGGTATGCTATAATATTTTCGGCAAATTACATTAAAGTAGAGGAGGGTGTTTTTGACTTTAGATAGTTCATTGACTTTAATTGGGGGCCTGGGGCTTTTCATCTATGGCATGAAGCTTATGGGAGAGGGACTGGAAAGGGCCGCAGGAGACAGGCTTAGGGCTATCCTGGAACTATTTACCAGAAACAGGATACTGGGAGTCCTGACGGGAACGCTGGTTACTTCTATCATCCAGAGCAGCAGCGCCACTACAGTAATGGTCATCGGCCTCGTCAACGCGGGACTCATGGACCTCCTGCAGGCCATCGGTGTAATAATGGGCGCCAACATAGGTACCACCGTCACCGCCCAGCTCATAGCTTTTAGGCTCACTAAAGCTGCTCTCCCGGCAATAGGGGTGGGCACAGCGTTACATCTTTTCTCCAAAAGCAAAAAACAGAAATTCCTCGGTCAGGTAGTTCTGGGATTCGGCCTTTTGTTTTTCGGCATGCAGACCATGGAGGTGGCGTTAAAGCCCCTTGCCGCAATGCCCGAATTCATCAATTTTATGGCAAACTTCGGTAAAACCCCCGTACTTGGCGTTTTAGCCGGATTTTTAACAACGGGCATAGTCCAGAGCAGCAGCGCCACGATAGGCATCCTCCAAGCTCTGGCCGGCCAGGGGATAGTCGATATCTCAATTGCATTGCCCATACTTTTCGGTGACAACATCGGCACATGTGTAACCGCCATGCTGGCCAGCATAGGCACCAACGTCACCGCCCGCCGGGCAGCTCTTCTTCACCTGACCTTTAATGTAATAGGCACGGTAATATTCATGTTAATACTGCCTCTTTTCCAAACGTTTATTGTCCATACATCATCCGATCCCGTGAGGCAGATAGCCAATGCTCATACTTTTTTCAATGTAATAAATACGATAATTCAATTACCTTTTGCAGTACTGCTGGTCAATCTGGTGATCTTCCTAATACCCGGTAAACCCGACGTAGTCGAGCGGGGCACAAAGTACATTGACGATAGGCTACTGGATAGACCGTCGATAGCCCTTTCCCAGGCTAAAAAGGAAATCGGGCGCATGGGTGAGCTGGCCCTGGAAAACCTGAAGGAATCCATCAAACTCTTTATGAATTATAATGAAAAAGAAGCACAAACTTTACGAGAAAGAGAAGTGGTTATAAACGAGCTTGCTAGAGAAAACATCAGATACTTATCACTGCTGTCCCAGAAACCCCTAGGATCCGACGAGTCGCGGGCGCTGGCTGATATGATCAACGCCATCAACGACATTGAAAGAGTGGGGGACCACGACATAAACTTGCTGGAGCTGGCAGAATACAAAGATGACCACCGCCTCCCCTTCAGCAAAGAAGCGTTAAAAGAGCTGTCGGAAATGGCATCCGAGGTGGAAGAAAGTTTTTCTCTCGCAGTGAAGGCCTTTGTTGAATCCGATATGAACCTTGCAGCTAGGGTAATCCAGAACGAGGACAGGATAGACCAAATGGACCTCAAACTCAGGGACAACCATATAAAGAGAATCAACGGGGGAAAATGCAATCCCAGTTCCGGGGTGATATACCTCGATATAATCAGCAATCTTGAACGCATTGGTGATCATGCTTTCAACCTGGCATCATATATACTAAAAGTGGACAAGAATTATAAAAGACCTATTGTGTGGTAAAAGGTAGCGATTTAGATCGCTACCTTTAGGTTATAATAAGAAGAGCAAGGTTAATTGCCTTGCTCTTCTTTTGCATTTTCTTTTTCCTCTGCCCTTTCCCCTTCTATTATCTCTTTACCGCAGTAGGGGCATATCCATACTTTTAAATCTGCGGCGGAGTAAGATCTCTTAGAACAATAAGGACATATAGAGTACGGCAACACAAACCCCCCAAACTTTCTTATAGCCCTCATAACTTAAATAAAACGCTTCGCTTCGCTTCAATAATTAAATTTCACCATTTTTCCTTTAAATCCTTCCAGAAAGGATTGCATTTTATGGATAATTTTATGAAGATTTTTTTATACAGCTCTCTTTCAGGCCTGGCGGTGATTCTAGGCGGGTATCTAGGTACGAAAAAGATTCCTAATAAAATTTTTGCCTTCGTCCTGACCTTCGGTTCGGGAGTGCTTATTTCGGTTCTGTCCTACTCGTTAATGCACGAAGCATACCGGCACTCGGGCCCCGTCTTCACATCGGTTGCTTTTATGGCGGGAGGCTTTGTATTTTACGCCATAGAAGGACTGCTAATAAGGAAAATTGCTCCCGGTATCGGGATGATGTTGGGCACCGCCCTGGACGATTTGCCCGAGGCATTAAGCATGGGCATCGGTTTTGCCAGCGATACCGGGAAGTTAGGTATAGTTCTTGCGCTTTCTATCTTCCTGCACAACATTCCTGAGGGGATTTCTTCTACCACCGAACTGATCGAAGAAGGCAGATTTTCGCCCAAGTCTGCGGTGACTCTGGCATTCCTAATCGCCCTTTTGACCCCCTTCGCTGCTTTAACCGGGTATTACCTGCTTCGAAATATAGGCAGAACCTGGCTCGGAATAATAATGGCTTTTTCCGGCGGATCGATACTTTTCATGACCGGCACCGACATGATACCGAAAGCTCACAAAATAGGCGAAAAGATCGAAAACATCGGTCTCCTTGCCGGATTCCTGGCAGCCTTTCTGCTCAGCAGGCTCATGTAAGGATGCCTCACGGGTCGAATTTAGCAAAATGCGTTCCGTTAGCGGTATACAGGAAAATCACGCCTATCTCCCTTTTGCGAAAATCGGATGTTACGTCGTGGCTGAAATACCCGTAAGAAATCTTGTTCCATATATTGCCGTTCGATAATTCCTTGACCCCGGGTAAATTTTGCTTCAGCCATTCTTGATTACCTGCCAGGGCTTTGACTTTGTCTTTAAGATGCCTGTCCTTTTCGCGATTTATACAATCGGGAGGAGATCCCTTGCAGCCGGAGTACATGTAATCGAACTTGATCAGATCTTTTACAAGTCCCGGCTCAAGATTCAATGTAACGGCATAACGGTAAAGATGATCGTACAGAGATTTCAGGGAAAGTTCTTTTCTCAAAAGCCCTTTTTGCCTCCAGTAGTTGTACAAAGAAAGGTAAAACTCGAAGGGCCTTTTGAAGGTGCCTCCCAGATGAGCCAGGCTATACTTAAACCTGCCGGTATTGTAGTATTTGTCCAGCAGTTTTGCTATACCCTTCAACACGGCCAGCTCTTCGTAACCTATCCACCGGTTGTATAGTATTTCGTAGGGAGCCCTGGAGCGGTATACCATACCGTATTTTTCCGACTTATCCCTTAAGCGGGTGCCTTTTAAAAGTTTTAAAAACCCTAGTTGTATTTCATCCGGCTCAAGCCGGTAGACATCGTCGAAGGCCCGGCTAAAACTTTCAAAGTCATCATAGGGGAGGCCGGCGATCAGGTCAACGTGGAGTTTCACTCCGGCTGCCTTTAAACGTTCGATGCCCCTCAGCGCCCTTTCAACATCCGGATTCCTGGATATTTCTTTCAGGCTTTCGGGGTTGGTGGTCTGGATACCCACCTCAAACCTGAGCCTGTCTTCGATACCCTCCAGCCCTTTTAAAAATCTGTCGTTTACAAGCTCCGGATTTATTTCGCAGTGGAAAACGGTATTCCCCCCTAAACGCCGGATTATATCCAGAATTGCTATGGCTCTTTCGGTATCGCAGTTAAAGGAGCGGTCTACTAATTTGACCGTGTCAACCCCCTTCCTCACGAAAAAAGAAAGGTCCCGCTCCACCTTTTCAAGGCTGGCTGTTCTCACGGCTTTATCCAGGGAGGAAAGACAGAAGGCGCAATTGAAGGGACACCCCCTTGACGTCTCGTAATACACCAGCCTGTGGCTCAGGTCTTCCTGCTCATCGTAAGAGAAGGGTACCTCGTTTAAATCCACATAGCCTGCCTGCGGATTTACGTAAAGTCTACCGTCCCGGCGGTACGCAATCCCCGGGATTTCCGAAAAAAGCCCGTTACCCCGAAAGGCGTCAAGAAACGCCTTAAAAGTATATTCCCCTTCCCCGATAATGACATAATCCACATAATCGCACCTTTTCAGGATTTCGCCAGCATCGTGCGAAACCTCCGGCCCTCCAAGTACCACGGTTATCTTTGGACTTACTTTCTTTAAATTCTCGGCAAGGTATAGCACATAGTCGATATTCCATATATAACAAGAAAAAGCCACCATTTGAGGAGAGTTGAGGATTATCTCCTCCAGCACGTCATCAATGCTGTCATTTATGGTGGCCTCGAAAATCTTTACGTCGTCCGACCGGCAGTACGCTGCCAGATTCCTGATGGCCAGGTTTGTGTGAATATACTTGGAATTTAGCCCCACCAGCAGTACCTTCATTTTTGTCCTCCCGAATCATCATCCTTTCAAAAAACGGTCCAGAGCAGCCTCCATGACTTCAAGGGGTGCATCCAGGCCCGTCCAAAGTTTAAACGCCTCAACCCCCTGGTAAAGCAGCATGTATTTACCCGGAACAGTAAGATGCCCCCTGGATTGCGCTTCCTTTAAAAGACGCGTCGACCCGGAGCCGTATACAGCATCGAAGAAAACGGTATTCTTATCCAGGTCATCCCAGGGTATTTCCAGCTCCAGGCCGAGGTCATCTTTTTGTCCCGCACCCGCCGTATTTGCTATTATGTCGACCCGGCTCGCGACCCGGCGCCAGGGCTGTTTTCCCCATTCTATGATGGAAATTTTCGAGCCCATGCCGGCCTTTTTAAAGTGGAACTCGAGCTCTTTAGCTCTGGTCTTCGTCCTATTTGAGACTATAATCGAGGACGCTCCGGATAAAAGGCACTGGCCTACAACAGCCCTGGCGGCACCACCGGCTCCCAGCACCAGAACCCTCTTGCCGGTTAGATCCACTCCGGCTATCCTGTAAAGCGCATCTTTAAATCCGGAAGCGTCGGTATTAAAACCCACCAACCGGCCGCCTTTATTTACTATGGTATTTACCGCCCCGATTACAGCAGCTTCTTTAGATATTTCATCCAGGTAATTCATCACTTTAACCTTGTGAGGTATCGTTACGTTGACTCCACCTACATTTAGCGCTCTTATACCCTCAATAGCCTCTTTTAGATTTTCAGGCTTTACCGGAAAGGGTACGTAAACGCAGCTCAGCTTTAGTTCCTCAAAAGCAGCGTTGTGGATTACCGGCGAGAGCGAATGATCTACAGGGTACCCTATAATGCCTAAGACCTTAGTATCACCTTTGATTTCCATGAAAATCCCCTTCCGTGACTAAAAGCTCGCCCACATTCTTCAAACGATTCCTGGCGTAACCTCAATGATTTCGATGTTCTCCAAACCCCACTGGGTGAACTTGGCTATATCAAACCTCTCTTCCGCCTTGTGGACATCGGTAAGTTTCGGTCTGGTCTTCGGGTGTTCAGGCACGAATATCGAACAACAATCGGCATACGGCTCTATTGAAATGTCATAAGTACCTATCCTCTTTGCCAGCTCGATGATCTCAACCTTGTCAAATCCTATAAGGGGTCTATAAACCGGTAGCTCCGCAACTTCATTGGTAGCCATCAGCGCTTCCATGGTCTGACTGGCCACCTGCCCTATGCTTTCACCCGTTACCAGAGCTTTAGCGCCGATTTTTTTCGCTATTTCCTGGGAAATCCTAACCATCATGCGCCTCATGAGAATTGTGAGCAGTTCATTGGGACCCTTTTCCCCCAGCTCTTTAAGTACATCGGTAAAGTTCACTACGTGAAGGCGTATTTTGCCGGAATAACCTGAAAGTACGCGGCAGAGTTCCACCACTTTTTCTTTGGCCCTATCGCTGGTAAAAGGGAAGCTGTGAAAGTAAACCGGCTCTATTTCGACCCCCCGTTTCATTACCATATAGCCGGCTACCGGACTGTCGATTCCGCCGGAGAGCAAAAGTACCGCCTTTCCGTTACAACCCAGCGGCAGACCGCCGGGGCCCGGAATTCTCTTGCAGTACACAAACCCTTTCTCCCTTACCTCCACGTTTACTTCTATATCAGGATTATGAACATCAACGCTCAACCCTCGCAGGTTCTTGAGTATATGCGCCCCTACAAGGCGACTTATATCAGGGGACTTTATCGGAAAAGATTTGTTGGTCCTCCGGCTTTCTACCTTGAAGGTCTTACCCATGTAATCCACTTCGCGCATCGCCGAAAGGGCCGCTTCTTTTATAGAATCGATGTTGAGGTCACAGCTTTTTGCAGGGCTTATGGCAACGACGCCAAAAACCCTTTTCAGCCTCTCCACCACCTCTTCCTGAGGACCCACGGCTTTAACGTATATTCTCCCGTGGGTTTTCCTGACGTCAACACCTTCAAAACCGGCCAAAGCCTGCTTTATCCTTTTTACTAAAATGCGCTCGAAATAAGGTCGGTTTTCCCCTTTCAATCCGATTTCGCCGAAGCTCAAAAGGTAAATATTTTCCATCGTCTACCTCCGTATAAATTTTCTTAACTCGGTCACTTCTTTCTTTAGTATCTCAACGGTATAGTCTATGTCTTCCAGAGAAAGGAAGGGCGAAAAGCTGAAGCGCAGGGCACTGTCTATCTCTTCAGCCGTCTTTCCCATGGCGGCCAGCACGTGACTTTTGCCCTTTTTATAAGAAGAACAGGCAGAACCCGTAGACACATAGATACCGTGGGACTCAAGGGCATGGAGCAACACTTCCGCTCTGGTGCCCAGAAAAGATATGTTCAGGATGTGAGGTGCACCGTTTTCAGAGCCGTTCAAAACTGCATCTGGTATTTCTTCCAGTATCCTGTCTTTTAGTCTCTCCTTGAGTTCCCGCATCCTCGCCTGCCAGGCGGCCATATTTTTAAAGGCGAGTTCCGAAGCGGCGCTAAAGCCCGCTATGCCGGGCACGTTTTCCGTCCCCGAACGCAATCCTTCCTCCTGGCCGCCGCCGTTAAAAAGCGGCATTATTTTGATTCCGTCCCTGACGTACAGCGCTCCGACACCCTTTGGGCCATATATCTTGTGGGCGCTCAATGACATAAGATGTATACCCTTGAGGTGGGGAATAAGCGGAATTTTGCCGAAAGCCTGGACCGCATCTACGTGGAAAAGCGTATTTTTATTTTTCGCGATAATCTCCGCCGCAGCTTCAATGGGCTGGATGGAACCCACCTCATTGTTGACGTACATGATGCTTACTAGAATTGTATCAGGTTTAAGCGCCCGCTCCAACTCCTCCAAATTTATATGCCCGGAATCGTCCACTCCCAGGTAAGTGACGGAAAAACCCTCTTCTTCGAGGCTTTTGAAAACGTCGAGTACGGAAGGGTGCTCAATGGCCGTTGTTATCAGGTGCCTTCCGTAGCGCTTCCTTGCGTAGGCAGCGCCTTTTATCGCCAGATTATTGGATTCGGTGCCGCCGGATGTAAAATAAATCTCCCGCGACTTTGCCCCCAGAAAGGCGGCCAGGGTTTCGCGGCTTTTACTAACTATTCTCTCGGCTTCCATCCCTTTTCTGTGAAGAGAAGATGGATTTCCGAACGCCAAAGTCATTGCCTGCACCATTGCATCAACCGCTTCTTTGGCCACTTTTGTAGTAGCGCTGTTATCCAGATATACCTCCCTTATTTCTTCCATAAATACCACCTCGGAAAATTTATTTCCACGAAATCTGAGACGCCAGGAGGCTTTCTATTTTGTCCACCAGTTCTCCATACCGGCTCATCATAGCCTTACCCGTCTCGGTCAGCACTGCTCCTCCGCCGTTTTCTCCTCCTCTATGTCTCTCCAGCAGCTTAACTCCCAGCCTTTTTTCTATCTTCTTGATCTTCCCCCATGCCTGCCGGTAGGACATCTTCTGAGCAGCAGCAGCCTGATTGATAGAGCCGTATTTTTCAACAAGCTGTAAAAGCCTATAGATCCCGTCGCCGAAAACCTGCTTGCCCTCGTGTTCTATCCATATTTTATATTTAATTTCCATCTATTTTCACCCTAAGTCAATTTTAATACATTGAAATTCAATTAACAACACTATCTTAATACACTTCCCCGGCAAAACCAGCCTCGTCGCTTCTTTGGAACTCACATTTAATATTCCTCTTTTTTTCGAAGTTATTTGTTAACCAGGAATACAAAAAATACTAAAGGAAAAAATAAAGGTGGAGGTGGTCAGCTTGCAGTTAACGCAAAAAGAAAAACTATACCTGCAGGATACTCTAAGCCATGAGAGGGTCAGCGTCACAAAATGCAACTATTATGCCAGTCAGGCTCAGGATCCTCAAGTAGCAAATATGCTGCGGAACCTGGCAAACAGAGAACAGCAGCATATAGATACGATAACAAACCTGCTCCAGCAGGCCGGAGTACAGCCCCCTGCCCATTAAAACTGAGAGGAGGTATTGGTGATATGCAGCAGGCCGCTACCGCCACCATAGCCGACAAGGATATGATGAACGACATACTTATGACGATGAAATACCTTTCCGGAGTATACGAAACCGCGATAATGGAATGCACCAATGAGGCGGTGAGAAACGCCCTTCGCCAGATCCAGGATGAGGAGCAACAGAACGCCAAAATGATTTTCGATTTCATGGTTCAGAAAGGCTGGTACAAACCTCAATAATATAAGAAGATAAGAGGCAGTCATCAGACTGCCTCTTCAGACTGTCGACAAAGTAACTGTCGACAGTCTTTTTTTGCAAAAGCTAGTACAAAAATCATCAGCTTTTTAGTAAAATTAAAGAAGATACAAAAATATTGTGGGGCGATGAAATGTTAACGAAGAAAAATCGAGAAATAATAGAGCAGGTAGAATTAGTAAGCATCGATAGCTTAGTACCTCAAGACCATCTCCTTAGGGCAGTAGAAGAAAGCATCGACTTTAATTTCATTTATGATGAAGTAAAAGACCTATATAGCGAAAATACAGGAAGACCTAGTATTGACCCGGTAGTGTTAATTAAGCTACTCATGCTCCAAGCATTGTATGGAATCCGCTCCATGCGCCAAACCATCAGAGAAGTAGAAGTCAATGTAGCTTACCGTTGGTTTTTAGGCTATGGATTACAAGAAAAAATACCTCACTTTTCAACTTTTGGAAAAAACTATGAACGGCGGTTTAAGGAAAGTGATCTATTTGAAAAGATATTCGAGCGGGTGTTGATGGAAGCAATAGAATGCGGGTTTGTTAAAACAGATGCAGTATTTATCGATGCTACTCACATAAAAGCCAGTGCCAATAAGAATAAATATATCGAGAAAGTCGCTAAGCAACGGACTCAAAAATATAAGGAAGAACTTTTAAAAGAAATCAACGCCGAACGGGAAGCAAACGGTAAAAAGCCCTTTGAAGAAGAAGATGATGATGACGATAACAACAAAGGAGAAAATAGCTCTAAAAAAGTCAGGGTAAGCACCACAGATCCTGAAAGTGGGATGTTTCAAAAAGGGGAAAAAGAGCGCTGCTTTGCCTACACAGCTTCTGTAGCCTGTGACCGGAACAACTTTGTCCTTGGTGTCAAAATAGCACCTGGAAATGTTCATGACAGCCAGGTATTCTCCCATTTATTTCAAGAAGTAAACGATAAATTTTCTAAAATAGAGGCGGTAGTGGTTGATGCAGGCTACAAAACCCCCGGGATATGCAGAGAAATCATTGAGGCAGGAGCGCTTCCCGTTATGCCCTACAAGAGGCCGATGACCAAAGATGGCTACTTTAAAAAACGCGAATACGTCTATGACGAATATTATGATTGTTACATATGCCCCAACAACCAAATATTAGAATACAGCACCACCAACCGGGCGGGATACCGGGAATATAGGAGCAACCCCCAAATATGCTGTAAATGTCCCATGCGCCTACAGTGCACCAAAAGTAAAAATTACACAAAAATCATAACTCGGCATATATGGGAGCATTACATAGAAATAGCGGAAGATATAAGACACACCCAATGGGGTAAAGAACTATACAAAATGCGCGGCCAGACCATCGAGCGGGTATTTGCCGATGCGAAGGAAAAGCATGGCATGCGCTATACAAATCTACGAGGCTTGAGGAAAGTTGGACATTACCTCACGCTTCTTTTCGCATGCATGAATTTAAAAAAGCTGGCTTTATGGAAGAAAAGACGGGGAACGTTTCCGCCAACAGTCCCCGCTTTACATTCGTTTTTCTTAAAAATTTTCTTCGCCTTCAACAAAAAGCCGCTTTTAGGTTATGCATCCTAAAAGCGGCTTTGTCTACAAGCTGAAGAGGCAGTCATCAGACTGCCTCTTATCTTTTCAGCGCCCACAGTGCATGTTCCCTTATGACGGGCGAAGGATCTTCCAGGAGCTTTTCAAAGTGTTCTTTATGCCCGGGACCGGCATTGGATAGCGCCAAAATGGCATTTCTTCTTAAAACATTCTTCCCCCGCCAGCCAATGGGAGTAGGCTTAAAAATCTTCTCGAATTCACGGCTGTCGATATTTATTAACCTGATAAGGCGCCTTTCCAGGGAAAAATCGGGGATAAATTCTTCATGGGAAGGAATGCCCACATTTTTGTTTTTCGGGCACGCCTCCTGACAGGTATCGCAGCCAAATAACCTCACACCGAGCAGGGGCCTGAATTCTTCAGGGATCGAGCCCCTCATCTGCGTCACGTACGAAAGACAACGGAACGGGTTAATGCGGTACGGGGCTTCGAGAGCTCCCGTCGGGCATGCTCTAACACACCTTCCGCAATTATCGCACCGGTTTGCGGAAGGTTCATCCGGCTCTACCTCAAGGTCGGTGATGATCTCCCCCAGGAAGACCCATGAACCGTATTCCTCGGTAAAAAGGCAGGTATTTTGGCCGATCCAGCCCAACCCGGCCCTTCGGGCAGCGGCCCTGTCCATAAGTCCGCCCGTATCTACCAATATCCTGAAATTACCGCCCCAGTTCGAAAAAATATAATCCGCCACCAACCTCAATTTTTCTCCCATCACCCGGTGATAATCCTTTATGGAGGCATATTTCGATATTATACCTAGCGGCTTTTCCGCGTTCGATTTCGTATCATCGGAGTGTTCTATCAGGTAACCCATGGCAAAACATATAATGGTCCTTGCACCAGGTAAAAGTTCATTCGGGTCACACCTGAGCTCGACGTCGTTCTCTTCAAAGGGTGAAAAAAGACCCTTTTCCTTTCTTTCCAGCAGGATTTCCCTTTCGGATAAAAAAGGCTCGGCAGTTGTAAACCCCACCTTGTCAAGGCCTATACTCTTCGCGAAGTTTATAATTTTTTCTTTGATGCCCATAAAAATCACCAAAAAATAAAGCGAACCCCTCGCAATTATAAGTATTCCCCTAGAAAAATATTAGAGGTCTACATTTATTTTAGCATCATTTTGCTAAAAGCATAAGCACAATTTTATTCTTAAGATAACTACGCAAGAACCCATTAACTCAGGCTCTCATAATAATATATTAGTCAAAAAAATAAAAGGGGTGAGCAATTTGTCTAATTCCACTGAGCAGTTAAAAGTTAATACAAGAGAACATGTTCATTCACATATAGGGGTTACGGCCTGTAACGCTGGTCACAGCCATATGCATTTTGGCATTACCAGCACTCCTATTCCTGCAAAGATGCATGGTTCTCATCAACATTATCACGAAATATGCGGAATGACAACTTTTAGTGAGGGTCACTTTCACTTTTTTAGAGCTAATACAGGAATAGCCATACCATTACCGAATGGATATCATACCCACTATTTTTGTTTTAGAACGAGCTTTAATGAAGGGCACGACCACGAAGTTACAGGTTTTGTTGAAGCTATAAAAGACTAATTAACTTCCCCGGACCTATACCGGGGGTTCTTCTTTCTTACCTCTAGAAATTTGTTAGAAAATCCGTTTTGAACATAAAAAAAAACGGTTTTCGTAAAATCCTCGAAAACCGAGTGTTTTCTGGTGCAGGGAGCGGGATTTGAACCCGCACGGAGCAAATCTCCACTACCCCCTCAAAGTAGCGTGTCTGCCAGTTCCACCATCCCTGCAATTCTACATATTCATCGATTGACAATATATATTATACATTCTACCTGCCCGGCTGTCAATAACCTGGTCGGAAATAAAAAGCTATTGAACAAAACTATAGTACATTAGCAGAATGGTATTTCCCACTATTCATTCGGGGAGGATGTCACATACGGTGGGATTCCAATTTAACTCTATCCTTATGTTTGCTGAACAGTATCCTGGCGGTATCGTTCGCCACGGCCTCCTTAACATGGCTCCTTGCCGCAAACTCATCGACGGCCTTCGCCCCCTCTTCAGGAGGGATTAATACTCCGGGCCCGCCCACGCAACCTCCCACGCAGGCCATGCCTTCAACGAAGTTGGCGTCAAGGGTGCCGTCTTCTATGGCATCGAGGATCTTCTTGCACTCTTTGATACCGTTGCCCTGTCGGGCTTTTACATCAATGTCCGGCCTGAGTGTTTTTATGCTCGATACAATGGCAGTGGTAACACCGCCCGTATGGGCATAAATCCTGCCGTCGTGAGACGCATCAGCAAAAGGCACCTCAACTTTTAACTCCTTGAGGTTGATTTTATAACCTTCAAACATGGCAGCCAGTTCCTCAAAGGTTAGAACGCAATCAACCGCATCCCTGAGTTCGGGCAGTTTGGCTTCGGTCTTTTTAGCTATACAGGGACCGATGAAAACCACCTTTGCGGCCTCGTCTTCGGCTTTGATAAACCTGGCTATAGCCACCATCGGGGAAACCGAATCGGATACCATGCCTGCAATCCTCCCACTGTAGCTTCTGGCCAGCCGCACAAAAGGAGGACAGCAGCATGATGTTATCATAAATTTGTCGCCCCTGTCCATACGCCTTATAAATTCCTCCGCTTCTTTCACGGTAATCATATCGGCCCCCAGAGCTACCTCGATCACGTCATAAAAGCCCAGCATCAGCAGGGCGGTCTTAACCTGCTCCTCACTTACCTCAGGACCGAACTGGCCGGCGAAGGCAGGCGCCACAACTGCATAAACCCTCCGGTGCTTTTTTATCATATTTATAGTCTGGGCGATTTCAGTTTTATCGGTAATGGCGCCCTCAGGACATGCTACGATGCAGAGCCCGCACGATATGCACTCGTTGAGGTCTATAGACGGTTTTCCCTCTTCGTTAACTTTTACAGCTTTCGGTTCGCAGGTGATCCTGCACCCGCATTTTTCCCCGTGTCCCTCGCAAGCTTTTTCAATTACTGATATAAAGGGAAAATTTACAGTTTCGGGTATTTGACCCTCTTCGAAGGTGCCGAGCGCCGCGCGCACGCGGGCTTCCGCTTCTTCACGGTTTATTTCATCGCTTATAGATTCAACGACCGCAGTATATACATCCTGAAGATTATCGAGAGTTCTTGCGTGTTCGGCAATCAGCCGGTAGATTTTTCTCCGCAGTTTGATAATATCTTCCCTCAATGTACTACCTCCCCGATGCTTATTAAAATCTTAATGAAGGCACCAGACCATCCGGCGCAGAAAGTCCAGGCTTACTTGGATATTGCCGAATTTGAGTTAGAGTTCGCTAGTTTCTCTTTATTTATTATACCCCCTCCTATAATCCATAGCAAACAGAAAAAAAGGAGCCTTTCGGCTCCCTTACCGTTATTTTTATGCAAGCGCTTCCTCTATTTTTTGATATAACCCGTCGGCTAGCTCGGTCCCTTGCTTTAAGATGGCCCGGGCTTTCTTTTCCACATCTTCAACAAACTTTGCGTCTTTTATCGAATTTAAATTTATTTTTACGTTCAGCCACGCGCCATAGAGGGCTGCTTTAAGACACAGCACTCCCACCCCTAGATCACTCAATGCGGAGGTCGTCGTATTCCCGAGAGCTTTTTCATGCAGCCTGATAGCTTTGAGGCATTCTTCCATAACTGTCAGCGGAATGACTGCGGCTTCCTTCAGCGCCTGTTCCATAGCTTCGCTCCTTGCTTTTTTCTGCTCTTCGGTTTCCCGGGGCATTTTTAAAACTTCCGCCACTTTGTTAAAGGCGTCGGTGTCCCTATCAATCAATGTTACTAGCGATTCCTTTATTTTTTTCGCTTCTAGCAATATTTCCTGTAACAGCGGTTCCCGGTCCTTAAATTTTTCCTTCCCGGAAGTAAGGTTTGCCACCATGGAGGCCAGCGATATACCCATAGCCCCGGCGAGGGCTGAAGCGGACCCGCCTCCCGGTGCCGGACTTTTAGAAGCCAGCTCATCCACAAATTCTTTGATGCGGTATTCCGAAAGCAGCATTTTCACCCTCCTATTAGGTATAAAATAATCCCGCGATTGCCCACTTCATTAATGTTATTTTTGAACTACAACCCGGCCTTTTTTTATAACCGTCCTGACCAGGTTTACCCCGTAATGGTAGAATATAAAATCTAGGTCGGGGGCATCCCATATAACTATATCGGCCTGCTTCCCAACCTCAATGGTGCCGATAGTCGACGCTCTATTTACGGCTGCTGCTGAGTTTAACGTGACTGCCGTCAGCACTTCTTCCGGTGTCATCCTGTACTTTAGACAGGCAATGTTCATCACCAGCTGCAGCGACTCGGTCGGTGAAGAACCGGGGTTAAAATCGGTGGCAAGCGCTACGGGGATGCCGGCCTCTATTATAGTCCTGGCGCGAGCGAAGGATTCTCCGAGGTAAAAGGACGTCCCGGGAAGTAAGACGGCAATAGTCCCCGCTTCTGCCATCGCTCTGATGCCTTCATCGGTAGCGTAGATAAGGTGTTCTGCCGATAGAGCTCCCACCTCTGCAGCGAGTTTTGCGCCGCCCATCGGTGTGATTTCATCGGCGTGAAGCTTCGGTATGAGCCCGTGCGCTTTGCCGCTTTCTAATATGTATCTGGACTCTTCGATATCGAAAACGCCTTCTTCGCAGAACACATCGCAAAACTCCGCCAGCTTATCCCGGGCTACCCTGGGTATCATTTCCTCCACGATCAGCCTGATGTATTCTTTCTTGTTTTCCCTGTACTCCTCGGGAACTGCATGGGCTCCCATAAAAGTGGGCACCACATCCAGAGGGTGACACCTGTTCAGTTCCCTTATAGCTGCCAGGGATTTGAGTTCATCTTTCAGGTTTAGTCCGTAACCGCTCTTTGCTTCGCAGGTGGTCGTCCCGTGTTCGAGCATGCGATCGAGAGACTTCATGCCGTTTGAAACGAGTTCTTCCAGAGAGGCCTTCCTGGTATTCCTGACGGTGCTGAGAATTCCGCCCCCCATCTTGAGTATCTCCAGGTATTTCATGCCTTTGAGCTTGAGGGAAAGCTCCTTCTGGCGCCATCCCGAAAAAATGAGGTGAGTATGCGGGTCTACAAGGCCGGGGGTAACCAGTTTGCCCCCGGCATCAATTACCACCGTCTTTTCCCCGAGAGTAATGTGGACAAGATTTTCCGCGCTGCCCACACCGGTAATTACACCGTCTTTTACGGCAATAAAAGCGTCTTTGATAAGCTTAATATCGCCCTGCCGGTTTCCACCTACAGGGCAATTCCCTACCGGCGTTGCCAGAACTCCTATGTTTTTTATTAGAAGGTCGGGATTGGTCATGCTCACCCTCCATAAAACCTTTATTCTGCAATAAGATAATTTTCAAGTATCTGCTTGCTGTCATCGAAATTTTCCAGCTGCAGGTAGTATTTTGCCACATCGATAAGGGCTTTCATCGGTGTTATGCCGACGATTTCGCTTCCAATAATGTCTACACCGTACCTCCTGGCCTCTATCCTGATCAGCTCGAAAGCCCTGTAAAGGGCGGTCTTCTCGTAATTAGTCATGTTCATGGAGACCTGGGCGATATTTCTATCCTCCAGCATTACGCCTATAGCCTTGACGTTTTTCAGGCCGCCTCCGCTCTCCCGGATGACCTTGGCTATGTTTTTTGCGATGTTAACATCCGAAGTGTTTAAATTCACATTATAAGCGATCAGCGGCATCCTGGCACCTACCGCCACCGCACCGGCGGTCGGATGTATTTCGGGTTTTCCAAAGTCGGGGGCCCAGGCAGGGTCCTTTATCTTTTTCGCCATGCCTTCGAATTCGCCGCGCCTGATATCGGCCAGGTTTTTCCGTTCGGGCCTCGTCGCCGATTCTTCATACAAAAACACCGGTATCGAAAGCTCTCCCGCAATCCTTTCGCCGACTTCGCGGGAAATCTGCACGCATTCCTCCATCGTTATGCCTTTAACGGGCACGAAGGGTATTACGTCAACCGCTCCCATCCTCGGGTGTTCGCCTTTATGCTTTGTCATGTCAATAAGCTGGGCTGCCTTTGACGCGGAAGCAAAGGCAGCCTCTTTCACGGCGTCGGGGTCACCGACAAAGGTAAAAACGCTCCTGTTATGGCTCTCGTCCGAAGAAAAATCCAGAAGCCGTACGCCTTTCACGGACCTAATGGCGTCAGCTATGGCCTCTATCACCTCTTTTCTTCTTCCCTCGCTGAAATTTGGTATGCATTCCACAAGCTTGGCCATGAATTTTGCCTCCTTTTTACTTCAACATCGGCATTTTTATGCCTTTTTCCTTTGCAGTCCTTATGGCTATTTCGTAACCTGCATCGGCGTGGCGCATTACGCCGGTCCCGGGGTCGTTATTGATCACCCTGGAAATCCTGAACGCGGCGTCGTCGGTGCCGTCGGCTACTACGACTACTCCAGCGTGGATGGAGTATCCGATACCTACACCGCCGCCGTGGTGCACAGAAACCCAGGTGGCACCCGACGCTACGTTGAGCAGCGCGTTCAGGATAGGCCAGTCGGCTATGGCGTCGCTGCCGTCCTTCATAGCCTCGGTCTCCCTGTATGGAGAAGCGACGGAACCCGTATCGTGATGGTCTCTACCTATGACTATGGGTGCCGAGAGTTCGCCTTTTCTCACCATCTCATTGAACGCCAGAGCTGCTTTTGCCCGTTCGCCATACCGCAGCCAGCAGATCCTCGCCGGAAGGCCCTGGAAGGCAACCCGCTCCCTTGCCAGCTTAATCCAGCGGGCCAGGTGTTTATCTTCTGGGAAGAGTTCAAGCACCTTCTCATCAGTTTTGTAAATGTCTTCCGGATCTCCGGAAAGGGCCGCCCAGCGGAAGGGACCGCTTCCCTCGGAAAACAGGTCTCTTATGAACTCAGGTACATAACCGAGAATGTCAAAGGCATCGGTTACTCCCTGGTCATAAGCCTGGCGCCTTATGTTATTGCCGTAATCGAACACCACTGCGCCGCGCTTTTTCATCTCCAGCATCGCCCTGACGTGAATCGCCATGCTCTCCTTGGCTTTCGCGATGTACTTTTGTGGATCGGTCTTCCTGAGTTCGACGGCTTCCTCAAGGGTCATGCCTGCGGGAACGTATCCGTTCAACGGGTCGTGGGCGGAAGTCTGGTCGGTCACCACATCGGGTATTATACCCCTGCGCAACAGTTCCAGGTGCACCTCTGCTGCATTGCCCACAAGTCCGATGGAAATGGCCCTGCCCTCTTCTTTTGCTTTGAGAGCCATGCTAATAGCCTCATCCAGGTCTTCCACCATGACGTCGCAGTACCTGGTTTTAATCCTCTTTTCTATCCTGCTCCTGTCCACTTCTACGACCAGTGCCACACCTTCGTTCATGGTGATAGCAAGAGGCTGAGCTCCGCCCATGCCACCCATACCAGCGGTCAGGACCAGTTTGCCTTTTAGCGATCCACCGAAATATTTGTTAGCGCATGCGGCAAAGGTCTCGTAGGTGCCCTGCACTATGCCCTGGGTGCCTATATATATCCAGCTGCCGGCGGTCATCTGGCCGTACATGGTGAGTCCTTTTTTCTCCAGCTCCCAGAAATTTTCCCAAGTAGCCCATGCGGGAACCAGCATGGCATTCGATATGAGCACCCTGGGAGCCATCGGGTGGGTTTTGAATATCCCCACCGGTTTTCCCGACTGAATGAGCAGGGTCTCATCATTTTCCAGGTTCCTCAGAGATTCAACTATTTTGTCAAAACATTCCCAGTTTCTCGCGGCCTTACCGGCTCCCCCGTATACAATAAGTTCGTCGGGGTTTTCAGCCACTTCAGGATCGAGATTGTTCATAAGCATTCTCAAGGCAGCTTCTTGCTGCCAGCTCTTGCAGGAAATCTCTTTGCCCCTCGGGGCGCGTATTACCCTTTTCATTTTTTATACCTCCCTATAATTTTTTATTATTATATTTCTCGTTTTATTTTTCTTACCCTTCGTAAAAATTCATCGAAACATGGAATTTTTTGCTGAGCTTGAACCAACTTCAGCACGAGCATTGCCGCTAGAGGCTTTTGCTCATTAATACAATGGACCGATTTCATTTTCTACCCTCTTTACCAGTTCTCCGCTTCGTATAAGCTCTGACAATATTTTTACGTCACCGCTCAGAACTCTATCTTCTTCAACGGCGGCCACGAGCTCCCTTACCGCCTCATAGGCTAGGGCGGTACCTTTACCCAGACTGCCTTTGTCCCCCATCTTTTCAAACCTGAGATCAATAGCCTGTGCCGCACATAAAAGCTCTATAGCCAGCACGTTCCTGGTATTTTCCACTATCATCATGGCCTTTCGCGCGGCGATGGTCCCCATGCTCACATGATCCTCCTGATTGGCCGATGATGGTATGGAATCCACGCTCGCTGGAGAAGCCAGGGTCTTGTTCTCGGATACCAGGGCTGCCGCCGTATACTGGCTTATCATAAGACCCGAATTGAGACCTCCTTCTTTTGTCAAAAACGCGGGCAAACCTTCGTTTAAATAGGGATTTACCAGTCTTTCTATTCTCCGTTCGGAAATGTTCGCCAACTCTGATACCGCAATTCCCATATAATCCATGTTTATCGCCACCGGCTGGCCGTGGAAATTTCCTCCGGAAATAACCTGTTCTTCATCGGGGAAAATCAGCGGATTGTCCGTTGCCGAGTTTATCTCTATTTCTAAAACGTGCCTGACATGGCGTAGCGCGTCCTTTGTCGCCCCGTGGACCTGGGGAATACATCTTAACGCATACGCATCCTGCACTTTCAGTTCCCCCTGACGGGTTACCAGGGTACTCCCCTCGATAAGCCGCGCCATATTCCTCGCGCATTCGACCTGCCCAGGATGGGGCCTTGCCGTATGAATTTTTTCATCAAAAGCGTCTACTATTCCGTTCAGAGCCTCAAAGGTCAAGGCTCCGCAGATATCAGCCGCTTTCGAAAGGTTAAACGCTTCCACCAGGGCAATACAACCTATTGCCGACATCGCCTGGGTCCCGTTGACGAGCGCGAGCCCCTCCTTGGCTTCCAGCACTAACGGTTTTATCCCAGCCAGTTCCAGAGCCCTTCCTCCGGGAAGAACCTTGCCTTCATAAATAGCCTCACCTTCGCCCAGCATAACCAGTACCATGTGGGCTAAGGGCACCAGGTCTCCGCTGGCTCCGAGCGAACCCTGACATGGGACTAGAGGCGTAACTCCTTTATTCAACATTTCAACTAATGTCATCAGGGTAGAAAGCCTTACTCCCGAGTATCCCTTTGCAAGGGCATTAATCCTGAGCAGCATCATTGCCCTTACTACTTCTTCGGGAAAGTAATCCCCGACTCCTACCGAATGGCTTCTTATGAGATTTATCTGCAGTTTTTTAACGTCTTCCCTCGAGACAACCACATTACAAAATTTTCCAAACCCCGTTGTAACGCCGTAGACTACTTCCCCTCTTTCTATCATGTTTTCCACATATCTTCTTGAATGCTCGATTTTTTCTTTGGATTCTGCCGAAAGTTCCACCTTTTCGCCTTTAATTGCCACTCTTGCCACATCTTCTATACTGAGATTATTTCCATTTACTATCATATCCATCGCCTCCCATTATATTTTTTATCGGTGTAATCCTTTAACATCATAAAAGTCCCTAAAAAGTCGTTAAGGGAACCACCTTCGAAGTTCGATGATAGCCTCGAACTTCAAAGGAAGGTTCCCTTAAAAACCTATGCGTGAATAACGAAAGAATCAATTTTTATTTTGCCGGTTCATCAACCTTTTTTGGCTGGGTAGCTAATGAAACAATCACAAAGATTACGAGTGAAATCAATGCTGCGTAGACTTCTACCGGAGCTCCAAAATATTTATCTTTGATCTTTGTCAAAATACCTGCGAGGGCAATTATAGAACCGGCTATTATTGATGATAAAGCGCCGGCTCTGGTGGCACCTTTCCAGAGAAGGCCACCCATAACCGGTATGAAGACACCTGCTGTATACATGGTATATGAATAAATCAACGCATCAATTATCCCGGGAACTTTAAGTGCAATAATCAGCGAAAGTATTCCAAGGATAAAAGTAAAATTCCTTGACACAGCAAGGAGCCTTTTTTCTTCCTTTGCTTCATCTACATGAAAGGTTTCTACCCATAAATCCTTCACTATATGAGCGGTAGCTGCGGTGAGCAGCGAACTTGCTGTAGACATGATGGCGGCCAATATGGCTGCAAGGAATATTCCACCAACGACGGGATTCATAAGGTTTTGCAGTACCCATGGAACTGCGCTGCTAGCATCGTCTATATCCGAAAGGGCCCGCGCACCCATACCGATTATTGCTGGGAATAAGCTCAAAATTATCATCACAATACCGCCTGCTAGAGAGCCTATTTTTGCAACTTTTGAATCCCTGGCAGAAAAAAGCCTCTGATAAAAATCCTGACCAATTAGGGTGTACATGACAGTAGGAATCAAAATCCACATAATGCTTGAAAATCCCATGCCCCATATATTAAAATACTGGTCCGTCACACCTTTATCAGCAACTAAAGACGAAAGCCCTGCCATACCACCGGCTTTTGACAAAACTATCATTGTGGCCCATACTACCCCTATGGCGGCTATTATGATTTGGATAAAATCGGTCAGGGTGTCGGCCCATAAACCTCCTACCATAGTGTAAACAATGAAAACTATTGTTGCCAGCACGGCACCGGCATCACCCTTTATTCCGACTATGGAGAGAGCACTCTGAGTTGCAATCGTTTGAGCTGCCAGAATTCCGATAAGTGCAACGAGCGAAAGTAGCGCTCCCAGGACTCTGACCGCTTTACCACCGTACCTGTGTTCCAGATAGTCCGGCACGGTGTATATAGCAAGATCTCTGAATTTTGAGGTAAAGAACAGGAAAAGCAGACCTACGCCGCATGATATCCCGTACCATGCTCCCGATAGCCCGTAATTATACCCGTATTCCCCTCCTCCCATAACGGCTCCGCCGCCAAAGTGCGTTGCCACCAGCGTGGCGGTTAAAAGCCACGGGCCGAGTCTTCTACCGGCCAGCAAAAAATCCGTCATGCCTTTTATGTAATATTTACCGCACCACCAACCTACGAATAACATACAAGCCATGTAGAGTACCAAGATAAACAAAATCATTCTTTCACCCACTCTTTCTTTAAGTTTTAGTTTGATTTCTTTAAAACTTTGTTCTATATTTTTAATTTTCTGTAATAAAAATAAAATAATCCTTCCCTTTCGTGAAAACAGCCATGGATTGAATGAAATTTTTAGTTATTCCAACATCAATGATATATATTCTTTAAAATAATTATTTTTTCCTGCTATTATTAATCATTTTTAACACATTTTATCCGACTAACATATTATTATACTGCAAAAGTTTTCCAGAAGGAGGCATAGACGTGCAATCCCGCCAAGCTTTTGGGTCGAGAACATTGCGCAGGGGTATGCGTGGGAAGGATGTGGCCGAACTCCAGACGAAATTACAGGCCCTTGGATATTATATGGGACCCATAGACGGCATCTTCGGCCGTTTGACCGAGATGGCCGTACGACGGCTCCAGAGGGACAATAATATAAGAGTTGATGGTATAGTGGGACCTCAAACCTACGCTATCCTGGAACAGTTAATACCTTAAAGACGATGGGGTGGATCTTCCACCCCTTTATGTCCGGTTGATGGCAGCCATAATCTTGTCCATCATGCTGTTCCTCTCATTTTGGTTCGACTTCTGCCAGACCACCTCGAATAGTACGCCCATCCCTGGGAGAGCCTGTTCTTCTTTGGTCTGAATGGTTTCATTTATATACCCTTCCACCTCTTCCCTGGTGCTTCCCTCAAGGTTTTTTATCACCAGCTCCCTGATATCGAATGCTGCCATGGGCTATTCCTCCTTGGAATTTATTTTCTCAATTTATAGTTCCCTCAATTTGGGGCAAAAATACCGATAAAAAAAGAGGCTTCACAGCCTCCTAAGCAACCGGTGTACCATTTTTTACAGGCTCATCAGGTTTTAACAGTACCACATCACCTTCTTCCGGAATACCACCAAGCACCAGCACCTCGGATTTAAAACCCGCGATAAATTTAGGGGGAAAGTTTACTACTGCGACCACTTGACGTCCAACGAGTTGTTCCGGTTTATATCTCCTTGTAATTTGGGCCGAAGAGCGTTTAATACCGATCTTACCAAAATCAATTTCTAGTTTTATTGCGGGTTTTCGTGCTTCCGGAAACGATTCTGCTTTAATTATAGTACCAATGCGGATATCTAAATTCAAAAAATCCTCAATTGTCGCCACGATTATTACCTCCATTTTAAGAGTATCGTAATCTAAAGTTTTAAATTTATAATAAACTCTTTAAATGTGGCAGCATTAGGAGAAAGAGTCCTCCCTTTCTTGAAAACCAGGTAAAAACACCGGTGAACTTCCATGTCCCTTATACGGTAAACCCTCAGCAATTTCATCTTTTCGTAATCCTCGACAGCCCTCCTCGATATAACGGAAACTCCGATGCCCTCTTTAACGGCCTGCTTTACCGCCTCGGAACTGCCCAGTTCCGCAACGACATTCAAATCCTCCAACCGAAAACCTCTATTTTTTAAAGCCGTTTCAAAAGTCTTTCTGGTACCGGATTTTTTTTCCCGCAGTACAAACATTTCATGCAAAAAATCGGCAATGCTTACGTAATTGTCGTTCCTCAGCGCTCTGTTCCAGTTGTTCGGCGTTATTAGCACCAGTTCATCGGAAGAAAACGGCACAAACTGCAGGTTTTCAGCATCCGATACTGTACCTACTATTCCGAGTTCAACCGCACCTTCGGAAACCAGGCCTATCACCTCTCCGGAATCCGCCTGTCTAATTCTCAATACCACCCCCGGATACGCTCTGTTAAATTCCTTGATAACAGAGGGCAGTATATAGGCGGCCGGTATTGAACTTGCAAATATTTCTAGATCACCTTCAACGGTTCCCAAAAACCTTTTCAATTCCAGCAGGGCCAATTCTTTAGCCGCCAGGATGTTTTTAGCTCTCTCATACATGATTCTCCCGGCCGGAGTAAGTTCAATATCCTTCCCCCGCCTGTCAAAAAGTTTTATGTCGAGTTCCTTTTCCAGGGAAATTATATGGGCGCTTATGGTGGGTTGTGTTAAAAACAAGGACTCGGCCGCTTTTGAAAAACTCCTGTATTCGGCTACCCTGACAAAGGCTTCTAACTGATGAAATTCCACGAAAATACCCCCGGATAAGTAATTTCCCCTAAAAGCTCTAATATTTAATATTATACTATTATTTGTCAGATAAAAAAATGGGTCATAATTCAACCGGCAATCGATTAAAAAGTAGTATCTCATTTCGGTCAACCCGGCAGTTGTAAGCAAACACCTCTACTCCAGCCTCTGCCGCTTTTCTCACTGCGTCTCCGAATTTTTTGTCCATAGAATCGTTGGGAGAAAACCTGTCCGCATCCTCCCTCTGGACTATAAAAAACACCCCGGCCCCGTAGCCTTCTTCTTTGGCTCTTATAAGTTCGAGCATGTGTTTCGTGCCCCTTTCCGTCGGGGCATCCGGAAACATGGCCCTGCCGTTTTCCACCAGAGTTACACCCTTTACCTCAATGTAATAAAAAATTTTCCCCTTGCTGCCCAGGCCGATGTCAAAACGGCTGTTACCGTATTTAACCTCGGGCTTTACGAAATCGTAATTTAAATTTAGTATCCGTTCCCTTGAAAGTTCAGAGAGCAGCAATCTAGCCGGCAAGGACGAATCCACGGAAACCAGAGTATCGCCGGTGTATACCATGATCAAATCATATGGATACTTTCTTGCGGGATTTTGAGCTTCCCTTAAAATCACCCTGGCTCCCGGGACCAGCAATTCAGCCAGCCTGCCGCTATTTGGCACGTGAACCTTATGAGACCTACTGCCGATTTTTACTGCAGCCACAAACCTGTTAAGCCTTTTTTCAAAAGTTGCTTCAATTTTGATGCCTTCTATTCTCATTGCTCTTTTCCCCTACACTAGATATCTAAAACGCTTCGATTCAATTTCGGTCCGTACAAAATATGTCCTGTTGGGGTTCAAAAAAATCTCAAAAGGAAACCCAAAGGTATAATCCCTGCCGAGAATGTCGACAATCCTAAGATCCCCTACATCCTTATAAGTCGTAAAAAATCTTTGCAGCGTCCTGCCGAAGGGTATCGCCAGCATATTTGCCAGAAGAAAGGCTGCAAGGATGTTTAAAATCGAAAGGTGGCTGTAAAATACGAGCACCAGTATAAAAGCCAGCGAAAAAATCAGATTTGCTGCCGCCATAGAAGTGCCGCACCGTGGGTGAATCGCAAGATGTATTTCTCCGTTTTTCATGCGATACAGGGCCTCCCTTGCCGCGTCCAGCACCTCATAAGCAGGCGGTAGGTCCGGACCCGATAAGGAAAAACCGTCAGAGTAAGCAAGCCCTCCTATGCGCAAAGGCCTCCCGTACCTCTCTTCCAGCACATTCACCGTAGCGTGTTCCAGGCTGTGATTTTTTCTCACCCTCCTGTCAGCGGCGATTTTCAATATCTGCCACGGAATCGTAATGATATTAAAAATCGAATTGAAAACGAAAACATAGGGCAGCAGAAATAAAAAACCTATAATGAAAAATGCTACAACCGGTAACAGAAGATAGGGAAAAAACAGCAGTAGCAAAAAACAAAAAAAATAAGAAAGGCATAGGATTTTAATATCTCCTTTCAATATGTAAATCTTTTGTCCAGCATGATACTGACCATCTGAAAGGAATTCCATGGCAATGAGGCCCTTAGGCCTTCCTCCCACCGGCTCCAGTAAAGGCGATCATAATAATAATAATATACCTTAACCACCGGACTTTATCAATGAATTCGAGAAAAACAATGAGAGGACCTTTAATCGGTCCTCACGTCATTGATTCTTAGACTTTTTTTGAGCAACTTTATCGCATCATCGGGATATTCTTTTGATAAAACTCCCGTAGAAGCCATTATATAATCCCTGTCTATTAACACCCGGGCATCCTCGCCGGGCAGCAGTTTTTTGCCGGTGGTCTTGGACCTGATTTTCTCCAGAATCCTTCTACCGCCGGGTAACCTGGTCAGGGCTCCACCGGTTCCGATTATCCACTTCACCCCGGTAAGATCCTTACCCTCCGCAACCGTATACCTGCCGGTGGGCCCGTAGAGGTGTTTTATCCCACCAGCATGGCGATTGACGGCTGTAACGGCGGCAATTTCTGTAAGAAATTCAGCCAACCACACTTCATCTTGATTTTTCGGCACCGGCGGCTGGACTTCAAGGGCGTGGCTTAAGTTGTCACCGAATTTTTTCCTCGCTTCCTCGAATCCTAAAACTTCAACCACATTATACCTGTTAACGTAAACCCCCAGATCGCCTTCAACGGTCCTTTTGGCGGCGGGTTCTGGGGCTATTAATATCCTGTTTATCTCTTCCGAACCTTCGGTAACGGAGTGAACATCCGTTGTAGCCCCGCCCACGTCTACCACAATCAGGTCCCCTATATCTTCCTTTAAAAGCAAGGCAGCCATCATCACCGCCCCCGGCGTGGGCACTATGGGACCATCCACCATAGTGCGGATTTTCTCCATTCCCGGCGCCACCACTATATGTTCTTCAAAAACCTGCTGTATCACCCTGCGGGCCGGTTCTACGTTGAGTTCGTCGATTCTCGGATATACGTTCTCAACGAAGAACACCCTGTTTTTCCCCGAAAAAATTTCTGCCACCTCTTCCCGGGCTGCCACATTCCCCGCATAGATCACCGGGATATCCGGACAGTGCTCCGCAATCTTCCTGGCGTTTTCAATGACGGTTTTCTTTTCCCCGTAATCCACTCCACCCGCCAGCAGTATTATGTTGGGTTTTATTTTCCTTATCTTTTCCAGGTCCGACTGGCTCAAGAAACCCGCCGTCATCATGTGCAAAACGGCACCCGCGCCCAATGCTGCTTCTTTTGCCGCTTTGGCTGTCATATCGTAAACGAGGCCGTGGACGGTCATCTTGAGGCCTCCCGCGGCGCTGCTGGTGGCCATCATCCTCTTCCACTTTACTGCTTTACCCAGTCTTTTCTCCAGATCCTTCACGGCACCTTCCAGGCCAACGGTAACATCGCCCTGCAACACCGTAGTGGGGGCAAGCCCCTGTCCCACAAATTCGGGACAGGGGGTACCCAAGCCTTTGAAGGCATTTACGAGAGTGGTGGTGCTGCCTATCTCGGCAACAAGTACATCCACTTCTATCACTTAAACGAACCTCCGTTTTACAATCTCTTTTTCTCCCTCAATTTTTTAACCAGGAAGCTGGCAACATGTATTCCCTTTGTACCGCGTCCAAACCCGGCGTCCAGCCCCGACTCCCTGGCTATATCATCGGTGACCTGAGTTCCACCTCCTACCAGCAGGACCCTGTCTCTGATGCCCTTTTCTACACACAGTTGGTGGAGTTTCCTCATGTTTATCCTGTGAATGTCGGCATGGGTAATGATGGTGCTGATGAGTATTGCATCCGCATCTATTTCTATCGCCGCGTCTACCACCTTTTCCACCGGCACCGATGTGCCCAGATAGTGACATTCTATTCCGAAACCTTCCAGACCACCGTGTTTGATGTCTATTATCTCCCTCAGACCTACCGAATGCTCATCCTCACCCACGGTGGCAGCAACTATTTTTACGGGATTCTCCTTTACGAAATTTATTATCTCCTCCGGCGAAAGGATCTCCGGTTTCTTGGGGATTGTAAGCGACGACGGATCTATCGTGAAAGGCACCTTCCCCTTTATCTCCAGATACGTGCCTTCCGACGGGTGCATTATCTCCCTGTGGATGATTTCTGCGTCAGTAAGCCCCAATCTCTTGGCGATTTCCAAGCCCGCAGCTTCAGCTATCTCTTCTCCGACCGGCAGGAATAAATTCATGCAGACTATTCCATCGGCAAACCATTCAACTTCGGGTTTTATGAGCCCTTTTTCGCGAATCTCCCGGGTTTCTTCCAACCTTACGTGTACGTTGTCCTTCTCATCAAGCTCATCTATATAAGCTATTTTGTCCGGATTGCAAAGGGTACACCCTCCTATCAAGTCGCAGGGATGCTCGAGGCCCTCCGGCAGATTGTTGTACCCGAAGTGGTGGCATACCGGAGCCAGGTAGTCCTTATCCCGCTTAACGACGGTTCCCGCTCCGACGCCGCCGTCGATTTTTCTCACAATCCCGTCGCCGTTCCTCTCGGGATAAAATCCCGAGTCTACGAAAAATCCCATTTCGACAGCCTTGAAGTATCCCCCTACTTCCACGATCTCTTCAAGGAACAGCACAGCCCTCTCTTTGAGTTCCCTCACTTTTTCACCGAGCGGGCCATCTCTTTTTATCTGGACCATCTCGGTTAATCCGTCCATCCCCACAAGGGCCTGTTTTGCCGTATCCACCGCCTGTATGTTGAAGTAATGCCATGGCACGTTTCTTCCTTCATCCGGGGTAATCGTGCTCTGGATGTCGGCACCGGTGAGGCGGGAAATCAGAAGGTTGAGCACATGGGTTACCGTCGCCTCCCTCGTGCTGGACTCAATGTACTTCGTATTCATTTGGGCCCGCATCCTAAAACCCTTGAAAAGCTCCCTGAGGGCTACGGCGTACGGCAGGTCAAGCCTTATACATGGTGCCGGAGGTGCCGTCGGAGGCACCGTAGAAAGGCTAATATTTTCCTTCTTCATTCCCACCTTCAGCGAATACATGGCGTTTATGGCGTGCTGGACCATGAGCTCGGGCATGACCTTCCATGCTTCCCTGGCCGTAGCGTTGGCGTTATGGGCCCCGTCAATTTGGATCATATCGGCCCAGGCCATTATCTTTTTGGCAACCGCCGCGTCGACGAAGGAACGCACCATATTCACATTCCTGTAAAGCACGTTGTACTGGGGGTCCTGGTGGGCGCCGTTGACTCCTTCTTCGGCAAACAGTACCGCCACTTCCGGCCCTGCCACACCGCTCACATAGGAGTGAAAATTGATGGGCCTGCCCACCTCGTCCTCTATCATGTCCAGGGCCTTTCTGGTGGCCCGGAGTTGTTTTCGCGTAATGGGAACTCCGCCCACACCTTCGGGAGTACCTTCGATAAGTCCGTCAAAGTGGCTCTGCCCCGCGGTCCTTATAACCATAATGTGGTCGGCTCCGTGCCAGGCCGCCATGCGCATCCTGCGTATATCGTCCTCGAACCTGCCGGAGGCTATCTCGGTGGTAATGACATAATCGGGCTGGGGATCTATACCGCCGAAATACTTGGCTGCAGGCAGCGGAATGCTGTTTTTCAAGCCCTTCGAAGTCTCCCGGTACTCGAAGGGGCCTATTTTTTGATTTTCTACCTTCTCCCTCCAGTGCCATCCCCGCCTCCGGGGCCGGTAGTTTTCAAGGTTTTTCAGTATTTCCTCTATATTGAGCTTTTCGTTTTTTTTAAGTTCCATCATACCACCTCCCCTGCAGATGCAGCGCTTATTTTCACAGCCATTGCCTGTTCGATCTCATCCCAACCATCGCCTTTGGCCAGTCTTTCCCCGGCTTCCTTTATGGGAATGTTTTTGTAGAGAGCATATTTCAGCACAACGTGACCCGCGCCCTTTCCCAGCAGGCCCTTTTCTACGCATTTTTCCACTATTGCTTTGGCAGTCAGGCTGTCGAACCCCATCCGGAGCAGTACGGACCTCTCTATCGACGGAGAAGTATGGGTACGCGCCAGTTCTATCAGAGGTTCCACTATTTTCTCCGTGAGCTCCCAGAACCTTTTTTCGAGCTCTTCTTCGCTAAGATGCGCAAGATGCTGGCGCCTTGTTTCAAAGTCATCCTTTCGCTGCATTTTCCTACCCCCTTAGATTGAAATCCCCAGCTCTTTTACAACCATTCTCACATAGTCTTCACTGGTCTTGGTATCTTCCGCCAGGAATTTAATGTCTTCCCCGGTCAGCTTCTGAACCTTGTAATGTTTTATGCAGTTGGAAATATAGGACTTTTTAAGGGCGTCCAGGTTGACTTCCTTAACCCTTATTTGGGCCGGGTGCTCGGGGATTACTATCCTTTCTCCTGGCTTATCGTCGGCGGGGTCTCCCCGGCGCACTTCTATGCCCATTTCTCTCGCAAAGGTGAGCTGCGCCGACGGGAGCTTGCCCGCTCCCGTGTACTCGGTTTCCTGGACGACTATGACCTGATCTTCGTCCATCTCTTGGGCTATTGCAAAAGCGGCGGCCAGAGACGTGTTGCCTGCCGGGCCCCGTTCCATACCCTCAAGCTGAGCCAAAGCTTCTGTCATGTAAAAAACTTCGCCCTGGCTTACCGTTACGTACCTGTCCAGGTAGCGCAGCGACCTGGCGGCGTTTCTGGGCACATCGGCTCTATCCGGCCATGTAGCAAAGGGAACGCCGAACCCCGTATGGCCGGTGGTGAAGGATTTCCTGTTGAAATCCCGGTCGCTGGCCATGTGGAGCCCGGTAAGGTCCACGCTGGCGCCTATAATCTTTGTATTTTTACAGCCGGCTTTCAAAAGGCCTCTGGCTGTACCGGTCACGTTACCTCCGCCCGCGTGGGTTATCACCACCGCGTCCGGGTCCCTGCCCGTAGCCGCCCTCACCTGTTCGGCCACCTCGTAGCCCAGGGTTTCGACCCCGGCTATGCCGAAGGGCGTGTAGAGCGAAGCATTAAAATATCCCGTCTCCTCGAGGAGGCAGAGAAAAGTATAAAAGAGCTCCGGCCCCACCGAAAGCTGGATAACTTCAGCACCAAATGCTTCGCACTTTCTACCCTTTTCCAGTATCTCGGGCTGTCCCCTGCCCTCACTGTCAAAAACTTCTTGGACAACTATGCAGTTCAGCCCCCTCATGGCTGCCTGCGAGGCTACAGCCGCCCCGTAATTGCCGCTGGTGGCGGCAATCACCCCTTTAAAGCCGAGTTTTTGGGCTCTGTAGACCGAAACCGATGCCCTCCGGTCCTTGAAACTGCCCGACGGATTGCAGGCTTCGTCCTTTACAAAAATCCTGGCGCCCTTTCCTGCCGGTGCCAGCTTCCGGGCGAGCTTGGTGAGGTTTTTGAGTTCGATCAGTGGGGTATTACCAACTCCCGTCTCAGCCTGTATCTTTCTTATCTCATCTATGGTGTAACCCACTTCCTTCATCATGCGTTCGTAGTCGAAAGCTATGCTGCCCGATTCAAAGACCTGGTAATCAATCCCAACCGCCTTTTTCATAATCTCGTTTTTCCTGGCCATTACGGCCTCGTAACTCATGTCCCGGGTCACCGGCCGTCACCCCCAAGTATCTTCCTCAACTCCATGCCTATCGTGAGAAGTTCAGGCACGGGCCTGCCAAAGCCGTGGTCGTATTCGGGATTTACTTTCACCAACCTGCCCTTCACCCTCCTGCCTATCAGGGTTTCGATCTCCACTTCGTCTCCGATGCATGCGTCATGGGTGAGAAATCCCTTTAACCTGAGCTCCAGCGGCACTTTCTTCGTATCGTCCGGCAGGTGAGGCGACCTTTCTTCGGACTTGAGGACCACCCGGTGAATCTGGACCCACGTGCCTTTAACCGCATCAGGCATTATTCACACCGTCCTTTGCGAGTTTTCTTATGTCTCCCATCAGGGCCGCCGGAACCGGCAGATCTTTCATGGTTACTAGGCCCGTATTAGCGCTGATAACCTTAGGAATCATATTTACCGCGATGGCAATGGTCCCTATACCTCCGGGAATTTCGGGTTTAATCGACAGTTTTATGTTTGGAGTGCCCTCAATTTCGATGTAGTCGCCGGTTTCCACATCTTCCAGCTCCGGCCTTATCTGTTGGGGGTGCTCCAGCACTATTACGGGCTCACCCTTTCTGTAGCCTATGCCTGTATGTTTGCAGCCCGCCACCATGCCCGGTTCGACCCTGGCATAAGGGGTTTCCCTGTAGACGTTGGAAACGATGGGCTCTCTCATCTCTCTGATCTCATCGATTTCAAGTCCCAAAGCTTCGGAGATCAGGCTTATGGACTCCGGAAAACCGATGTGGCCCACAATAGTCCCTTCCTCAAGGCCCTTCCGGAACTCATCAACGGTGGTGCCTACACCCTGGGTTCTCATAACCGTGGTCCCGAAGGGAGAAAGGTCGTTTATTCTTCTCGCGGTGATTTTCTTTATGTCCATGCAGACACCGCTCAGTGCAATAATGAGCGTATCCAGCACGAATCCGGGATTGATACCGGTGCCCAACACCGTTACTCCATGGTCTTTCGCCATTTTATCTATTTTTGCAGCGAGCTCGGGTTCCCTGTATGCCGGATAAGCCATCTCCTCGGCGATGGTGATTACATTTTTACCACTTGCTATAATCCTCTGCAGTTGAGGATAAACCTCTCTGGTAAAAGAAGAGGTGGCAAGCAGCACAATGTCAGCGGGCTGTTTTAAAACGGTTTCCGGGTCGCAAGAAATCGTCACCCCGGTTTTTAAGCCAAGATCCAGCACTTCGCCCAGGTCCTTGCCGCTTTTTTCGGGCCTGGAAGCTATAGCTCCAACTATCTCCATACCTTTTTTCTGCAAAATCATCCTGGCCATGCCTCCGCCCATGGCGCCGAGGCCCCAGATAATGACTCTTATTTTTTCCATTTTATTACACTCCTTTAATTTACTTTTTAATTAACTAATAATAATTTTTAAGCAAATTTTATGCCAATCTTTTTTGGCTTTTATTGCAATATTTTTGGCAATAAAAAATACCCTCATCATAGAGGGTAATGTAAAAACGATCTTATTTTTTATTTACGAATTTTTTTATTGTATCATTCATCCTCGCGAAGCTTTTCAATCGTAAAACCTGTAAAACCGTATATTATCGAAACGATGGGGTTGATATAGTTCAGAAATGCCCAGGGGCCGTATGCGAAAGCCGAGATCCCCAGGACCCCCTTTATAAAGGCGCCGCAAGTGTTCCACGGGACTAACGGCGATGTAAGTGTCCCTGCATCCTCCAGAGCTCTTGAGAGATTCTTCGGATGAAGCCCTTTCTCCCTGTAAGCCCTGGCGTACAATCTTCCGGGCAGTATTATCGAAATGTACTGTTCGGGCAGCAGCATGTTACTGGCTACGCACGTCAAAACAGTGCTGCATATCAGAGCTCCGACGCTTCTTACCTTTCTGAGCAAAGCTTCAAGCAGAACCTCCAGCTGGCCGGTTTTTTCCATAATGCCTCCGAACATCATCGAGGCTATCACCAGGGAAATGGAGTACATCATTGACGTCATTCCTCCGGCGCTCAGCAGATCATCGATCATCTGGTTGCCGGTCTCGCTCACAAAGCCCGAATACCCTGCGCTGATGATCTTCCCCAGGTCCGCGTTCTGAAATATGAAAGCTTCCACGGCGCCCAGGATCACGCCTAATGCGATGCCGGGAATGGCGGGAACCTTGAGGGCCACGCAAAGAATAACCGTCAGAGGTGGTATGAGGAGCAGCGGGTTTATTGTGAATTGAGAAGCTAAAGCGCTTTTTATGGCGTTTATTTCGTTTACATCTATGGAACCGCCGCTGAACCTGAAGCCTATTACCGTATACAAAGCAGCGGCAATGGCATAACTTACGCCGGTCGTGAAGATCATGTGCTTTACGTGGGTAAAGACATCGGTTCCGGCTACCGCCGGTGCCAGGTTGGTAGTATCGGAAAGCGGTGACATTTTGTCACCGAAGTACGCTCCGGAAATTATCGCCCCGGCGACCAAAGCCGGAGGCATGCCCAAACCCTGCCCGATACCCATGAGGGCTATACCAATAGTGCCAACCGTTCCCCAGGAGGTACCGGTAGCCAACGAAACTATAGAACAGATCAGCAGTGTAGCAAGTAGAAATATTTTGGGAGTTAAAAGCCCTAGGCCGTAGTAAATCATCGAAGGTACCACACCGGCTACAATCCATACGCCGATCAATACACCGATGATGACCAATATTATGACTGACTGCAGGGCCTGATATATTCCTTCCATCATGCCCTTTTCGATTTCTTCCCAGCTGTACCCTGCACGGAAGGCAACGATGCTAGCGAAAATAGAACCTATCAACATAGGCACGTGTGGGTCGGTATGGTATTTCACAAGGGATACGGCCATGACAACGATGAGTCCCAATACAGAAAATAGAGCTTCGTAAAGATATGGTTTTCTCGGAATTTTCATTCAATTAAACCTCCCGTGTTTTATAATTTTTTTAAAGTATTATACCAAAAAATCATTAAAAAAAGGATTTGCCATTTACAAATTTTTTGCAGTTGATGATAAAATTTTTGCATATCAGACCGGAACCTTGTCCACATAAGGTGAAGTCATAAGGCTGAGCATGGCTCCGTAAGACATCCGGAATTCCACCACCGAACCCACTCTTATGTCCCGCTTTGCTCGGGTGACGTCAAGCAAAAGGTGATCGCTGCTTGCGCCTAGGATCTCTATGGATTCATCTAAAGGAATAAGCCCTTCTATCCTGCAGTCCTGCTTACCCAATGCTACTATAGCTCTCTTCATCGGCCCCCGGTCTTCAAAAACCGGTATATTTCCAAAAGCGTCCCGGCCTATCTCGCCGATTGGCTTGGAAGGCTTTACTTTTACTTCTATTATTTCTGCCTTCAATACCATAGTCGCCTGGGATGTCCCCGGCACGTTCCTGCCGTTAGTAGGGTCGGTTCCAAGGAGTATGCCTTCGCCGATTCTCAATTGGTTCACGCCGGGAGCAATCCGCCCGTTTTCCACCAACTTCAGTGTAGCCGTATTGCCGCCGGAAATGGTTTTTACCCTGACCCCGTACCTTTTTTCAATATCCCTTGCCAAATCCACAAGAATCTTTGTATTTTCATAACTGGGCAGCACCCCGCCATAACATCCGACATTCGTCCCTAAGCCTTCAAATTCCACACCGGGCATTTCTAGAATCCGTCCTACGACCTCAGGCACATCCTCGGGCATTACGCCTTCTCTGAGGTCGCCCACATCCACCATCAGGATAACCCTGTGGATCTTACCCAGGGCTCGTGCCTTTTCCGAAAGCAGGTCTATCACTTCCGGTTCGGAGTTGAAACTCCCATCAGCCCACCGCACAACTTCTTCAACTTCGGACGGCATGGGTATCCTTATGAGATATATCGGTATCTCCAGCCCTGAGCATTTCATATTTTTTATATTCTTTATACGGGAGTCCCCGAGCTTTTTGACACCCCCGTCCACCATCGTCCTGACGACGGGCAGCAGGGCACAGAAACCTTTGGTAATTCCCATCACCTCGATGCCGGATCTTTTGCACAAATCTACGATGTACCTTGCATTTTCCCGGATCAGCGAGAGATTAATTTCGATCCTAGGATAGGTCAAAGCAATCACCTCCAGCAAAATTCTTTATGCAATTCTTATTCCATATTCAGCCTTCTCATCCTGTACTGGAGGGTCTGTCGCTTAACTTTCAATCTGTCTGCCGCCTTTGTCACGTTGCCGTTGCATTCTTTTATGGTCCTTTTAATGATTTCTTTTTCAATCTTACTAAGTATCTCGTCAAGGGAATAATTTTCTAATTCCATAAAGGCAAGAAGATCCGCTCCGGTTTTTTCCGACTTTCTGTTCAAATAATCGGTAATGTAAAACGGCAGGTGTTCTTCTTCTATCAAAGACTCATCTCCTATCATATTCATAGAACCCTCAATGACGTTCTCCAGTTCCCTCACGTTGCCGGGCCAGTTGTATTCCATAAAAATGCGTTTAACCGCCGGGGAAATGTCGATCACATTCCTGTTCAGTTTTTTGTTGAACTTATCTATAAAGTGGCGTGTGAGGAGGATTATGTCCTCTTTCCTTTCCCTCAGGGGCGGAATTTTCACGCAGACGACTCCCAGCCGGAAGAAGAGGTCTTTCCTTAATATTCCCTTTTCTACAGCCTGCAGAGGATCCTCATTGGTCGTAGCGATTATCCTTACGTTTACCGGTATGGTCCTGGTATCGCCGATCCTCCTTACACAACCTTCCTGCAGTACTCTCAAGAGTTTTGCCTGAAGGTTTATGCCCATGGAATTTATCTCATCTAAAAGCAGGGTACCTCCGTGGGCCTGCTCAAAAAGCCCGGGTCTGTCCACCGCGCCGGTAAAGCTCCCTTTTACCGTACCGAACAGGATCCCCTCAAGAAGGCTTTCTGGGAGTGCTGCACAGTTCTGTGCGATAAAAGGCCTTCCTTTTCGCGGACTTGCGTTGTGTATGCTATGTGCGAACAACTCTTTTCCTGTACCCGTTTCTCCGAATATTAGCACCGAAGAAGAGGTCATAGAGGCTTTCCTCGCCATGTGGATCGCTTTTGTAATCGCCGGACTTTCGCCGATTATGTCTTCAAAAGTAAACCTGGTAAACGGGTGGGGCATTTCCCGTGAAACTTTTATTTTTGTAGAATCCTGTAAAAATACCACCTTTTCTGCCATTTCCCTGAGTTTTGTAATATCTTTGGCGATTTCCACGGCTCCCATTATTTTATTGCCTTTCTTCAGCGGCAGCGTGGTGTTGATGGTGGTTATCCGCTGTCCCCTGTAGTTAAAATAGGTTTGCACGCGATCGACAATAGCTTCTCCCGTTTTCAGCACCCTGAATAGGGTGCTGGTCTCACGGTTAAGTGATGGAAACACCTCCAGCAGTTTTTTGCCTATGACGGCGTCGGGGTCAAGCCTCTCCAGCCTGCCCATAGCCGCATTATAAAAAACCGTATTTCCCTCGCGGTCTACTATATGGATACCAACATCCAGGCTGTTGAGTATCTCATCGTAAAATTCGTTCAGAAATTCGGCGGACATCATTCTTCCACCTCTTGTAGGCTACCTCACCCTGTCGCAGACACTTTCCCAGTCACATCCCCGGCAGAAAGAAGAAAACCAGTGCTCCGGCGCCGACTTTATTTTTTCTTTTAATTTCAACCAATTTACCCTTTGTCCCGCGCTGATTTTCAGGAAACTCAAAGCTTTGCCGTCAAGTTGCCTGATCTCCTGGTCGGCACCCTCCTTATGAGCACAGCGGTTTCCCGAAAGGTACGGACACGCCCTGCACACATCGTCGGGGCCCTCTACCACTTCGATTTCCTCACCGCGGCCGGCCCTATCGACCAATCCCTTCAGGTTATCGACAAATTCCCTGTTGTAACCTTCACCCTGGAAAAAATGGAGGCATATTAGGTGATGTCCCCTGAACCTTATCATCTTTCACCATCCCCTGCTTTTTTTGAACCTTCAATTATTTGAAGAAAATCACCGGCTATGACCTCCGAGTATTTACCCTGCCTGTATTCCCTGCGGGCCACTATAATGTCCGGCTGGTATCCCCTGGCGTAGATGTCTTTTAACATTTGGGGAATCTCCACAAAAGCGCCGAGCTCTTCGTACTTCTCGTTCAGGAAAATAAAGGTAGGTATCCGGGGCTTGCCTTCGTACTTATACTTTTCCAGGAAATCCTCATAGCCTTCTCTCGGGAGTATTGCAAAATCAATCAATCCGTTGATTTCGGCAATTTTCTTAAGAACCGGCAGGCTGACTATACAGTCGGGACACCAGGGTTCGGCAAAGACCAGTACCCGGATTTTTTCTGTTATTTTCTCAATCCGTTCCAGCGTCTTTTCCGAAAGTTTAATATCCTCGTAGCATTTCTCAAATTCCCGCCTGTATTTTTGGTCGGCCTCTTCTAAAAATTCATTGTATTTTATACCTTTTTCATACAATTCTCTCATCAACATAAAGTATCCCACCTCCCGTCTCATTATAACATACTTGCCATGCCTGTGAAATCAAAAAAATTGTATATTTAGAAGCTATATGTTAAGATAAAAATAACACAGCGCAGGGGGAAATTGCCATGGAGCTTAATGTAAAAATTCCCGTAATAGTAAAGCAAATATGCCTTGAATTAAATACCCGGGGTCATCAGGCTTTCGTTGTGGGAGGTGCTTTGAGGGACATAATACTCGGGCGCGAAAGCCCCGATTACGATATAGCCACCGACGCTCTGCCGGAAAGGATTGCTTCCATATTCGCCGACGCAATTCCTTACGGCAATTTCGGCACAATGCTTTTAATTCGCGGCAACACGAAGATCGAAGTGACACCCTTTAGAGACGACGCTCCCGGCAGAAAACCACATTATACTTTCGGAGGCACGATTTATACCGACCTGGCCCGCAGGGATTTTACCATAAATTCCATGGCTTACGACCCTATCACAGGCCAATTCATCGACCCCTTTGGAGGTCTTAACGACTTGAAGGCACGTACAATCAGGTGTACCGGCTCTACAAAAAGGGTCTGGGAAGACCCACTGCGGGCTTTAAGAGCCGCCAGGTTTCAGGCTCAGCTGGGTTTTGCAATAGAACCGTCTACCATGTATTCCCTCAAAGCCTACGCATCAATGCTGGACACTATTTCCCGGGAAAGGATAAGAGACGAACTGTCGAAGTTAATCACATCCGACCATCCCTTCGATGGCCTGGTGACTCTGGTGGTAACCGGACTGATGAATTACATAATACCCGAACTAATGGAAGGCATGGGGATGAGGCACTTTAACAAGCCCGCCGACGTCCTGGAACACAACCTGCTGGCCTGCAGGTATGTCAAAAACTCCCTTCACCTGCGCCTCGCTGCATTGCTCCACGATGTGGGAAAGCCCGGGTGTGCCGTAGAGGGTAAAAAAGGACTCGAATTTCCCGGTCATCATCTCAAATCCGTGGAAACGGCAAAGCACATACTGAAAAATCTCAGATTCGACAGTAAGACAATAAAAAAAGTGCTGCTGTTGATAGAGCACCATATGTTCGTATACTCGCCGGATTCACCCCTCTCGGAAGCAAGGCGGCTGATTTCCAGGGTGGGCTGGCAAAACATATACGACCTTATTGAACTCAGGATGGCCGACCGGCTGGCCAGCGGTTTCAATGAGGCCGCTGGCCCAGGTCTAAAGAAACTCATAAACGACCTGGAAGAGTTGAAAAAGGAGAACTCCGATTACAAAATCAAGGACCTGGCCGTATCCGGAAAAGAACTCATCGAAACTCTAGGAATCCGGTCGGGGCCTATAGTGGGCAAACTCCTGAACAGGCTTCTGGAAGATGTTATCGAAAACCCGGAACTCAATAGCAAGCGGACTTTACTTGAACTTGCTGAAAAGTATTTAAAGGAGGAGTTATATGAGGATAGGCATTATCAGTGACACGCACGGCAGCCCCACGGCTTTTCGGAAGGCGCTGGGTGTCCTGGGCCGGTGCAACTTCATACTCCATGCCGGCGACGTACTTTACCACGGCCCCAGGAATCCCCTGCCCGAAGGCTATAACCCGAAAGAGCTGGCGGAAATTATAAACGGCATCGATATTCCTTTGCTGATAGCAGCCGGAAACTGCGACGCACCCATCGACCAGATGCTAATATCAGTCCCTATCCAGTCGCCCTATACGATGCTTTGCTTTGACAACCACCGGCTGCTCCTGACCCACGGCCACGACTTGAGCGAAGAAAATCTCGAAGAGCTTGCCGCCAGATGGAAAATCGACATACTGGTCACCGGCCACACCCATGTGAAGGGCATAAAAAAATTGCCCGGCCTCACTCACATAAACCCCGGTTCTTGCTCGCTACCCAAGGATGGCATACCCTCGGTGGGGTTGATAGACGGTTCACGGGTTTTACTGATTAACCTGGATACCGGCCAGGCACTGCAGGAAGAAGAATTAAATTGAACATGAACCCTTTCAACCGGTGATTTAACCCGGCCGCTCAAAGCCCGGAGGCTGTAACTCCCGTATTCCGAGTTGGGGGTTTTCCCGCCGGGAGCGGCCGGGTTTTAAATTAACGGTTTCCTTTTTTACATCGATTTTAAAGTCCTATATCCTTTCTGTAATGCATCCCGTCAAAGCGGATCCTCGAAACCGCCCGGTAGGCGATTTCCCTTGCCTCTTCCTCTGTCCTCCCCAGGGCCGTTACACCCAGCACCCTTCCGCCCGCTGTGATTATTTTCCCATCCTTTAAAGCTGTACCCGCGTGAAAAACCATCGCACCTTCCCCTTCGGCATCTTCAATCCCGGCGATTTCCTTCCCTTTTTCGTAGTCCCCCGGATAGCCCGCCGATGCCAGTACGACGCAGACGGCCTTTTCACCGGTCCAATTTATATTGCATTCGGAAAGCCTGCCTTCAATAACGGCTTCTATAACGTCGACCAGGTCGGTTTTCAACCTGGGTACCACCACCTGGGTCTCCGGATCGCCGAACCTGCAGTTGAATTCAAGCACCTTCGGACCTTTAGAAGTCAGCATGAGGCCCGCATAGAGCACCCCTTTGAAGGGAATGCCTTCCAGGCGCATGGCTTCGAGGGTTTTTTGGATTATATTTTTATTCACGTATTCCGAAACATCGGGAGTATAATAATGCGCTGGAGAGACGGCCCCCATACCACCGGTATTCGGTCCGCGATCTTTGTCGTAAGCCCTCTTGTAATCCCTGCTGCACTCCATGGGCACGGCAGTAACTCCATCGCAAAAAGCTAACACCGTCACCTCGCGTCCTTCCAGAAACTCCTCGATAACCACCCTCCTGCCGGAATCGCCGAAAATCCCGTCTTTCATTATCGACTTCACGGCGTCAAGAGCTTCTTCCCTTTCCCGGGCCACCATAACACCCTTGCCGGCGGCAAGACCTTCGGCTTTTATCACCAGCGGAGTTTCAGCCTCCCTTATATACCGGCCCGCTTCCTCGGGATCGTCGAAAACCCGGTAGTCCGCCGTAGGGATGCCGTATTTTTTCATTAGTTCCTTGGCAAACACTTTGCTGCCCTCGATTCTTGCGGCGGCCTTAGAAGGTCCGAATATCCTGAGCCCCCGCTTCTCGAACTCATCGACTATACCCGCAACCAGCGGAGCTTCCGGGCCCACAACGGTAAGGTCGATGCCCTGCTTCTGGGCAAAACCGGCAAGGCCTTTTACGTCTTCGGCCTTTATATCAACGCATTGGGCCAGCGCCGCTATGCCCGCATTGCCCGGTAAACAAAAGATCTTCTTTACCCTGGGGCTTTGGGCTATCTTCCAGACCAGGGCATGTTCCCTGCCGCCGCCGCCAACTACCAGCACCTTCATTCTTATATTCCCCCTCTTTCAGTGCTTGAAATGCCTTACGCCGGTGAATACAATTGCAATGCCTCTTTCATCGGCAGCTCTGATGGATTCCTCGTCCCTAACGGAACCTCCCGGCTGAATGATAGCGGTAATTCCGGCTGCTGCCGCGGCTTCCACCACGTCCGGGAAGGGGAAGAAGGCATCCGAAGCCAGTACGGCACCTCTTGCCCTTTCGCCTGCCTGAGCTATGCTCTGCCGGGTAGGCCATATTCGGTTTACCTGACCCATTCCCATTCCCACGGTGGTCCTGTCTTTCGCCAGCACTATGGCGTTGGATTTAACGTGTTTTACCACCTTCCAGGCAAACAGAAGATCCCTCATTTCCGTTTCGGTGGGCGGCCTCTTGGTTACAACTTTAAGGTCTTTTTCGTCAAAGTCCTTTACGTCTGGTTCCTGGACCAGCAGGCCGCCGCTTACCCTTTTGAGGTCCCAGCCGCGGTTTTTCTTTCCCGCCATATCCACTTGAAGAAGCCTCAGGTTTTTCCTGGCCTTCAGGATTTCAAGGGCGTCCTGGTTGAACCCGGGAGCTATTACGATTTCCAGGAATATCTTTAAAAGTTCTTCAGCTGTCGCCGCATCAACGGGCCGGTTCAGCGCCACGATCCCGCCGAAAATGGAGACCGGATCGGCGGCGTATGCCTTTAAATAGGCTTCGCGCAGGTCAGCGCCGCAGGCGGCTCCGCAGGGATTCGTATGCTTTACCGCCACGGCACAGGGTTCTTCAAATTCCAGGACCAGCGCCAGAGCTGCGTCGGCGTCGTTTATGTTGTTAAAGGAAAGTTCCTTGCCGGACAGCTGCTTCGCCCCGGCGATGGTGCCGGTATCCCTCATATCCTTGTAAAGGGCCGCCATCTGGTGGGGATTTTCCCCGTACCTGAGATCCTGCAACTTTTCAAAAGCAAGCGTAAGGTTTTTGGGAAAAATGCTTTGAGTTCTTCCTTTTTCCTCTCCCTCAACGGTACGCCTTAGATAGTCCGAAATCACAGCATCGTAATGGGCGGTATATTCGAAGGCCTTGAGAGCCAGCTGCCTGCGAAAACTGCCGTCGACGTCCCCTTTCTTCCTCAGTTGCTCAAGCACCGCCGGGTAATCCTCCGGATCGCATACCACTATAACGTGCTCGTGGTTTTTGGCGGCTGAGCGCAGCATGGCCGGCCCGCCTATATCTATATTTTCAACGGCTTCGTCCAAGGTGACGCCGGGCTTTTCGATGGTTTGCTTGAAAGGGTAAAGATTTACGGCCACCAGATCTATTGGCTGAATGCCGAGCTCTTCAATTTCCTTTAAATGTATATCCTTATTCCGGATGGCCAGTATAGCGCCGTGGATTTTGGGGTGAAGGGTCTTGACCCTACCGTCGAGTATTTCTGGAAAACCGGTCACTTCCGATACCGGCGTAACTTTGACGCCGTTTTCTTCAAGAGTTTTTGCGGTCCCTCCGGTGGAGATTATTTCCACGCCCATTTCTAAAAGGCCTCTGGCAAAATCCACAACACCGGTTTTATCCGATACGGATATCAAAGCCCGCCTGATCATCAAAGCTCCTCCTTCCTTATCAAAACCCTCCTGCCCGCCACCTGAAGCCTGTTTTCTGCGTAGAGCTTTATGGCTTCGGGCAGGAGCTCGTGTTCGACTTTCAACACCCTGGCAGCCAGACTTTCGGGGGTATCGTCGTCTTCCACCGCTACGGCCTTCTGGAGAATGATTGGCCCCGTATCGGTTCCCTCGTCCACGAAATGGACAGTCGCGCCGGTCACCTTGACCCCGTACTCCAGAACTGCCCTGTGCACCCGAATGCCGTAGAAACCCTTGCCGCAGAAGGATGGTATTAGCGAGGGGTGAATGTTGATTATCCTCCCTGAAAAGGCCCTAACGAAACGGGGGGATAGCACCTTTATGAAACCGGCCAGCACCACGAGATCCACTCCGGCCCAATTTAGCAACTTGATCATCTCTTCTTCATACTCTTCGGCACGACCGTGATCCTCTGGACGAACGACAAAGGTCCTTATGCCGCAGTTTTTCGCCCTTTCCAGGGCGTACACCCCGTCCCTGCTGGATACGACCACCTCGACGGCGGCCTTTAAGTATCCCGATTTAATACTGTCTATTATCGCCTGAAGGTTGGTCCCGTTTCCCGAAACCAGAACTCCAAGCTTTAACGCCGGCAAAATACCACCCCGCCTTCACCCCTGCATATTTCACCTATGTTCCAGGCTTTCAATCCCCGGTTACGGCATAATTTAATGACTTTATCGGCTTCCTCTTCCGGTGCCACGACGACAAAACCTATACCCATGTTGAAAGTCCTGTACATCTCCGCTTTCTCCACATTTCCCATCTTCTGAAGGATCGAAAATACCGGGGGGATATCCCAGGACCCTTCGTTTATCCTGAACTCCAGTCCTCCGGGCAGGATGCGGGGCAGGTTGTCGATAAAACCGCCTCCGGTTATGTGGGCCATACCGTGGATTTCCAGTCCCTCAAGTTCCCTAACGATAGCAGCGTAAATTCTCGTCGGTGTCAGGAGTTCTTCGCCGACGGTCCGCCCAAGTTCATCAATGTAGGTGTTTACGGTAAGGCCTCCCCGGTCAAAAAGTATTTTTCTCGCCAGCGAATAGCCGTTGCTGTGCAGTCCCGACGAAGCTATGCCCAAGACTATATCTTTCTCTTTTATCTTCGACCCGTCGATTATCCTGTCTTTATTCACCACTCCCACGGCAAAACCGGCCAGGTCGTACTCGTTGTCGCCGTAAAACCCGGGCATCTCGGCAGTTTCGCCACCAATAAGGGCGCACCCGGCTTCCCTGCAGCCCTGAGCGACGCCTTTCACGATGTCCGCGATCTTTTCGGGTTCAAGTCTCCCGGTGGCGATATAGTCCAGGAAAAACAACGGCTCGGCGCCGTGGACCAGTATGTCGTTGACGCACATGGCCACGCAATCGATGCCTACGGTGTCGTGTTTGTCCATCATAAAAGCTATTTTGAGTTTGGTTCCCACTCCGTCCGCCCCCGACACCAGGACCGGCCGCCGGTACTTTCCCACGTCGAGCTCGAAGAAACCTCCGAAGCCGCCGATGTCTCCCAGTACCCCGCATCTATGGGTTGACTCGATTTGAGGTTTTATTAGTTTTACGGCCCTGTTGCCCTCATCCACATCCACCCCGGCTTCCCTGTATGTCATCTTTTCATCCATAAGCCATCTCTCCTAACGTTTTTCAAATAAATACTTCTTGCCTTCCCCGGGTACCTGGAGCGGGTAATCACCGGAAAAGCAGCCGGTGCATAAATTATCCGCACCGAGCCCGGTGGATTTTATGAGCCCTTCAAGGCTGAGATACCCAAGGCTGTCGGCGCCTATGAACTTTCTTATTTCATCCACGGTGTAGCTGGCAGCTATGAGTTCCCTGCGGGAGGACGTATCTATGCCGAAATAACACGAAAAACCTATGGGAGGAGAGCTAACCCTAACGTGGACCTCTTTTGCTCCGGCGTCTTTCAGCATCCTTACAATCTGGCCGCTGGTAGTACCCCTTACTATCGAATCGTCTACCAGGACCAGGCGCTTGCCCTTTATTACATCCTTCAGGGCGCTGAGCTTTAACCTCACCCCCAAGTTCCTCAACCGCTGGCTCGGCTGTATGAAGGTCCTGCCTATATACCTGTTTTTGATCAAACCAAATCCAAAGGGTATACCCGAGGCAGCGGCAAAACCCATAGCTGCCACATTGCCGGAGTCAGGCACGCTTATGACCAGGTCCGCATCGGCCGGATGTTCAACGGCAAGATTTTTCCCGGCCTCCCAGCGGGCCGTGTGTACGTTTACCCCGTCTATGGTACTGTCCGGCCGGGCAAAATAGACGAACTCGAAGATGCAAAGGGAACGCCTTGCAGGGCCCTCATACCTTACGCTCCTTAAGCCGTCCCTGTTTATTATCACGATCTCTCCCGGCTCTATATCCCTTACGAATTCAGCCCCGATAGTGTCAAAGGCGCAGCTTTCGGAGGAAATAATGTAGGAGCCGTTGTACCTCCCCAAGCCCAGGGGGCGCAAACCGTGGGGGTCCCGCACACCTATGAGGCTGTCTTCGGTCATTATAGCCAGAGCATACGACCCCCTGATTCGGTCCATGCAGCCCTTTACTGCTCTTATAAGATCCCCGGAAGCTTCCCCGGCTATGAGGAAGGCGATGACCTCGCTGTCAACGGTACTCTGGAACACGGCACCGCTCTCTTCAAGCTCCCGCCTGATATCGGTCGCATTGACCAGATTACCGTTGTGAGCCACCGCCAGTGCCCCCTTCCCGTACTTCACCACCAGGGGCTGGGCGTTGTTCAGCGTGTTGGCCCCCGTAGTGGAGTACCGCACATGCCCGATGGCTATGTATCCCGAAAGGCTGTCGAGAATCTTTTCGCTGAACACTTCGGACACGAGTCCCAGACCCCTGTGGCAACTGATACCCTTCCCGGAACTGACGGCAATGCCGGCGCTCTCCTGTCCCCTGTGCTGTAATGCGTAAAGGCCGTAGTATACTGTCCTGCCTATCGCAGGGTCCTCATGATCCGAATATATTCCAAAAACTCCGCACGCTTCCTTGAGTTTGTCCTCCATCATTTTTCAACCTTCCGCTTTATCGAATCGCACCACGCAGAGGCCATCTTCTCAAGGCAAAGGCTTACCATACCTGCAATACTTCCACCGTTTTTGACCGTTATATCCATGCGCTCCGGGTAAACAAACCCCAGCACGGTGATTTCGACACGCAATTCCTCTGCCAGCTCTTTTAAAGTTGAAAGGTTTTTTTCCGGCAGACTTGCTATTATCCTCGACTGACCTTCACCGAAAAGCAGGGCGTCAGCCCTGAAACCGGTATGAATCTCACCTTTAAACCCCAGGCCGCCGGCTATACAGCTTTCGGCCAGCGCAACGGCAAGCCCTCCTTCGGATATGTCGTGGGCTGAGCTCAGAAGCCCCAGTTCAATGGCCTTCAGGCAGCACTGCTGTACCCTTTTCTCCCTCTCCAGGTCGACCCTCGGAGGCCTGCCTCCCTGGATTCCGAAAATTTGCTTCAGGTATTCGGAGGCGCCGAGTTCGCCGGTATTAGTGCCTAATAGAACCACTACATCGCCTTCTTTTTTAAAGGCCATGGTGCAACGCCTTTCCACGTCTTCCAGCAGCCCGACCATACCCACCACGGGAGTCGGGAAAACGGTCCTTTCTTTCGTCTCATTGTAAAAGCTCACGTTGCCGCTTATAACCGGGGTGCCTAGGGCTTTTGCTGCATCGGAAATACCGTCTATGCATTTTTCGAACTGGTAAAATATCTCGGGTTTTTCCGGGTTGCCGAAATTAAGGCAGTCGGTTACGGCTAAAGGTCGGGCGCCGCTCACCACCAGATTTCGTGCGGCTTCGGCCACCGCTTGCTTGCCTCCCTCGTAAGGATCCAGGTAGCAGTAAAGTCCGTTGCAGTCCGTCGTCAATGCGATTCCCTTGCGGGTGCCTTTTATCCTGAGCACGGCCGCGTCGGAACCGGGGGGTACAACCGTATCCGCGCGGACGGTGTGGTCGTACTGCCGGTAAACCCAAGCTTTGCTCGCGATATTTGGAGATGCAAGAAGCCTCAACAACACCTCATTCAGGTCTGAGGGCATTTCCAGCCTGGAGTAATCTATATCCGTATTGTCCATATAAGCCGGCCTCCTGCCTTCCCGCTTGATCACCGGCGCACCCTCCGCCAGAGACTTGGCCGGAACTTCGGCTACCACCCGGCCGTTTTCCAGCACCCTCAGCATACCGTCGCCGGTCACCGTGCCTATTTTTACGGCGTGCAGGTCCCATTTTTCGAAGATCTTTTGTACATCCTCTTCATGCCCCTTCTCCACGATGACCAGCATGCGCTCCTGGGATTCCGAAAGCATTACTTCATACGGCGTCATCCCTTCCTCCCGCCTGGGAACCAGGGCTACGTCCAGCTCTATACCCGTGCCCGCCCTGGCGGCCGTCTCCGAACAGGCACAAGTCAGGCCAGCAGCGCCCAGGTCCTGTATCCCTACAACCCACCTGTTCTTCCGCAGTTCAAGGCAGGCCTCCAGAAGCAGCTTTTCCATAAACGGATCTCCCACCTGTACCGACGGCCGCTTCGAGGTGGAATCCTCCGAAAGCTCTTCGGAGGCGAAACTGGCCCCGTGGATGCCGTCCCGGCCCGTGGCCGAACCCACCAGCATCACCGAATTGCCCACGCCTGCAGCTCTTCCCCTGACGATTTCTTCGTGGCGGATTATTCCCACGCACATGGCGTTGACCAGAGGATTGTCTCTATACGCTTCGTTGAAATAAACTTCACCGCCTACGGTGGGGATTCCCATGCAGTTGCCGTAATCGGCTATGCCCGAAACCACGCCTTTCAAAAGATATTTGACCCCGGGGTTGTCCGGTTCCCCGAATCTCAGGGAATCCAGCAGGGCTACCGGCCTTGCTCCCATTGCGAATATGTCGCGGATTATTCCTCCCACCCCGGTGGCGGCGCCCTGATAGGGCTCCACCGCCGATGGATGGTTGTGACTTTCAATCTTCATAACCACCGCCAGATTATCGCCTATATCGACGATGCCGGCATTCTCACCCGGCCCCTGGAGCACGTGAGTCCCTTTGACGGGAAACCGTTTCAGCACCGGCCTGGAATTTTTATAGCTGCAGTGCTCGGACCACATGACGCTGTACATGCCCAGTTCCACGTTGTTGGGCTCCCGACCCAGCGTCTTTACGATTTCATCGTATTCGCGGTCCGTTAGGCCCAGTTTTTTTGCATTATCCCTGCCTGCCACTCTTTACCCTCCCCTCGAAGTATTCCAGGATCGACTCGAAGAGTTTTCTGCCGTCGGTATTGCCCAGGATCTCTTCGGCACAGCGCTCCGGATGGGGCATCATTCCGAGTATATTCTTACCTTCATTGAGTATACCGGCAATGTTTTCGAGGGAACCGTTGGGGTTGGCATCATCGGTCAGCATACCGTGCCTGTCGCAGTAGTAGAACGCGATCCTGCCTTCGGCCTTCAACCTTTCTATAGTTTCCCTGCCGGCGTAGTAATTGCCCTCCCCGTGGGCTATGGGCATTCTTACTACCTCACCCCGCCTGTACAGGTTCGTAAAGGGCGTATCCACGGTCTCCACTTTCAGGTATACATCGTGGCAGTGAAATTTAAGATCCCCGTTTCTCATCATGGCTCCGGGCAGAAGGCCGGACTCCAGGAGGATCTGAAACCCGTTGCATATACCCAGAATCAGCTTTCCTTTTTCGGCCGCCCTGTAGACGCTGGCCATGGCCGGCGAAAACCTGGCAATCGCCCCGACCCTGAGGTAATCTCCGTAGGAGAAGCCCCCCGGCAGTATTATCAGATCAAAATCGTCCGGTGAGAAGCGATCTTTGTGAAATACATACTCGGCGGGCTGCCCCAGGACGTTCCTCCACACGTGATAGCAGTCGATATCGCAGTTTGAGCCGGGAAAAACGATAACGGCGCACTTCATAAGTTTTCCTCCGCTATCTCAAAAGTGAAGTCCTCGATAACCGGATTCGCCAGGAGCTTCTCACACATCTCCCGAACGGTCCGGCCCGCGGCACTCCTGTCCTCAGCTTCTAAAGTTATTTCTATCATCTTTCCGGTGCGCGCGCTTTTCACTCCCTCGAACCCCAGGTGATTTAAAGCCCCCAAGATCGCTGCGCCCTGCGGGTCGAGCACGCCGGGCTTAAACCTCACGTGAATTCTTGCAAGATACATCATAATTCCTCCATCGATTTTAATTTTAGGGGTAACAGCCCAGTGCCTTCGTGTCTTGGCCGCTACCATGCTATAAAATTTTCATACTTTTACCCTGCTCAGTATCTCCCTATAGGCTTCCTCTACCCCGCCAAGATCCCTGCGGAAGCGGTCCTTATCCAGTTTTTCCCTGGTCTTTGCATCCCAGAAGCGGCACGTATCGGGGGATATTTCATCGGCCAGGAGTATTTCGCCGTCGAATCTCCCGAATTCCAGCTTAAAATCCACCAGGACGATGCCCTTTTTTATGAGGTATTCCTTTAAAATCTCGTTGACTCTTAAAGAGGTTTCTTCGATGAATCTGATCTCATCTTCGGCGGCCAGGTCCATCGCCAGGACGTGGTAAGCGTTTATCATGGGATCTCCAAGCTCGTCACTCTTATAACAGAATTCTAGCACCGGCCTTTTGAGCTCCAATCCTTCTTCTAAGCCAAGTCTTTTCGCCATGCTTCCGGCTGCGATGTTTCTCACGATAACCTCCAGCGGTAGGATTTTTACAGCTTTTACCAGCATTTCTCTATCACTCAAAAGCTTTACAAAGTGGGTTTTTATGCCGTTTTTTTCGAGAATCTCGAATAACACCGCCGAAATTTTATTGTTTAGCTCGCCTTTGTCCCGGATGGTCCCCCTCTTTTGTCCGTTGAAAGCCGTGGCATCGTCCTTGAATTCCATCACGAAAAGCTTATCATCGTCGGTTCGGTACACTTTTTTTGCCTTGCCTTCGTATATCATTGCAGTTTTTTTCACGGATTTTTCACCTCACCCTTTATTCTTTCATCTTTTTCCATCACTTCCCGGGCCAGGCTCTCCCTGTATTCTTTAAGCTTTGCCTTCAAGTCCGGGTCATTCAAGGCCATTATTTCCACAGCCAGCAGCGCCGCGTTCTTCGCTCCGTCGATTGCCACGGTAGCCACCGGTACACCAGGTGGCATCTGCACTATTGAAAGCAGGGCATCCAAGCCTTCAAGGGCGCTTGACTTTATCGGAACCCCTATGACCGGAAGCGTGGTAAGGGCGGCTATAACGCCAGGCAGGTGGGCCGCCTTTCCCGCTCCGGCGATAACCGCGCTGAAACCCTGGGTCTCGGCGTTTTTTGCAAATTCAATCACCCGCTCGGGGGTGCGGTGAGCCGAAATCACCGATACCTCAAATTCCACCCCGAAATTCCTTAAAATATTCAGAGCATCCTTCATAACACCGTAGTCGGAATCGCTGCCTATCAAAATTGCAATCTTTTCATTACCCATGTTCTACCCCCATCGTTATGTAAAAATAAAAGGTAGAGATGGAAATCTCTACCTAAAAAGCCATTTGGGTTCAGGGTAATAACCGGCCAACCCTTATAGCCAGGGCGGTTTACGGCCGCCCGGTAGAGACTTCCAGGCCCTATTCCTGGAATTATATAAGGGACTTGCTCTTATATTAAATTTGTTCATAATATTACTTACATAATATCATATATCCCTTCAATAATCAACATTTTTTCCGAACATTTTTAGCATATACTGTCGATATCGTACGTTACTTAAGTAAAATACCGGCCATTTAAGGCCGGTACAGACTGTCGACAAAGTAACTGTCGACAGTCTTTTTTTGCAAAAGGTAGTACAAAAATCATCAGCTTTTTAGTAAAATTAAAGAAGATACAAAAATATTGTGGGGCGATGAAATGTTAACGAAGAAAAATAGAGAAATAATAAAGCAAGTAGAATTAGTAAGCATCGATAGCCTGGTGCCTCAAGACCATCTCCTTAGAGCTGTAGAAGAAAGCATCGACTTTAGTTTCATATATGAAGAAGTAAAAGACCTATATAGCGAAAATACAGGAAGACCTAGTATTGACCCGGTAGTGTTAATTAAGCTACTCATGCTCCAAGCATTGTATGGAATCCGCTCCATGCGCCAAACCATCAGAGAAGTAGAAGTCAATGTAGCTTACCGTTGGTTTTTAGGCTATGGATGTTTATTGCATAATTAAAATGGACAGAGTTGCAAAATAAAATCCCCACTTTTGCAACTCAAAAATCCCCAAATTTGCAAAGGTCATTGCAGGCACCCCTAAAAACCTTTACCCTTGTAGTTAGGGAAATCTTAACTGCAAGGGAGGATTGGAGGATGCTCACAATGACCCATATTGATAATATCAGAAAAGCGTTCTTTATGAAAGGGCAAAATATCAGCGAGATAGCCCGGGAATTCCAAAAAGACCGAAAAACTATACGCAAGTATATTTATCAAGAAGACTGGAACACCAGGGTTAAAGTTGAAGAAGTTAAACATACCTTCCCAAAACTCGACCCTTTCAAGGCGGATATAGATCAGTGGCTTGAAGAAGATAAAAAAGCTCGCAAAAAGCAGAGGCATACCGCCAAAAGGATTTATGACAGGCTCTGTGAAAAATACCAAGATAAGTTTAACTGTTCTTACCGCACCGTAGCAGGCTACGTAGCCATGAGAAAAAAAGAATTGTACCAGGACAACTCATGTCGTCTGCCGCTGGAACATATCCCGGGTGAAGCGCAGGTGGATTTCGGTGAGGCAGACTTTTACGAAAACGGGACGCTGCATCACGGATTTTATCTGAACCTGTCGTTTCCCTACAGTAACGTAGGATATACCCAGCTTTTCAAGGGAGAAAACCAGGAATGCCTGTTTCAGGGACTTAAGGACATATTTGAACACTTGGGGGGAGTACCCCGTAAGCTATGGTTTGATAACGCCAGCACTATCGTGAAACTCTCGAAAAATGGAGAGCGCAAACTAACCGACGCCTTCCTGAGGTTCAAGCAGCACTATGGTTTTGAAGCGGTATTCTGTAACCCTGCTTCCGGCCATGAAAAGGGTAATGTGGAAAACAAGGTGGGATACCACCGGCGCAACTTCCTTGTCCCGGTCCCCAGGTTTGAAAAGCTGGAGGATTTTAACCGCGAACTTTTACGATTGTGCGACCGGGACATGCACCGCGAACACTACCGGAAGGAGGCATCCATAGCCGAACTTTTTAATGAAGACCGTAAGGCTCTGCTTGAGCTGCCTACCGTTCCTTACGAGGTAGCCGGTTACATAACAGTCAAAACCAACGCCTACGCCAAATTCAGCTTGAACGGTGGAAAGCACCTATACTCTACCGCCCCCAAATACGCCAACAGCCGGGTGCTTGTAAAGATAACAGCCCATGAGGTCATACCGCTGGATGAGAGCCACCGGGAAATCGTGCGCCACCGGCGGCTTTACGGGGACAACAAGCAAGAAAGCATGGACTGGCTGCCATATCTTACCCAGCTTTCCCGCTGTCCGGGAGCCCTTAAGTATTCGGGAATATACAGCATGCTGCCGGACCCACTCCGGGAATACCTCGACGGCTTAAGCAAAAGTGAGCGCGGCAAAGCGCTCAAGGCTTTGGCTGTGCTTTGTACCAAAAGCAGTTTTGAACAGGCTGTGAACGCTGTAGCCGAGGCTCTCCTTTACGGAGTGCAGGATTTAGACAGCCTCGTAGCCATCCATAACAGGATAACGGGTATAACCCCGCAGTTGGAGCCGGTAAAGATTCCGGAAGGGGTTCCTGAACTCACTGCATTCCGCTTCAATGCAGAAGACTATGACAAAGCCTTTCTGAAAGGCGGTGCCAATTTATGCTGAAGGACGAAATCGCCCGCCTGCTGTAAAGCATTAAAACTCAGCCGCAATCTAGTGGAAAACTGCGACAAGATCGAGGCTCAAAGCCATGAAGAATACCTGCTGAAGCTGCTAAGATTAGAACTGGAGCACAGAGACGCAAGCCGAAAGGACAGGCTTTTGAAAAATGCGGGCTTTTACACGATAAAGACCTTTGCCGGCTACATATTCGATGAAATCAAACTCCCGCAGGGGCTTACACCGCAGGACCTAAAAGATTGCAAATTTCTCGAAGAAAAGAAAAACCTGATCCTTTACGGCAACGTGGGAACCGGCAAAACCCATCTTGCCACCGCCATCGGTGTGGAGGCCTGTAAAAAAGGCTACAACGTAAAGTTTTTCCGCACTGCAGCGCTGGTAAACCGGCTGGTGGAAGCCCGGAAGGGAGGTGAACTTTCCGGGTTACTGAAACAGCTTTCCAAACCAGATCTTCTGATCTGCGACGAATGGGGCTATGTTCCTTTGGACCGCGAAGGAGCGCAGCTACTTTTTCAGGTGATTTCGGACTGCTATGAACGTCGCAGTGTAGTAATTACCACTAACCTGGAATTCAGCCGCTGGGCGAGCATTTTCTACGATGAGCAGATGACAGCAGCAATGATTGACCGGCTAATACACCACAGTTACCTATTGATCTTTGATGGTCAAAGCTACCGGATGAGGCAATCACTCATGAGGCAATTAAGTTAACATAAAAATTCCCCACCGGTGCCTGGGGAAAAACCTTTGCAAAAATGGGGAATTTCCTCTTGCAAAAAACAACTTTTGGAAAAAACTATGAACGGCGGTTTAAGGAAAGTGATCTATTTGAAAAGATATTCGAGCGGGTGTTGATGGAAGCAATAGAATGCGGGTTTGTTAAAACAGATGCAGTATTTATCGATGCTACTCACATAAAAGCCAGTGCCAATAAGAATAAATATATCGAGAAAGTCGCTAAGCAACGGACTCAAAAATATAAGGAAGAACTTTTAAAAGAAATCAACGCCGAACGGGAAGCAAACGGTAAAAAGCCCTTTGAAGAAGAAGATGATGATGACGATAACAACAAAGGAGAAAATAGCTCTAAAAAAGTCAGGGTAAGCACCACAGATCCTGAAAGTGGGATGTTTCAAAAAGGGGAAAAAGAGCGCTGCTTTGCCTACACAGCTTCTGTAGCCTGTGACCGGAACAACTTTGTCCTTGGTGTCAAAATAGCACCTGGAAATGTTCATGACAGCCAGGTATTCTCCCATTTATTTCAAGAAGTAAACGATAAATTTTCTAAAATAGAGGCGGTAGTGGTTGATGCAGGCTACAAAACCCCCGGGATATGCAGAGAAATCATTGAGGCAGGAGCGCTTCCCGTTATGCCCTACAAGAGGCCGATGACCAAAGATGGCTACTTTAAAAAACGCGAATACGTCTATGACGAATATTATGATTGTTACATATGCCCCAACAACCAAATATTAGAATACAGCACCACCAACCGGGCGGGATACCGGGAATATAGGAGCAACCCCCAAATATGCTGTAAATGTCCCATGCGCCTACAGTGCACCAAAAGTAAAAATTACACAAAAATCATAACTCGGCATATATGGGAGCATTACATAGAAATAGCGGAAGATATAAGACACACCCAATGGGGTAAAGAACTATACAAAATGCGCGGCCAGACCATCGAGCGGGTATTTGCCGATGCGAAGGAAAAGCATGGCATGCGCTATACAAATCTACGAGGCTTGAGGAAAGTTGGACATTACCTCACGCTTCTTTTCGCATGCATGAATTTAAAAAAGCTGGCTTTATGGAAGAAAAGACGGGGAACGTTTCCGCCAACAGTCCCCGCTTTACATTCGTTTTTCTTAAAAATTTTCTTCGCCTTCAACAAAAAGCCGCTTTTAGGTTATGCATCCTAAAAGCGGCTTTGTCTACAAGCTGTACCGGCCGTTTAAGGCCGGTATTTTATTTCTTTCAAAAAAGCATCGATTCTATCTACTGCCTCTTCGAGGTTTGCCATCGATGTGGCATAGGCTATTCTTATAAAGCCCTGGCCGGTCTCCCCGAAGGCGCTGCCGGGGACCACTGCCACCTTTTTCTCCTTCAGGAGCCTCTCGGCGAATTCCTCCGACGAAAGGCCGGTATTTTTTATAGACGGGAAAATGTAAAAGGCGCCCTTCGGCTCGAAGCACTCGAGACCCATATTTTTCAGGCTGTTCAAAAGAAAAATCCGCCTTTTGTCATACTCGCTGCGCATCAGCTCTATATCGGCGTCACCGTTTCTCAGAGCTTCTATCGCGGCATACTGTCCCATGGTGGGAGCGCAGGTGACGCTGTACTGGTGGACTTTGAGCATCTCTGACGCCAGGCCCTCGGGAGCCGCAATGTATCCCAGCCTCCAGCCGGTCATCGCATAGGCCTTTGAAAAGCCGTTTATCGTCACCGTTCTCTCGCGCATCCCCGGAATCGTCGCAAAAGCCGTATGCTCGACGCCGTAAGTGAGCTCTGCGTATATCTCATCGGTAACAACGATGAGATCGTGCTTTTCGACAATTCGGGCGATGTCTTCCAACTGTTTGCGGCTCATCACCGCTCCCGTTGGGTTATTGGGATAGTTCAGTATCAGTACCTTTGACCTGGGAGTTATGTACCTTTCCAGTATATCGGGTTTCAGGGTGAATTCGTCTTCCTGGTACGTAGGCACAAAAACCGGCCTGCCCCCTGCGAGAATCGTGCAGGGTTTATACGCCACAAAAGAGGGTTCGGGAATAAGCACTTCGTCCTCAGGGTTTAACAACGTCCTAATTGCCACGTCGATGGCTTCACTGGCACCAATTGTGACTATTATTTCCGTTTCCGGAGAGTACTGAAGCCCGAAACGGCGTTTTAGATAATCAGCTATCTCGCGGCGAAGTTCCATCAGGCCGGGATTGGGAGTGTAGGAGGTTTTTCCCTCGTCGAGAGCCCTTTTGGCCGCACCGCTTATGTGGGAAGGAGTGACAAAATCGGGCTCTCCTATGCATAGGGATATTGCTTCAGGCATCTGGTTTACCAGATTAAAAAAATGCCTTATGGTGGAAATTCGGACTTTTTTAACGCCTTCCGATACGTATTTTTTGTAATCCACGGAAACCCCTCTCCCTTCTTTTCATACATAATAGCAGGGAACCCACTGTTACAGCAGATCAAGACCCATTTCTATTGTATTCATAAGTATAATAGCGGCATGAATCTTTCAGAACGCAATTTTCACATTTTGGTTTTCTGGCCGTACAGACGCGCCGTCCGTGGTTGATGAGCCAGTGATGGGCCTTTATCCAGTATTCCCTCGGTACCTTTGCTGTCAGGTCCTTTTCAACACCCAGGGGATCCTTTCCGTCGGAAAACCCCAGTCGCCTGGCCACCCTGAATACATGGGTATCCACCGCAAAGGCCGGTTTCCCGAAGGCGTTGGCCAGGATTACGTTGGCTGTCTTACGGCCAACCCCTGGTAGTTTAATGAGCTCCTCAAATTCATCCGGAACGCGGCCACCGTATTTTTCCACGATAATGCGGGAGGTCTCGATTATGTTTTTGCTCTTGCTCCTGAAAAGGCCGCATTCCTTTATGTCTTCCTCCAGTTCATGCCGCTCGGCACGGGCAAAGTCTTCCGGCCCCTTGTATTTTTTAAAAAGCCTGGCCGTCACCTGATTAACCCGCCTATCGGTGCACTGGGCTGAAAGGATCGTAGCCACCAAAAGCTGGAACGGGTTTTCGTACCGCAGGGCCGTAGTAGCGTTCGGATAAGACTCCTCAAGCAGTGCAAGTATCTTCCGGATGCGCTCTTTTTCCTCTTCGCTGATCTTCATATTGCCGTTTAAATTATTTTCCCTCATAGCCATCCCTATCTTCAGCCATTTTCTTTGCTCATTTCCTTTAAAATCGCTATCTCTTTTTTATAGTTTTCCATGCCACCGGGGGTCTCCAGCAAAAAGGCTCTGCCTTTTAAGGCGGGGTGAGTTATGACTCTTTTTATGGCTTCAAGCCCGAGTTGCCCTTGGCCCAGGTTGGCATGCCGGTCCTTACGGCTGGCCAGGCCAAATTTACTGTCGTTCAGGTGCACGGCTTTAATTTTATCTAACCCCAGCACTCGGTCAAACTCCGCCAGGACCTCGTCCAGGCGGTCCTTAACGTCATATCCCGCACCGTAAAGGTGGCAGGTGTCTATACACACACCGAAGGCATGGGGAATGCCGGTTTTATCCATTATATCGTACAGCTGCTCAAAGGTATATCCCACTTCGCTGCCCGAACCGGCCATGGTCTCCAAAAGTACCATCACCCTTTCCCTGCCTGTGACGACCTCTTTTAACACCGCTGCGATTCTTTCAATACCCGCTTCCACTCCGTCGCCCAGGTGGCTACCCGGATGTATCACGAGGTAAGGAGCCCCCACCTTTTCCAGTCTATCCAGGTCTTCCCTGAGCACCCTCCTCGTAAAGTCCGCCGTCTCATTTTTATTAGCCGCCATGTTCACGGTATAGGGCGCGTGGGCCACCATGGGCCCGAAGTTTTCCTTCTCCCGCAACTCAAAAGATTTTTTAATATCGTTTTCGTCCAGGGCCTTGGCGGCGCCTCCCCGCGGATTCCGGGTGAAAAACTGAAGGGTGTTGGCCCCGATAGAAAGGGCTTCTTTCACCGCGTTTTCGTAACCCTTTGAAATCGATATATGGGCGCCAAATAGCATGGCAAATTCTCCTTTCTTCATTTGCTCTGCACCTGTTCGTATACCCTGATGAAGTTATTCCCCAGGATTTTCCCGATGTCTTCATCGGAGTAACCCCGGTATACGAGGCCACGGGTAATATTCCAGAACTTTTCACAGGATTCCAATCCCGGAACCTCACCGCTAAAACCATCGAAGTCGGAACCGAGACCGACGCAGTCCACTCCCCCGATGCTGGCTATGTAATCGATGGCATCCAGCAGCTTTTCCAGGTTCCCTCCTTCACCGCCGTAACTGGCAAAGTAAAGACTCACCCCGATAACTCCTCCTTTTTCCGCTACGGCCTTTATCTGATCGTCATCGAGGTTCCTTGGAATATCCATGAATTTCCTGGGAAGCGAGTGGGAGACGATTACCGGCTTTGTGGCCGTTTCTATAACATCCCAAAAACCTCTCGGAGATATGTGGGCCAGGTCTACCACCATTCCCAGCCTCTCCATTTCCTTTATGACCTCGACTCCAAAACTCGAAAGCCCTCCTCCGCTCCTGATATCGCCAGCACCGTCGGCAATCGCGTTTCTATTGTTCCAGGTGAGAATCATTGAAGAAACTCCCAGTTCCGAGTATATTCCAAGCATATCCAGGTCTCCCCGGAGGGCTTCACCGCCTTCAATACTTATCAGCGCAGCGATCCTCCCTTCCGCCGCAGCTTTTTTAATACCGTCGGCGGACCTGGTCAGGACCACGTCGCCAGCGTTTTTCTCGAACTCCCGCTTTAATGCGGCAATCCCTTTCAGCGTGGCGTGGACCGCGTCGCCGTACCATTCGGGCCGCACGAACACCGAAAATACCTGGACTTTAATTCCCCCGCTTTTGAGCCTGGGTATATCCAAATGTCCCTCCTCTGACCTTTCTCCGAGAGTTCGCTTACCCTCTAACACCTGAAGGATGGTGTCGCAGTGGGCGTCGAAAACGATGCTCTCACGATGCAGCTTTAGAGCCCTCTGCTCCTGTTCTCCGTTCAGTTGAAACACGGAAGTATACTCTCCTCTCTTTCCGGGTTATTAACTTCACTAAAAGGAGTGAGATTTACGCTTTCCCCTAATATATATGAACCCCATCCAGCCTTAACTGTGAAAAGCGTATATCGGGAACCCCCAAACACCTACTGGCGACAAACTCCCCATGACAATCCGAACCACCGGTCACCAGTAGATTATTTGATTTGCATATTTCAAGACAGTACCGGGTTATTTCAGGGCTATTCTCGGGATGATAGCATTCTATACCTCTAATCCCCTCACCTATCATGAAGGTAATTAAAGCCTTATAATCCTTATCGTAAAACGACGCACCCGGGTGTGCCAATACAGGAACCCCTCCGGCCATGCAAATCGCTTTTATCGCTTCGCCGGGCGATACGAATTCGAGTTTTTCAAAAGGGTTCCCCCAGTCGCCGAATAAGCTGAAAAAGTCTTTATAGCTTCTGCATAACTTTTTATCGATCAAGTAATTTAAAGCTTTCCATCCTCCTCTATCCGGGTTATTTTTATACTCTTTATATTCATCGAAGCAAACAATCGGATACTTCCTTTCGAGATATTTTATGCTTTCATCATCCTTTTCCTCCATTAATTGCCGGTTTCTTTTCAGCAGCCTCTGCAGCTCCTCGTTTTCAGGTTGGATTCCCAAGCCAAGAATATGATAATTATGGTTGTTATAAGTGGTGTTGACCTCCACTCCGTTTATAAATTTGAGACCGTATTCTTTAGCTAGCGCAGCGGTCTCAGCAAGATTTTCCGTGGTATCATGGTCGGTTACGGCAAAAAGTTTAATCCCTGCACTTATCAGCTTTTTCAGCAGGGTTTTTGGTCGCCAGGTGCCATCGGAAGCTGTTGTATGAATGTGCAGATCCGCTTTTATATCGTCAGATTTCCATTCCCCATTAAAAGTAGTGTTCATTCATTGAACCCCCGATTTCCTAAGATTTTACAGTCAAATTACAAAATCAAAAAGATGAAAAAATAAAGCTAAATAGCGAATCAATCATCATATACAATCATCATACACAACTTTAAAACAACGAGCAATACTAATTCGTAAATTCAAAAAACAAGCGCTCAATTGTTGAAACTTTTTCTTTTAACCAGCCGTAATATGACGTTATTTTATGATATATTATTTAGTGAGTGGTATGGAAGTCTATTTTCAAGAGGAGGGAAATATTATGAACGAGGTCATCAATGCCATAAAAACCCGCAGGAGCATCCGGCGGTTCAGGCCGGAACAGATAAAGGAAGAGGAAATACAGACGATCATCGAGGCGGCGATCCATGCCCCCAGCGGGCACAACGAGCAACCTTGGCATTTCACCGTAATACAGGACAAGGAATTAATAGACCACTTCAGCCGCGTGACAAAAAAGCTCATGGCTGAATCGGAGATAGAATGGATAGCTGCCATGGGGCGCAACGAGAGATTTCACCTATTTTACAATGCGCCCACGATAATCGTGGTATCGGGCAGGAAGGACGCTTATTCCGCCTTGATCGACTGCAGCGCTGCCACGCAGAACATGCTGCTGGCTGCTCACAGCCTCGGGCTGGGTGCATGCTGGATAGGCCTTACAAGTTTTCTGTTTAAAATCGAGGAAGAGGTGAAAAAATTTTCTCTCCCGGACGGCTACGAGCCGTTTTTCACCGTGGCCCTGGGGTATCCCGACCCAGCAAAGCAACCACGCCCCATTGAAAGGAAAAGGAACGTCGTAAACTACATAAAGTAAAGACGTAAATCGCTATACGTTCAGCTAACCCATAGCCATAATGATCCTTCGGATGATGAATAAAAGTCCGTGAAAGGAGGTGTAGAAATGTTAAGGACCAACATCGAAAAAACGGTAATTCAATCGGTTCAGGGAAAAATCCATCATCCCGTTGCCGCATCACCTTTTAGGATAGGATATGACGGAAGCGTAAATATACTGCCGGCTACCGGAGGCATTACATACAACGTAAGCCTCGGCGACTCCGCTTTCGGATTGTCCGGCGACCACATAGAACCGGGCGTTTCAATAAGAAACGAAGATAAAAACGAAAACAACGCCCTTATGATGCTGTCATGCATAGGAAATGAGGCGAGGGTAGTAACCGGCGACGCAAAAGGTGCAAAAGGGGTTGTTATAGGAAAACACGGAGGAATCGAGCATGTCATCCTCCAATTCAAAAAAGAAGACATGGAAAAAATGGCGGTAGATGATAAAATACTCATCAAAGCCTGGGGACAGGGGCTAAAACTTCTCGACTACCCCGAAATCGTGGTAATGAACATCGATCCCCGCCTGTTCTTAAAAATACCTATAATTGAAGAAAACGGCATACTTAAAGTCCCAGTTGTCGCCGAAGCCCCGGCACACCTCATGGGTTCCGGCCTTGGCGCGGCAACAGCTTTCAGCGGAGACTATGATATAATGACCGGCGACAAAGACGAAATCCAAAACCTCGGCCTTGACCGGTTAAGGTTCGGCGATTTGGTTTTACTCAAAGACTGCGATAACACTTACGGAAGAGGTTATCTAAAAGGAGCCGTAACCATCGGCGTAGTAATACACAGCGACTGCGTCAAGATGGGTCACGGACCGGGTATCACCACCATCATGACATGCAAAACAGCCAAAATTAAAGGAATAATAGATAAAAACGCCAATATAATGAATTATATCGATTATTTGGATTTGGAATAGGTTTTTCTGCCAATAAAAAAATCTTTTCAGGCAAGCACCGCTTTTTGGCTGTGTATCCAAAAATCGGTGCTTTTTTTCCTTATAATAGCCTTTATGTATGATCGGTGTATTTCCACCATATTATCGTCAATGCATAGCAAACTATACAAGTAAAGGCCAATATCAAATAACTCCATATATTCAATAGACTTTTAAACTCGCCGAGAGCACCGCTGTATAAACCGGGAATTAACCATGGAAAATAATATCGTATATTGGTAATCGCGATAAACTGATCCAAAATCAAAGTTAACACTAAAAAACCTAAAGGTGCTAAATAACCTTTACTCCACAATGCAAAAAAAGAAATCGGTGTACCTAAGGCCATAGCTAATAGAGCGGTGATAAAATAGGTCTTGAGGCTTTCATAGAAAACTCCATGCTCCCAACCGTTAAGTTCAATGCTCTCCCTATTAAAAGTCCCAAAATTAAATTAGAGATTGTTAGGCCAGAGCACCAGACAAAATAAACAAAAAATTTCGCATTTAATATCTTATCACGAGAAACCGGCAATGAGAGTAAATCCCTCACCGTTCTGTCCACGTACTCCCTTCCAAAGATATAACTTGCAACAAAACCGAATACTATTATTCCTCCAAATCCCACTACTTGCGATAAAAAAGAAAAATAAGAATTCCAATCGGCAGAAAAAGTCAGTATAGCGGCTTTAGCACTTATAATTCCTAATTTATGAGTTAATATTGGGTTTTGCAAAATTATTATTATAAGGCAACCCATAATGGGCCCCAAAGCAAAAGCAGCAAAACTAACCCATATTGCGTTCGAGTGCTTTAGTTTCAATAGTTCCGCAATAAATGCTCTTTTTAGCCCCTTCATACATTAACCCTCCTCGTTGCTTATGGTTCTTATGAAGAAGGATTCCAAATCCTCTTCAAAAACATATAAGGTTCTTGGAGGCAAACCGGCATTAACCAACCTTTACAAATAATTTCAGGATTACTTATTGCTTTGTAATCGTATATTTCAATCATACCTTCATCATTAATACTTGAAAAAATACTATTATTTAGCAATTCTACAGCTTTCATATTATCACGAGTTTCTACTATTAATTTCTTTAAAACCTGTTGCTCTAATTGTTCCGATTCTAATTCTTTAATAAGCCTGCCCTTATGTATTATGCCGATTTTTGTGGCCAATTTAGCAATCTCGCTTAAGATATGACTGGAAATAAAAATAGTGGTTCCTCGTTTAGAAAGCTCTACAAGTATCTGCCGAATCTCTATAATCCCCGCTGGATCCAATCCATTCATAGGTTCGTCTAAAATGAGTAGTTTGGGTTCATGCATTAACGCTTTTGCTAATCCCAATCGCTGTAAATTGCCCAACGATAGATATTTGGCCTTAGTATTTCGATAATCCGAGAGCTTTAATCTTTCAATAACGTTGTCTATTAACTTGTTATCGGTTAATTTTCTTAAATGAAGATACACTTCAAGGTTTTCTCTAACCGTAAGGTTAGGATATGAATGAGTGGTTTCGACTAAGTATCCCACATTATTCCCAAACAGCAACACAGTCCCCTGTGTTGGCTTTATCATTCCGAGTAACATTCGTATCGCAGCAGTTTTTCCGGCGCCATTTAACCCTAAGAAACCATATATTTCTCCAGGTCCTTTTTAAATGAAATATTATTAACCGCAATCAAATTCCTAAATTTTTTTGTCAAATTATGCACCTCGATTACTTTCATTTTTCAATCCTCCATTCCAATTGTCATTCCCCTTAAATATCTGTTCTGCCAATCCCGTAACCAACAGCTTTATAGCTTCGTGATAGTATTCACCTATTTGTTTTTCATACAATGCTGTAACAAAAATCGCTCTTAAAGCTGCCGAAATAGTATCGATATTGCCACACTCCTCGATTTCCAATACTTTTAACAGGTTTTTTATAAATATAGAATCAAAAGAGTGATGTTTTTTAATCACTTCATCCGGCAGCTTTCTCAAAATAATCTCCATTTCATTGCTTTGGATAAGATTAATCAAAGAAGAATTTTTTACGAGCATAAGAGCTTTAAAAATAGCATCAATAAATTTGGTTTTAGGGTCAGAATCTTTTTTAGACAGATTTTCCATTAATTGACTGAATATTGCGTTCTGAATCTTTTCTACAACTTCAAAAAATAACATATCTTTTGAACTGTAGAATATATAAAACGCTCCCTTTGAAATTCCTGCCATTTTAGTGAGATGTTCAACGCTGGTTTTCTTAACTCCATATTTTTGCAAACAATCTTCAGCTGCGGCTATTAATCTACTCTTAATTAGAGTTTTTTCTTTTTCAGAAAACGCAGCAGGCATTATATGTGCCTCCTTTAAAATATATGACCATTTTATATTTATGGTCATATTGTATCATTTTTCGTATAAAATATCAACGAATAACTTGCACTGCCGGGTATCACAACAATATAACCTGCGAATCAACTGTATAAAAAAATCAGGCCGGGATAAAAATATCCTTAAACAACGATAATAAAAGATTGGAGCAGAACCATGATTTCTACCGTGAATCCCAACCTAGATGATATCCCTCAGATATCTAAGGAAATGAAGCTCATTGAAAATGAATTAATGCGGGTCATCGAGGAAGGCGATGAATCGATCCGCGGTATACTGAAAGACTTCTTTGCCGGTGGAAAGCGGCTCAGGCCCAAGCTGGTACTGCTTTCAGGACTTTGCTTTTCTCCTGTAAACACGAAAATGATCTATTCGGCCGTAGCCGCTGAACTAATACATACCGCTTCCCTGATACACGATGACGTGATAGACCGGTCGGATTACAGACGGAACCGCCCCACGATAAATTACGTTTACGGCAACCATACGGCAGTCCTTGCCGGCGACTACATATTCGCTAAAGCTTTTGAAGTGCTCTGCAGACAGAACCTGAATCGGTGTATGGGGTACTTGGTCGAGGCCATCCAGGAGATGTGCACGGGCGAGATCATACAGGCTCGTGAGAGTCCGGACTTAACGGTTGATGAAGATCGCTATTTTAGAACCATAGAGAAAAAAACGGCATCGCTCATCGCAGCCTGCTGCAAATCAGGCGCCGACTGCGGTAAAGCCGATGAGGTGCAGATAGAAAAAATGGGACTTTTCGGCCTCTATCTGGGTTACGCTTTCCAGATAGTCGACGACATCCTGGATATAACCGGCGATACAAGCGAGATGGGGAAGCCCGTAGCTCACGACTTGGAAGAGGGAAAAATAACCCTTCCCTATATATACTTTTTGCGGGACAGGGTGTGGGAGGCAAAATACCGGTATACCCTGATGGAAAGAAACCTTGCGACAGATATGAAGTACCAGATTATCCGTGATCTCAAGCATTCGGGTGCCATCACGAAAGCATATGCAAAGGCCGAAGAATGCGTTAAAAAGGCCAAAGAAATCTTAAACGAACTCCCTGATTCGATTTATAAGCAAATACTGGCGGACCTTTCCGAGAAGGTAATGTTAAGAAAAAGATAATCAAAGCCTGGCTGTTTTTCTAAGCCTGCAACAAAAGCCGTGCATCAGCTTGGCATAAAATCCGCAGCGGTTTAAAAGCTCCGCCGTTAAGGGCTCGCGCCCGCCGGTAAAGGCTTTTGGGTCCGAGAGGTACATGGCCATGAGGCCGTCCACGACCGTGGTATGAAAATTTGGGTATCTTAATTTTGCCGATTCTTCCAGGGAATTTTGGTAAAACAGCTTCAACCGTTCTAAACACTTTATCCTGTTTTGGTAGTAACTAACGAAATTAAGGTCGCCGCCATCCTTATCCTCATCCAGGTCGATGTAGTAGTCTAGCAGGATATGCAGGCCGCAGATCCAGGGAAAATACGATTGAAATATTTTCCAGGCCTCAAGGTTATCCAGTTCCGGATCGGCAGCCGCCGCTACTAACATAAAAATTCCCAGCGTAGAACCGGCGGCTGCGGAAAACTCCCACCCGCTGATTTCGGGGAAGTAATCCAGGTAGTTGCTGAACCAACCGGCCATTCTGCACTCCCTGATTTCCGGCGCCAGGTGTTTGTATACCTGCAGATCCGAGTAAAGCCTTGCCAGAAAGAGAATCTTCTCCCTTATTACAGTATAAGAGGGCAGAGTGGATATAAATTTTTTGCACTCGCTGACCAATAACGTAAGGTACCCGCCATCGTTTCTGTAAGGGTAATACTTGTAATAATCGTTGTAACTCTCCCCCGGAAGCAGGGCATCGATCATGGCCAGGTGAAGCTGCCTGAAAGCCTTTTCTTCCATGACTCCCGCCCTATCGCACAAATTGTCCAGGTAATCGCTAATGGTCTGGTACGACACTATGAAATGCACCATGTCCTTTTGCGAAACACCGGGGTACAGAGCGTATACGCTGCCGCCCTGACAGTGGAACTTCTTTTCCTTTATGCTCTCCAGTGCCTGATGGCTTAACACCGGATCCGGAATTCTTTCTGCGAGAGTCGTATATTTTTTTAATTCCGCATCAACCAGCGGGAATATTCTGTTCACAAACTTGTATAGAAGGCTGAAACGATAAAAGCACTCCTTCAAAGTTACAGCCCCCCGACAGGTGATATTCTATTTCCTAGTATTTACCATTACAGGATTAAATATGATTTGTTTTTAAAACTTTACAGCAGAATCATAAAAAAGAAGTTTTAATTCAATAATATAAACTGTAAAATCAAGACTCAGGAGAGTGTTTCCAATGTTGAAAAGACAGGTCGCTTTTTTCCTCCTAATATTTACTCTTCTGTTTTTTTCATCCCCCGTCGCCGCGGATACCGGTGCTTCCCACCGGTTGGCTGTAATGATCGTTCTCGACCGTATAAACCTTGAGGACCTGAACGGTGATTATCCCAACATACGCGGACTTATGGACCGGGGCGTCGCTGGCCTAATGAACATAAGGACTGCTAGGAATTACGATCCAGCCAGCAGCTACCTTACTCTCGGAGCGGGAACCAGAGCCCATGCCGGCGGCAAAGGCAAAAAAGCTCTGATGGCCTTCGAAGCGTATGAAACGTCAGACGCAGGCAGCGCCTTTGAAATGTACACCGGTGTTACCGCTGCCAAAAGTGATATCGTTCAGCTAGATATTCCTGCCATAATTTCGGAAAACAAAAAACAGGATCACGAGATAATACCGGGACTTCTGGGGGAGCTTTTAAAAAACAACGGTATACCCGTATCAATCCTGGGTAACGCGGATACGCCTTTGGAAAAAAACAGGCTTGCGGCACTAATAGCAATGGATACTAGTGGTGTAGTAAACTCGGGGTATGTGGGGAGTGATATCAACAAAAAAGATAGCAAAAGCCCTTTTTTCGTAAAAACCGACTATGAAAAACTTTACGCAAAGTTTATTGAATTAAAAGCAAAAGGCGGCCTTATAGTAATCCATCTGGGCGATACCGTCAGAGCTAACGACTGTATTAACCTCGTCACTCCGAAAATGTACGAATACCACCGTAAAAAGGCCCTGAAGGATGCAGATGAATTCATCGGAAGGGTGGCAGCGGCTTTGGACCTAAAAAAAGACCTGTTGATGATCGTGACGCCCTTCCCATCCCACCAGGGGTATTCTGAACGTAAGCTACTCACTCCGTTCATAGCGGCCGGCCCCAAGATGGACCCGGGCCTTGCGCGATCCGCCACCACCCGCCGTCCCGGTATAATCTCCAATATTGACATAGCTCCAACTGTACTTGATTTTTTCCGGATCCCGGTGCCGGCGGTTATGCTGGGCAATCCCATAGAAAGTATAGATTTTTCAGGGGCCTACAATTTCCTCCTCGATACCAACCGTAAAGCGGTTAATACATATATTCAGAGGGCTTATCTTATAAAGCCGTATGTAGCCATGCAGATAGCTGTCTCCATAGCATTTCTGCTTTTAATTTATTTTAAAAAGAACTGGCTTGCTTTCGCAAAGCCCTTTATCCTTGCAAATATGGCGGTACCGCTGGTTTTCCTTGTACTTCCGTTACTCCCGGGGGAAACTTTATTTTACAGGTACGCCTGGACCTTTATCATCTCTACGGCAGTAGCGTCAATCGGCATGAGATTTAAAAGTACCCTTGGCGCTATTACTTTTATAAGCCTGCTCACCGCATCGGCAATAACCGCCGACCTGTTATCCGGTGCACGGCTTTTAGGAACTTCGGTATTGGGACATGACCCTATAGCGGGTGCCCGCTATTACGGCCTTGGTAACGAATACGAGGGCGTACTCATAGGATCTACGACCATCGGTATTACCGCCATGCTTGACGAAATTAAAATTAAAAATCGCCTTACGTCGCTCGCAGTTAGCCTTTTCGTTTTCGGCTCGGTCTTTTATCTCATATCATCCCCGTTTTTTGGCAGCAATGTGGGTGGAGCCATCAGCGCTTACGGAGCCTTTTTGACCACTCTGCTTTTGCTCTCCGGCTCGAGGCTTAACCTGAAGACCTTCGGAGGCATTGGCGCCGGGATGGCGCTCATGCTGGCACTGTTGTTTTTCTTGGCAACCGTAGTAGGACCTCCCAGTCATATCAGCCAGACGGTGGCCTTGGTGAAAGAAAATGGAATCAATCCTGTATTCTCCATCGCAACGCGTAAACTCTCTATGAACTACAGGCTGTTTAAGTACACACCTTGGACTCGGGTATTGATCACAACCATTGCGGTCATAATTTCCCTTTCCTTTAGACCCCCCGATACCATGAAAAAAATATTTAGTAGGTACCAACAACTTTACGCCGGATTTGCCGGCGCCAGCATCGGTTGCATTCTGGGGTTTATTTTCAACGATTCGGGCATCGTAGCAGCAGGAACCATGGCGATTTTTCTGGGGTTGCCGGTTTTGCTGCTGATAGCCGAAGAAATAACAGTTCACCGGCAGGTCGATTGAAATGCAGAAGATAAAACTCCTAGAACTGGTCCGGGACTCCGAAGGTGGCATGAAGCGCCACGTGGAACAGCTCCTTTGGGGTCTCGATAAAGCTAAATTCGACATATTCCTCGCCCTTTCGGACGACAACCCGGATACCTGGAATCTGGAGAAATTAAACGTAAAAGTCCACAGCATTAAACTGGGGGACCGTCGAAGCCCCATAGCGGTGGCAAGATCCCTCTTCGACATCGTCAGGCTTCTCAAAAAAGAAGGGATTGAAATAATTCACGCCCACGGGTTGGCCGCGGCTATAATCGGCACTACTGCCGCCCTCGCCGCCGGTACCCCCTTCATCGTAACAACGGTTCACAATTTCCCGAAGGAAAATTTTATAAACCGCGCTGCCGGACATTTGTTGAGGCGCAATCACAAAATTATAACCGTGTCGCACCGTATGGCCCGAGAGATCAGCAGGATGTGGGCAATTCCCACGGAAAAAATCGAAGTTATATACAACGGCATAGATCCGCATCTTATAGCAAAATACACCGGAAGCAACGGTGAATGCCGGCAAAAACCCGTTGCGATTCTGAACATATCCCGTCTCATCCCGGACAAGGGAGTTGACGTATTTCTTAAGGCCTGCGCCATCCTGGTCGAGAGGCTTTCCAACGACGGTATAGAGGTAGTCTTTTATATAGCCGGTAACGGCCCTCTCGAACGGGAGTTAAAAAATTTAGTATCGAACCTGAGACTGGAAGGAAGGGTGAATTTCCTGGGGTTCTGCCGGGATATATACCGCATAATGCAAAATTCGGATATGCTGGTGCTCTCCTCGCGCAGCGAGGGTTTGAGCCTTTCACTGCTGGAAGCCATGGCCATGGGAAAACCGGTCATAGCCACCGACGTTGGAGGAAATCCGGAAATAATAAGACACGGAGTAACCGGCATGCTGGTGCCGCCCGACAACCCCCGTGCCCTTGCTGAAGCCATGGAATACGTTATAAAAAACCCCGGTGATGCGGAAAAAATGGCCCGTACAGCCTGCCGAACGGTAATGGAACGCTACACCCATGAGCACATGATAGAGGCCGTGCAGAATCTTTTAATTTCCTTGGTAAATCAAAGTGGATAGAACTTTGTTAATCCTCCCTGAAGGGCGTAAAACATTCCCGATTGTCCGTAACGGGCATTATTTGATTTATGAAAATATTTTTTTAAGACATCGTGTTACGTTTTCTTTATTATATGTTACTCATAAAGTTTTCAAGGTGGTATGTATAATGCAAGATAAAATCAAAGACATCGTTGCCGCGGGCCTTTTTACGCGATACGGTATTTCCTCATGTTGAAGACAAGCAAAAATGCGTAAAAAAAACCGCCTCCCTGTTGAATCCGGGAGGCAGGCTGGTTATATGTCATTCGGAAAGCCGGGAAAAAATTAACGCCGTTCACCGGTCGGCAGGCTCACCCGTGTCCCATCATCTTCTCCCGCTCGCGGACGAGGTAGCCTGCTACATGAAGCAAGCCGATCTTGAAGTAATACATTCGATCGACAATGAGGGCATATATGCAGTCATCGGTTTCCTGCCCGAATCATGAAAGAGAATTTATAGCTGATATGATCCTCGGGATAACCTGCTTTTTTCTGGAAACAACACCGGGCAGTAAGAAGCTGTATCCAGCAAAATCCACACCGAAAGCCTTTTTAATTAGTTCATCATGATTACCCTCAAACAGACACTCGGAAGATTCATTGATTATATCCGTCAGCATAAGGAGCAGGAAGTCGTACTCCCTGTCGGCCCTCAGTTTTTCCATGAATTGTATCAGGCGGTTTTTGAGGGGTTCCGAGGCATTACTAAAAGTATTCACCTGGCTTACGCCAAATTTGAAGTCTCCTACTTTAAACTCTTTAAAATCGGTAAAAAATATCTCTTCTTCGGTTTTCCCCTCCAGAGATGTCCCCGCCTCAAACATTGCCCTTCCGAATTTTTCAATTTCTATACCGGCTATGCCGGCGAGTTTTTTTGCCGCTCTTACGTCTTCGTCGGTACACGTGGGCGATTTAAATATGAGGGTATCCGATAATATGGCAGCGCACATCAGGCCTGCTATTTCTTTTGATGGCACAAGGTTCTTTTCTTCATAGCATCTTAAAATTATAGTCGCAGTGCAGCCTACGGGCCGGTTTGTGAATACGATGGGTTGTTCGGTCTCAAGACCCCCTAATCTGTGGTGGTCTATGATTTCCAGGATATTCGCCTGTTCGATTCCTTCTGCAGACTGAGACTTTTCATTATGGTCAACTAGTATTACGTTTTTTCTGGGATAATCCTTTATGTGGTGCCTTGCCAGCATACCCACGGGCCTCTTCCGGCCGTCCAGAACAGGGAAGCTTCTGTACGCGTACTTCTGCATTGTTTCCTTAACATCATTAATCGTATCTTCCAAACTAAAAGTGACTAGATCCTGGGTTTTCATGCTGTACTGAACGGGTATGCTCTGATTTATCAATTTCATGGCATCAAACGTATCGCAAGGCGCTTTTATCACCGTTACGCCGTTCGCTTTAGCGGCCCTTAATACATCGTCCGTTACCTCATGGCTCCCTGTGACTACAAGGATTTTTATTCCGCCTTTGACAGCCATGAGTTGAACATCTTTCCTATTGCCAGCTATCAATATATCGCATTCTTTTATGCGGCTTTGGATATCGTCTATCTGCATGTCCGCCACAAAAATATTCCCGCTGAATACCTCTTCTTTCAAGACGAGAACTTCGCCTTTCAAGGTTTCTGCAATATTTTTTACAGGTACTTTATATTGGGAAAAATCTAATGAAGATTCTAAGTAGGTCTTTGAAATGTCCCCCAGCGTAGCAAGGCCCAGAAATTTACCATCGTCATCCACTATGTTTATCGTCCCGGCGTTATGCTTAATCATCATTTCCCTGGCCTGAAAGATTGAAGCATCTTTATTTACATTTACTGGCTCATCAAACTGTATATCGGATACTTGTGTGTAAACATTTTCTATAAGCCGGGGAACGGTTACGCCGAAATAGTCCAGAACATATTGCGTTTCTCTGCTGACCGCGCCTAATCTAGCGGGAATGTAATTGTGGCCTTTTTCAGTGAGATTTTTGAAATCACTGTATGCAATTGCAGAACAAATTGAATCGGTGTCCGGATTTTTATGTCCGAATATATATACGTCGCCCATAACTTACCCCTATTTCTCTTAACTTTTTTACATTATTATACTCCAAACACAGAGAATGTCAAGATCAGAGTCAGTTTCGGGCATCCGCCGGGATTTTATTATCTCGCGGAAAGAGTTTTATCATTAATTTTATCATAACATAAAAGAGTGATATAGCGGTAAATACGCCGGCCATGCCTATTACCATCAACCGTAATGTCTCAAAAAAAACCTCCAACGGAATTCCTCCTTTATCTTATTTTACCAGTGTAAGGATTAAACCGCCCGCTATAATGGAGCCTAACTGTCCCGCCACGTTAGCACCTACTGCCTGCATCAGCACAAAGTTTGACGGATCTTCCTGCTGTGCCAATTTCTGAATAACTCTGGCGGACATGGGAAACGCAGATATACCCGCTGCTCCGACCATGGGATTTATTTTATTTTTGAGGAAAAGGTTGAGGATTTTTGCGAATATGACACCGCCGGCGGTATCAAAGATAAACGCCACCAGGCCCATAGCTATAATCAGCAATGTCGAGGGGTTTAAGAACTGTTCTGCGGTCATTGTTGAACCAATGGTAATTCCAAGAAGAAGCGTAACAAGATTTGCCAGTTCGTTCTGGGCCGCTTTGGAAAGCCTGTCCAAAACACCGCATACACGAATTAAATTGCCGAACATTAAGGAACCGACGAGGGCCACGCTTACGGGAGCAACTATTCCTGCTATGATGGTAATGACTATGGGGAAGAGAATCAAAACCGTTTTTGAAATTTTTACGTTAAACTCCGGTTTCATACGAATTTTTCTCTCAGCCGAAGTTGTCAGCAATTTGATAACCGGCGGCTGAATGATGGGAACCAGGGACATATAGGAATAGGCCGCTACCGAAATAGGGGCCAGTAAATGCCGTGCGAATTTGGTAGCCACGTAAATCGAAGTGGGACCGTCAGCCGCACCTATTATTCCAATAGATGCCGCCTCTTTAAGATCAAATCCAAATAAAGCCGCCATGGCCATGGTAAAGAATATGCCGAACTGGGCCGCAGCACCGAAGAAAAGCATGAAGGGTTGCTGCAGAAGGGGAGTAAAGTCGATCATGGCTCCCACGGCGATAAATATCAACACGGGAAATAGTTCTGTCAGTATTCCTGCTTTAAATAGTAATGTCAAAAAACCTTCATCGCCTATTGCCGAAGAAAAAGGGATGTTAGCCAGAATTGCACCGAAGCCAATGGGCAGCAAAAGCATTGGTTCGTACTCTTTTTTAATAGCTAGATAAATAAGAACACCACCGATTAAAAACATTATGACCTGAGATAGTTTTAAAGATAGAATGCCGTACAATAGTTGATCCATTCTCCGTCCTCCTTAGCTACATGTTCATACTGCATACATTATACAATTTAACTGTTATCAGAGCAAACTTAACTAAAATCAGTTTATGGTCATAATTATAGTTTTTCTTGATATTTCATTTTCTTTTACTGCCCAAGGAGCATTTCATGAATTTATAATTTTAGCCGAATTTCAAAGCTTTAATATACCGCGTTATTATTTTATACAGCTCTTTTTGTTTTTTCAGTTAAAAGTCCCTTTAAGACTTCAAGAGCCTTCTTGAGTTGTAGATCCTCGCGAGACTTAAGCGCCTCATTCACGGCCCCATCAAGAGCTTCCAGCAGTTTTTCGTCGGCAATTCCGTTTACTGGGAATCCTTTTTTAGCCTGAAAATCTTCTACCGCCTTTTTGGTCCTTTGCTCGAATACGCCGTCGGGTTCACCATTAAACAGGCCGAGGAACCGCAGGTGCTGCTGAAGTCCCATAACATCAAGGCCTATGCAGCCGTACTTAAGAGGCCTCGTGGACTTAAGCGGCACGAAATCTTTTGTGGGGTCGGAGGTATCCTGCTTTACTTCTATATCCGGTACGATGCCGGTCTCGTTTATATCAATCCCGCTGGGCGTGACGTATCTGGCGATGGTAAGTTTTATGCCTCCTAAACTCCCCAGGTTGATAAGCTGCTGCACGGTTGCCTTGCCAAAGGTCCTCTCACCCACTATTACTCCGGCTTTTCTGTCTTTTATGGCTCCGGCCAGTATCTCCGATGCACTGGCAGAACCCCCGTTAACAAGCACCACGAGCTTGAAGGGAGAAGGGGCCGAATCGGAGTAATAAGCCCTGGTATTACCGTTTTTGGAGATAACCTTTACTATGAGCCCTTTGGGCACAAAACGCCTGGCGGTTTCAACGGCCTGATCCAGAAGCCCGCCGGGATTGTTGCGGAGGTCCAGTACCAATCCTCTGACACCGCTGTTTTTGAAAGCCGCCAGTGCCTTGTCTATGTTTTCTGCGGTATTTTCGTTGAATTCGCTGATTTTTATGTACCCGATGCCCTTTTCCAGAATTCTGTATTCTATCGGGTTTACCCTAATTATTTCCCGGGTTATATCGAACTTCAAAATCTGCTTTTCGCCTTCTCTAAGAATCCCTACGCTAACTTTCGTGCCTTCATTGCCCCTTAACAGCTCCGCCACTTCCGAAGTGGTTAATTTGGTCACGTCCTTCCCATCGATTTCCACTATCCTGTCTCCGGGCTTTATTCCTTTCCTTGCCGCGGGAGAGCCTTCCAGCACAGAAACCACGGTAGTAAAGCCGTCCTTTGTCGTTATAACGATACCTATTCCGCCGAAATTTCCGCTGGTCGACCGTTCAAATTCCTTCAGTTCTTCGGGCGAAAAATACTCCGAATACGGATCGTTCAGAGAATCGACCATGCCGCGTAAGGCTCCTTGAATCAGCTGCAGCCTGTCCACATCGCCGGCGTAGTTTTGTTCGATGAAATCGGAGAGCTTCATCAGGAGATCTACTTCTGGAGGAATGTCTTGCTGACCACCGGCAGCCAGCACTTCGGGAGAAAAGATATTGAACACGAGAACGGCAACCAGTAAAGCCTGAATCAATTTAAATCTTCTTTTATTCATACCCCTTCCTCCAACTATAAAAATTCACTCACATTATACCCGTCTTTATTATGGAAATCAATAGGCCGAACCCCAGTACCCCTGCCAGGACGAAACCCAATATCCCCATAATGGGAAAGCCCTGAAGGTGGGGACCGGCGTTGGAGCGGATTATCAGTGATGTTCCGATTATCAGCGCCGCAACTATCATGCTGAACACCAGCCTGTTGGTCATACGGTTAAGCTCGAAGGCGAACTTTTCGAGGCCATTGTACTCAAAATCTATCTTTATGCTTTCCCTCTTTACTTTGTCGTATATTTCACCTATCAGGTCAGGTAAAAGTAGAAGAGACCTGGCCGCTTCACCCAAATTAGCCCTGAGAACTCTGGCCATGTATGGGAGGCTGTACCGTTCTTTCATCAGCTGCTTCACAAAGGGCCCGGCTATTTTTATAAAATCGAACTCCGGGTAAAGCTGCCTTCCAATGCCGTCGATCGTCAATATAGCCTTGGAAAGCAGTGCGAACCCCGGAGGTATCTTTATACCATACCTGTTCGCCGTGGCAAAAATTTCGTTAAGGAGTCCCGTCATGTTTATTTCTTTTAAGGTTCTGCCGTAATACCGTTCCAGCATGTCCTGGACGTCCAGCTGCAGTTCCCCGATATTGCATTGTCTGCCGGCATCTCCGATATCGAGGAGGATATCGACGATTCTCTCTTCATCTCTTTTTACTACATTTTTTATAAGATCGGCCATTTTATACCTGGTGTAACGGTCTATCCTGCCCATCATCCCGAAATCTATGAAGGCTATCCTGCCGTCCGGCCGTACCAATATATTGCCCGGGTGCGGGTCGGCGTGGAAGAATCCATGCGCGAAAATTTGCTTTAAAATTGCCCTGGCACCCTTTTCCGCTATCTTCTTTCTGGAAATTCCCATCTCCTCAATCTTATCAAGTTGGTCCACTCTGACACCGCTCACGTATTCTATCGTAAGAACCCTGCGGGTTGTAAACTCCCAGAAAACCCTGGGGACATAAACGCTATAGTCCCCCTCAAAGTTTCGCCTGAACCTCTCCACATTCCAGCCTTCCCGGGTAAAGTCCAGTTCCCTCTGCAGAGCATGGGCAAATTCCTCCACCAGCCCCACCGGATCGTATATGCGGCTTTCCGGGATATGTCTTTCGGCGAGCCTGGCCAGGCTTTGCAGTATATCCAGGTCTGCTTTAATAACCCGTTCTATCCCCGGTCTCTGCACCTTCACCACAACGCTCTGCCCGCTTTTCAAAACAGCCCTGTGGACCTGGGCTATAGAAGCTGCCGCAAAAGGCTGAGGTTCAAAAGATGAAAATACTTCCTCAATCCTTATCCCCAGCTCCCTCTCCACCTGCTCCTTTATCCTGTCGAACCCGACGCCGGGAATCCTATCGTGCAGCTTTTTAATCTCCTCTATGTAATCGGGTGGTATCACGTCGGGCCTGGTGGCCAGAATCTGGCCTAACTTTACGAAAGTCGGCCCCAGCTCTTCAAGCATCAACCTGACCCTTTCGGGAGCGGTCAATCTCCTGACTTTCCGGTACTTGTCCCCGCTTATCAGGCGGGCAAGTCCGATCCTTTCCAGCAGATATCCAAAGCCGTACTTCACGATTACGTTGATTATCTCCCTGTACCTTCTGGCGTGAAGGTAGATGGCATTGTGCTGGGTGAGCCGCAAATACAAAACCTCCTCAATCGCGTTCCATCAGCTAATATGTTAGCACCATGATCCGGAAAATTCAATTTTATGTTTTACAAATAAAAAACACCCGAGCCCGTTTAAAAGCATATCCGGGCAGGAGTGTTTCACATTTTATAGCCGAAGCTTCTCTATAAATCTCGTTACCCATGGTTACGGGCCCTTCTTTACTTTCGCAAACGCCACAGTTTTCCTGGATTTATTATTCCCCGAAAAAGCGGATTTTAATTTAAAAGCATTCGATCATCCGGTTTCAGTAGGAAAATGGCGTATCTTATCAACACATAAAGGACCATTCCAATTGCCCAAAGCTCTGCAAATTTGGTTAAATACATAAAAAGCGGAATTGTCTTTCCCGTTTTTGTTAAAAAAGCGTATGTGCCTTTCATTGCAACGGCGGTAATGACAAATGGAAATGTTAAGGCCGAATAGCTGGGATAGAATTTTAACTTCAGTATTTTAGGAATATACAGCATCACTGAAATATACATAACCAGCGATAATATGCTTAAAAACGCGACCATAGCCATATTTTTTTGCTGGAAAGAATTCAAATAACCAGCCAGGCACAGACTCGCCGGGGCTGAAAAAATAGCAATGGTTGGCACAGCCGGTTCCGGTATTCCTTTTATTACTACAACCCTGTATATTATTAGCGGCAGTAAAATTAAATAAGATGTGAAGCCGAACCAGAATAGGAATCGGCCAAAGTTTGTCATCCCAAATACCGGGGCAGTCACGCTGCCGCAGACGATACCTACGTAGACAATAAAGAAGCTTGGAAAAACTTTTTTAATATTAAAGTTGAAGATATATTTTTTAGTAAAATAAAGCATCAGTACGGCGTGTAAAGATAAGCCGAGAAGCCATAAGCAGTAAGCCGCCGTATAAAAATAGGGTTTCATATACGTGGATAAAATCATCAAACTCATGGAAAACGTGGGCATGACGCCGGCAACCACAGGATTTTCGAAGCCCTCTGCCAAGGATTTCGGCACGGTACACATTTTTACAACGAGCAAAAACATTATAACAGCAGACAAAACGCCAAAAATATTTCTATATACTTCTCCGTAGGACAAAACCAGGTTGCCCGCTGCTGCTAAAGCCAGCATCAACCCGGCTATCGGAATAGGTGCTTTGTTGATAATCATTTTCATATTTACCACCGCGCTTATCCTATTCCTCCCATGTTAATTTTTTGTGCAATTTCCGGATCTTCCAGCAACTTTTCAGCAACCCATGCGGCGACTTCGCCTGTTATTTTAATACAGTGGGCTTTTCTTTCGGGACTGTTAAAATCGTAATTTCTCACAAGGACGCGGCAGCATGTGCTTTTATACATACTTTTGATATGGTCGTGCAGCCCAGCGGACATTTGAAACATTTTTTCGTTCATGGGTTCACCGTGCTTCCTCCCGTAAGCCATGCCAAGGGCCATGGTGCCACCACTGACGGCTCCGCAGAGGCACCCCGACCTGCCAATGCCTATCGGAAAACCGGATGCCATTTTTACAACTTCCTCAGGAAACGGCCAGCCGAGCAACTCATTGATGGTGTGTACCACGGCTTCCGAACAAAAAAATTCTCCGCGAGCAAAATAACCCTCGGCCTTCTTGCGAATTGATTCAATTAATGCGCTTTTCTCCACGAAAATTTTCCTCCAATCTTTTTAATATTGACCAACATAGCTTCACAGTGAATTAGCTACCACCGGGTAGCTGATCCCCCTCTGCACAATTACAATTATATATAAAACTTTCTATAACATAAATAAAACATTTCTATAGTTTCTCATTGAACTATTATTATTGCAAATAAAAAAGTTCCGGGAAAATTTCCCGGAACATGAATTGGAATTTAATTGACTTTTTTTCAAAAGGATTGGGGCCTTTTTGTTTTACGGCGGCACAGCGACAATGAAGAGTGTGCCCGCAAGGCTTAGTTATTTCCCGATTGGCGGGATGTTTTCCTCCCGGTTTAACAAAAGAAAACAACGCTACCGAAGAAGCTCTCATCACTCCACCGCAGTGAACACATATCAGTTCCAATCCCTCTTTGTCTTTATAATCTATTATCACCGAACGCTTGGCATTACAATCGCTGCAAACAAAGTCGTATAAAGGCATAATCAGTTGGCCCTTTCTCTTGCAGCAAGATACTCTTTCACTAAAGAAACAGCTGCGTTGGCATCCGAACCATATTTGGCACCTATTCGCTCGGCAATCTCCTCATTCATCGCTGCTCCGCCGGTCATCACCAGATACTTGTCGGCTAGACCTTTCTCTTTAAGTAATTGGACGGTTTTCTCTGCATAGGTAACCGAGGAGTTAGTCATAACAGATATACCAATGGCTACAGCATTATTGGCTTCTGCCGCTTCTATAAACTGCTCAGGTTTAACGTTCTTGCCGAGGTCTATAACATTATAGCCATTTGCCTTTAACATAAGAACCACGAGATTTTTGCCAATGTCTTGAGTGTTGCCGCGCACGAGCCCCATTACAACCGTTTCTTTCTTTCCGGATCCTATGCCTGAGGCTTCCATCAGCGGAGCAAGGATAGCTAATGCCTTTTCCATCGTCTTGGCAGATTTAATCATATCGGTCACAAAACGTTCGTTGCGCTCATATAAATCGCCGACCATTTTCATTCCAACGGATAAACCGTTGAATATAATCTGTTGGGGGGTCAAACCGAGTTCCAAACCTTTTTTGGCCCACTCTACTGCTTTTTCATCATCATATTCCATAACCGCATCCGCCAGGTTGATGTAAACCTCTTCTTCAGGAGTTTTCTTTACCTCAAGGGTCTTCCGTATTCCCATTCTTACCATTTGATCGTCATCCGTTGAAATTTTGCGCATACCCGGGTGTTTGGGGTGTCCGGGCAAATAAACATTACTCAGGTCACCAAGGGCCTCGATGTCTATCGGGTACTTGATTGACGCGCAGGTGTCAATCAACGCGCGTAAATTTTCTTCCGGAACAGTCCAGTCAATATCACATCCGGGCATGCAGATAAATCCGCCGTTATACCCCACTTCAGCAACTAGTTTCTTTACTTCCTTGGCAACATCCTCGGGAGTGCCGTGGACTAACGTTGAGTATGGGCTAACCGTACCCATTAGTGAAATTTTATCTCCTATAGTACGCTTAGCATGATCTGCTCCGGGGTACATATCACCGTTAAAGTTAACGGCGCCGGTTGTAACAATGTCGGGCCAAATGGGTTGGGTATAGGTGCATGTATGGAGGAGGCCTATACCGCCGATTTCCTTAATATAAGCGAATAACCTCTGCTGGTAAGGTAAGCCGAATTCTCTATACATTTCCGGCGGTAGAATATCACAGGAGCAGAATGGGTCAAGGATATTGACGACATCAACACCAGCTTCAAACATCATCCGGCAGACATTTTTCACAACATCAAGAGATAGTTCTATAACCTCTTTAGCGAAATCCGGATCTTCAGCCAAATAGGTAAAAAAGTTGTCTGTTCCGGTAACCATCTGAGCGGTAGTAATCGGACCGCCGACGGGTGTAGCCAGTACATGTGTATCCTTCCAGCCTTCTTTTATAAAGGTTTTTATTTCTTGTTGAATTGCTCTCAAACGACCTTTATCCGGATTAAAACCATTCTTTAGGTAGTTATCTTTTAAGCGGTAAAAAGCTTCTTTTGTAGGCGCGGGATGTTCAACTAATGAAGGTTGTGCATAGGGCAGGTATTCTAATACAGCGCCCAGGTTCTCTACCGGGGTAAACAAGTCGGTTCCGGCAAGCACCACGTCTCCACCGAATTTTTGCAGTGCTTTGATTTTTGCTCTGGCCATAGCCTCGCCGTCGAACATAACCTCATCAATTCTAACTCCACCCTCGCGAATGCCCCGTGTCATTAACAAAGGGTTTACGGGGACCTGATCCGGCAGCTCTTTCATTGTAACTGCCGCAATAACTCTTTCCCGGCTGGTCATCTTTGCCATACTTGTTCCCTCCTCAAATTTTTCATTTGCAAATCTTTTGTATATTTTGGATTATCCGAAAATATCTCACCCCTTTTCCCATAATTTTGTGAACTTTATATTAAAGGGCCGCAATTTCAGGAAATTCTGCTAATAATGTTTTCTCTATTGCCTCTTCAATGATGTTTCGAACCGGACCAATATTACGCAACTTTTCAAAATCATCGCTGGAGAAATTGCGGATAAACGCAGCCCCGCGGATAGCTGCAAGCACTTGTTCTGCCGAAGACATGTTGTCGAGGGGACCGGCAATGACCGGTGCACTCTGAGCCAACTCTGTAATTAATAAGGCGATTCTAGCTTTGTTTTTATTGGCCACGGCTTCGCCCAAAGCACACAGGTCGTTTGATCCGTGCAATATTATGGAAGCGGGCAGTTCCCGCCGCACTTCCAAAACATCCATCCCTTTAGCTTTGGTATCCAGGTTGATTAACTCGATACCCAATTCTGCTATTTCCTTCAGGATGGGGCGAATAGCTCCGCAACTGTGAAAACAAATCGCCGCCGGGGTTAACTGTCTAAGCCGGGTCAGCAACGAATGCATATAAGGACGGACTAGATTGCGGAAATCCGATGGAGAGAAAAACATCCCGTCTTGGTAGCCCAGATCATCGCTGTAAACGATAACATCCGGTTGCTCGGGAAGCGAACTCAACATGTAGTTATATGCCTCAATAATAGTTTCCAATGACCAATCCAAGAGGGCTGCAGCCATCTTCCAGTTTTTTTCAGCAATGTCTTCCATAAACCGCCAGGGGTTGCGCAGCATAAAGCTCAGATCTATTAGACCCGGGCAAGGAGCATCCGCGATTAAAATGCCTGCCTCTCTAAATTCCGGTTCAACAAGCTGTAATTGGTTCCGCCATTCGGGGTTAGGGTAATGTAAGATATCCTTGAGCTCTGCATTTTCCAAAGGATGGCTGATTGGTGACAATAAACCTTCGTCCCTTTGCCATTGAACACCGAAAGCGTCAGTAAAAGCTTCACCGGTTATCACCGGTGGGTCAAATAAAAGACCAGTACGGAGGAAATCAGACCCTAAACGGATACACTCCTTTGGAGCCAAAGGCAAAGTTTCATAAATAGGATGTGCCACTGCACCGTCTTCTCGCAAATGCGGAAGGGCACCGGCCTGAATGCCGGTGAGGGATGTTGTTCCGATATCAATTAGCGGTGGACCGTTCCACTTTCCGGAAAGCAATTCAGCTAATTTCATCCGGAGTGACATTACTCCATCTCCCTTTATAATTTGAACATATTCCATAAGGGATGATTCTCCGGTAGTTTTTGCCCGTCTAGTTCCTTAGCCGCAAATCCATAGAATACTTCTGCAGTCCCCGACACATAAACTGCTACTGCAGCCTTCTCAATGATACCGTAGTGTAAATAGTCTGCACCGGCGGCACGACAGACGGCAAGGGCTGTTGCCAAAGACAAATTTACCCATTCCCTGCCCAACTTTTTCACGCTGGTCCATTGTGGAAAACAGTTGGAAAAAGCACATCCTGCAGGATAACCGAAACGTTCCCGTACAGCCTGAATTTGCCGGATATTCAAGCCTATCGAAGGTGGGTCCATAGTGCCTACATCAACAATCGGAGCTTGTACACCAATCTCCTTTAACATAGGGTGATAATAGTTTTCAATCATTTCGCAGGTTCCTTCAGGGGTGGGATTGCTAACATCGCTAGCAAGAATCATGACAGCAGCGGGGCGGTGCCGGCCAAGTGCTTCCAATTCTTCATCTTCGGTATCCTCGTTGAGTGAAGCATAAATAGAACGGTTCAGAATTCCAAGTTTAGCAGCCGCCTCAAGCCCGGCTATACGAGTTTCGGCCTCAGTAGCATTTATTAATAATGGGAGGTTTGTACGCGCACTTACGAATTCCAAAAAACGTTCCATAGCCTCAGGTGAAGCTGCAATGATGTCAAAGGCCATTTGAACCCCATATCGCTTACTGAGTTGATTTACACGGTCAACCAGTTCCGCCGCACGAGATTGATCAAACTCACCGGCGAAAGGATCAGAAACAATAGAGTGTTTGTCGTAAAAAATACTCCCCACCACTAAACCGGTAGTAGATCCGAACGGACCTCCTACCATTGCGTCACCAATCTTAATTACGTGACATTCTGCCAACTTCAATTCCTCCTTATATTTATTAAAATTACATGAATCACCAAAGCCACCAATATCAGGAGTCCCACTCCGAGTAATACCGGCATGATCACAAATCCATAAGAATGATTCGATAAAACAGCCACGAACGCCGTTGAGCCTCCAGGAGGATGCAATGTATCAGTGAGAATCATTAAATAAAATGCTAGAGTTACAGCAATAGCAATACTCCACCAGGTCACTCCCAAAAACCGGGAAACAGTTACCCCTACAATAGCAGATATTAATTGCCCTCCCACAACACATTTTACTTTTGACAAGGAAACCGGAGACTCAAATAATACTACTGTAGAACTAGCTAAAGGCGGAAAAATCAGGGCTGTTTCAAATCGAAATCCCAAATAAGTTATTAAACAAATACCGAGAAAACTTCCTGACATGGCAACTATTAAATAACCAGTTTTTTGTCCCGACAAATCATTAAATCTATTTTCTAATAGTTTGATTTTAGCAATGATTCGAGCTATCAAAAAGAGACAGCTCCTTATGTAAATTTTTGCAAAAAAAAATGTTATAGAATTACTGAAAGTATAAAAATGTTTGAAAGCATATTATTAATCTAATTTTATTTTAAATCTCATTATATTGTATGTCAATATATAATATAGTATATATTTTATTATCATTGTATAACTTTGTATAATTGATGAAACATATATTTTGCTTGATATTTTTAATACTTTGTTGTATCATCTTATTACAAATAATTAATTATTACTAATAAGTGAAGCAGTGGTTAATATGAACGAAGAATTGCTAACTGTAGAAGAGGTATCAAAAATTCTTCGAACAACTCCCAATACAATTTATAGATGGCTAAGAGCCGGAAAGCTCCCCGGAGTCAAACTAGGCAAAGAGTGGCGCATAAGAAAAGAAATCCTTGCGTCAAAACTAAATGAAACCAATACCACCAGTATCAGAGGGCAGCGTTTTTGGGATAAAATCGGCCCTCATCGCGGCCACGTTTTGGCGGTTACCCGCGACACAAACGATCTTTTTGATCTTGAGGCAGAGTTTTTTAAAAAGGGATTATCCAGAGGATTTAGATTGTTTAAAGGGTGCTGGTGTCAAAAACCCGATGACGTCAGAAGGGAACTGTCTATTAGAGGGCTACCTATTGAGGAGCTTGAAGCAAGAAATATCCTTACCATTATCGACCTGACTGATTATTATAATCGTTCAGGGAAAAATGGACCGGTTCAGATATGGTCGGAGGAGGCAAGAAAAACTTTAGAATTAGGATATAAGACTATGTGGGGTTCAGCTTCCCCTAACCCGCTGTCCTTCGGAGGACATTTTCATAACCTTATTGAATTTGAAAGTTCGCTGGATAATGCCCTTAGAAAGCTGCCGGTTGTTGGAATCTGTACCTACTTTTTTGATGATTTTACCGGCGACAATTTTATGCGGTTGATTGATTTGATGAACGTTCATTTAAGCGTTATTTTTTACAATAACGGATCGGTGATTTATTTAAAAAATGAACCGGCTTAAGGCCAGAGAACATCCCGATCACCTAGCGCAGTTAAGCTGGCCACAAACACTGAAGACGGCCCGGTAGGGCCGTCCCAGCTTGTAGACAAAGCCGCTTTTAGGATGCATAACCTAAAAGCGGCTTTTTGTTGAAGGCGAAGAAAATTTTTAAGAAAAACGAATGTAAAGCGGGGACTGTTGGCGGAAACGTTCCCCGTCTTTTCTTCCATAAAGCCAGCTTTTTTAAATTCATGCATGCGAAAAGAAGCGTGAGGTAATGTCCAACTTTCCTCAAGCCTCGTAGATTTGTATAGCGCATGCCATGCTTTTCCTTCGCATCGGCAAATACCCGCTCGATGGTCTGGCCGCGCATTTTGTATAGTTCTTTACCCCATTGGGTGTGTCTTATATCTTCCGCTATTTCTATGTAATGCTCCCATATATGCCGAGTTATGATTTTTGTGTAATTTTTACTTTTGGTGCACTGTAGGCGCATGGGACATTTACAGCATATTTGGGGGTTGCTCCTATATTCCCGGTATCCCGCCCGGTTGGTGGTGCTGTATTCTAATATTTGGTTGTTGGGGCATATGTAACAATCATAATATTCGTCATAGACGTATTCGCGTTTTTTAAAGTAACCATCTTTGGTCATCGGCCTCTTGTAGGGCATAACGGGAAGCGCTCCTGCCTCAATGATTTCTCTGCATATCCCGGGGGTTTTGTAGCCTGCATCAACCACTACCGCCTCTATTTTAGAAAATTTATCGTTTACTTCTTGAAATAAATCGGAGAATACCTGGCTGTCATGAACATTTCCAGGTGCTATTTTGACACCAAGGACAAAGTTGTTCCGGTCACAGGCTACAGAAGCTGTGTAGGCAAAGCAGCGCTCTTTTTCCCCTTTTTGAAACATCCCACTTTCAGGATCTGTGGTGCTTACCCTGACTTTTTTAGAGCTATTTTCTCCTTTGTTGTTATCGTCATCATCATCTTCTTCTTCAAAGGGCTTTTTACCGTTTGCTTCCCGTTCGGCGTTGATTTCTTTTAAAAGTTCTTCCTTATATTTTTGAGTCCGTTGCTTAGCGACTTTCTCGATATATTTATTCTTATTGGCACTGGCTTTTATGTGAGTAGCATCGATAAATACTGCATCTGTTTTAACAAACCCGCATTCTATTGCTTCCATCAACACCCGCTCGAATATCTTTTCAAATAGATCACTTTCCTTAAACCGCCGTTCATAGTTTTTTCCAAAAGTTGAAAAGTGAGGTATTTTTTCTTGTAATCCATAGCCTAAAAACCAACGGTAAGCTACATTGACTTCTACTTCTCTGATGGTTTGGCGCATGGAGCGGATTCCATACAATGCTTGGAGCATGAGTAGCTTAATTAACACTACCGGGTCAATACTAGGTCTTCCTGTATTTTCGCTATATAGGTCTTTTACTTCATCATAAATGAAATTAAAGTCGATGCTTTCTTCTACTGCCCTAAGGAGATGGTCTTGAGGTACTAAGCTATCGATGCTTACTAATTCTACCTGCTCTATTATTTCTCGATTTTTCTTCGTTAACATTTCATCGCCCCACAATATTTTTGTATCTTCTTTAATTTTACTAAAAAGCTGATGATTTTTGTACTAGCTTTTGCAAAAAAAGACTGTCGACAGTTACTTTGTCGACAGTCTGAGACGGCCCGGTAGGGCCGTCCTCAATTTTTATGTAACTGTTCTGGGGTTATATTATGATGTTGTTGCCATACTATAGGACCTCAGATTCCCATCTTTATCCAACAATAACCGGACATTTTTTTCTTCCTTATTAAAGCGGTATGCCCGTCCACCTATCAGTATTAAAGCGTTCTCAAAGGCATGTCCCACGGTAACTACGGCTTTAGGGCCAGTCACTACCCTGGTGGCGGCCCCGCTTTTGGCCCCCAGCTCTCCCACATGCACATCCCCGCCGGCGTGTATTTCGCCACCGCGAAATACCCCGGATACGGTGACTTTCTTACCGGCCTCTATCCGGGAAATATAACACCCACTGCCCACCACCCGGACATCGCCGGTAGCTATTACTGTAGAATTGTGTACGCTTGACGCTTCCACATCACTTTCAGTAGATGGGGTAAAAGCAAAGGCCTGTTCCCATTCCCCAGCTCGTGCCGCCAATGTTTCGATCTCCTGGAGGTCCCGCACAGCCAGCGGGGAACGAACCAGCACACGTTCGACTTCCCGGACAAACTCTTCCAGGCCTTCAGCGGCCATTCCCAGTGGCATTGTTTCAACCTGCTTTCTAAAGGTACCGGCAGCAGCAGGAAGATGGCTAAACTTTCCCTCCAACAATAACTTTACCAGGGGGCCGATACCGCCTTTAAGATCGCCTTGCTTGAAGGCCGGGTGTCCCAGCAACTGCCGGATAGCCATTGTCATCTCTTGAAGCCCGACCGCCAAAGCATGAACCTGCGGCAACATCCGCTGTAGATGAGTAGGAACTCTTCCTGCGATTATTACCGAAGATAGGATATTCCCGCTGATAAGGATGGACCCAGCAGCTTGAACCCTCGCACCGGAGACCAAGCCTCCCACCCTTACATTTCCGTCGGCCTCGACCACCATCCTCTCCGTCACATTTCCGGTAATTAAGACATCTCCTTTGAAGACAATGTTACCTGAGGCAAGGTCTACATCACCATTATGTACCAACTCAGGTAATACGCTCACCTTTACCAAGTTGCCCCAGCGGGAGACAGCGGGACGTCCAGAGCGGGCCGCTATAACCCGTTCACCATCCCCGGTAAGCACCGCTCCCTCACCTGCAGAAAGGATAAAATCACGTGGCGACGGCGGCAAAATCACCTCACCCTTGACGCTGGTGCCAGGGCGTCCCTGCTCCGGAGGGTGTTTGACAGCAAGGATTTCTCCCGCCTCCACCGAAGTAAAAACAAAGCGTTTCCGGAAATCCACCGCTTTGTCTTCTTTCGCCACTACCGGCACCTTGGGATTAAGGGGAAAAAGCAATTCTACCCGTCCGTCTTTTCCCGGCTCTGCGGGAATACCTCTTGCAACAACCACCTCTTCTTCATCGCAGGATGTAACGGCTCTGAAGCATGCTTCCCAGTCGATTCCATAATTAATTCCCAGACGGGATAACTCCTGCAATAGTTCATCCCATGTAAGCGGGGGATGTAGTTCTTCCCGCTCCACTACCGATAACTGCAGTATCCTGGCTGGCGGGAGATCCGGTAATTCCCGGTAAAGTTCTACTGTAGGGCGTACTCTCAAAATCGCTTGTAGGCCATCGGAAGAAACGGTCACAGACCATTCCCCTTTTCTCATCTCCTTCACCGTCTCCAACTGCACCGTGTCTTTACTGGATACGGGGATGGGTTGAGTGCACTCCCGGCCGTTAATAATAAACCTCACTCCCGGACAAGGCACCACCACCGGGTAAGGTCCCTCCGGTCTGTGCCGGACAATCAGGCACCCCTGTTTAACCAAAGCATACGGCCCCACCGCTTCTCCTTTCAAAAAAGCTTTGTTCAATATATCGGCTGTTGCTATTAGGGCATCCCGGGCAATTTCCTCCTTCATTCACGAACACACCTCCCGCCTAAGCGTTGGGATTTGCCTTCAATGCTTCCATCACCTGAAAAAAACCTATCACTTCCAGGTCTTCTCGAATAAGATCCGGGATATTAACAATTTTCAGGGTGCGCCCCTTACTGAAAAAGTGTCTGGCCTGGTTCAGAAGCATTCCCGCCCCGGAAGAATCTATGAACCTAAGTCCCTGCAGGTCTATCTCCACCACTCCCTCCGGCCGACGCTGAATTTCCTGTTGTAACTGATCCACGTTGCTAAAGTCCAGTTCGCCTTCCACCTCCAGGATTGCCATTCCTTTCTGCTGCCGGACTCTAATCTCCAATCCTTTCACCCGCCTTTTCCGTCACTTTTATGACAACCAGTGTTACGTCATCCTTTTGAGGAAAACCGCTGGTAAATGTCTCCAGGTCAGATAAAATATTTTTTCTTATCCTGTCCGCCTCAGCGCCATGGTGAAGACTTACTATCTCTCTCAATCGTTTCTGCCCGTACCTTTGTTCCCCCGGCCCACAGGCTTCCACAAGTCCATCGGTATACAGCACCACCGCATCTCCGGCAGAAAGAAAAAATTCCTCTACTCCTGACCCAAGGTAATCTTCCAAAAGGCCCAAGGCGACTCCCCTGCAACGGGCAACTTTCACCTCGCCACCGGATAGAAGAAGGGGAGGGTGGTGCCCTGCATTAACACATGAGAGGCGTCCTGTTATACCGTCGTAACACAGTAGGCATAGCGAAGCGAAGGCCCCGTATTTCCGCAGTTCATACCCTCCCACCTTGTTTAACCTGCGAACGACTTCAAGAGGATTCGGATTAATCCTGATACACTCCAGGAGCATATAGCGGATTGTTTCCATCAGTCTGGCCGCATGGAATCCTTTCCCCATAACATCTCCAATAACAGCAAACACGGTTCTATTATCGCAGGAAATAAAATCAAAAAAATCTCCCCCGACCTGGCCGGCTGGCAGGCTGCAGCCACTACCTTCCAATCCATAAGCACTTAATATTTTCTCATTTCCTGTAATCACTTCTATCATTTTATTCCTCCCTCTCTTCTCCGGCTGGAGCGGTGCTTTGCTCCAGGAGCCTGTCAAGCCCTACCAGCCGCATCACCTCCGCCACATCGGGTTGCGGCCTCAAAATCAGCATCTTGCCTCCCTTTTGTCGCCATTCGTTGTTAATGTCCAGTAAACTTTTCAAACCGGTAGAATCAATGAAAGAAACACCTGACATGTCCACCTCCAAGGTGCATTCCCTAATTTTCCCAACAACTTCTTTAAATTGCGCTACTGTTTCTACGTCCAATTCACCGTTCAACACTACCCGGCATACTCCCCGGGCAACAAAAACTCCCACTTTCAACAATCAAATCACCTTCTTTATTGATCTTGTCCGGTCTTAACTTATCGCAGGTACAACGCAAAAGTCCATGGCTAGGGTGGTACCCGACGGTCCAGTATTGAGGTGGAGGTAGTCCGCATAGTAGAGCATCAGGGTAAATCCACACCCCAGGGAATTCTTGGTTGAATAATGTTGCATCAGTGTGGCCCGGGCCAACTCGCTTTTTTTTATTCCCGGACCTCTGTCCCGAACAATAACCCTGACGGTATCCCCTGCCTGTCTGGCTTGCCAGCACCCGCCCCCCGCATGTTTCAGAGCGTTAGTCAGCGCCTCTGACAGGCACAGGGCGATCGCGTGCCACCTGCGCCTGTCAATAGAAGGCAAAAATTTTTGTATTATCCGGCGGGCTTCAGGAATATCATGGGTCTGCCGTACCTCACCCTTGACCAATTCTGTCCCTTCCGATACCACTCTCTCAATCTCTTCACCATTCGCGAGGTTCAGCCGGCCCCCTGTCACCGCCGCTATAGCCTCCCGGTAAGCCTGCATCTCCCGCCGGTACATCTTTCTCTCCTTTTCAATCACCTCGGTTATGTCAAAAGCCAGCAGTCCTCCGCTCTTGTGGTCGAAAGGCACGCCGTGGAGGTCAAACACCCTTTTCCCATCTTCGCTGACGATTAATTCGCGCCGGTGTTCTGCTTGACGGATAGCCTGACGCATCAGCTTTTCCGCTTCTTCCATGGGCAGGGCCAGGTCAGCTTGACCTGAAAGGTAGCGAAAGCGTCCCCCTTCGTATTTCATAACCTTCCCCACCTTGAGAGCGTTAATTATTTCGGATTTCTCCACTTCAGCCAGCAGCTTTTCCCTGACAAGGTCCTGAAGGTGCGCCGGCAAGCGCTTGGTAATCTCCTGAACCAGCTCACCGGCGCTTCCTCCCAACAACTGATATTCCTCCTTGCTGAGACGAAAGGCAGTTTCCTGGTTCCTGTGGACATACAAGATATCAAAAACATGTACATTATTTTTCCCTTTGAAAGGTACCCCGGCAACCTCAACCCACAAGCCTTCCTGCAGCCTGATTTTATACCGACCCGGAATTGGAGCCTCCGTTTCCAGTCCAAACTCCCTGGTACTTAACACTAGAATGCGAGCTGGGTATTGCTTGCCATGCTCATCTTCCAGTAATATCCGAACAGGCGGCGAAGGCACCCGTCGAAGGGGACCTGCCGGAACAAAATTATTGCATTCCACACAATTACGGTCTGGATGTTTTTTCGCGCATTCAATACACCGCTGCATTTTTTCACCTCCTTATACCGTAAAATATTACGAGCCACCTTCTCTTTTTTTGTAAAATTAGAGATTACCGAATCATCAATACAAGATGGAGAAAATGGCTCAGTAAATCGATTAACTATTATATTTTTGATTAAAGAGCACTTGTCGCTTCATTTCGGACCGTAACGACTAACATCGCCCGACATCAAGATATCACCTGAAAAATTTACACAAACCACTTTCCGTATTTACTTTGTTGAAATATCAATCCCCTCGGTAAATCATTGCCAACAACTGCTATTAATGCTTCTACGATCTCCGGATCAAATTGGGTTCCACCGCATCTTTTCAATTCTTTGCATGCTTCAACAACGGTCATCTTTTTCCGATAAACCCTATTTGAGGTCATCGCGTCAAACGCATCAGCTACCGCAATTATCCGCGCCCCCAAGGGTATATTTTTACCCTCAACTTTTATCTCGGGATATCCATTGCCATCAAAATATTTATGGTGATAAAGCACGTTCTCCGCCAGCTGCTGAAACTGCGGAACATGAGCCAATATTGAAGCACCTATAATCGGGTGTCTTTTTATTTCGTACCATTCACTTTCAGTGAGAGGTGATTTCTTGTTGAGTGTAGATTCTCTAACACCGATTTTCCCGATATCATGGAGAAGGGCCGAATAATATACTTCATTTACTTCTGAAGAAGACAACCCCATAAAGCAAGCAATTTTTCGAGCGATTTCTGCAACATTTTTCGAATGGTTATACAAAAAGTCATCTTTTGCTTCAATAGCATTAACTAAAGCACTCAACATTTTGGTGTGAACTTGTTCAACTTCTTCACTTTGACTTTTAACAAATCTACTACTGCTGATTAATTCAACGAGCATTGTTCTAAACTGTAAACCCGCCGTATAAACCAGCCCAAAAACTATCGGATAAAGCACAGATCCATATATAGCAAGATTTCCGGAACGCTCTTTTAAATGAATATAAAAAGATAAAAAGATAAACACCGGCAGGCAAGCCCAGCTCCACTTTCTAGGAAAGCTTATAGCGGTTAGAAAAATAAGTATTATGTAGAAAACTGGCGAAAATATGATAGAATCCGGCTCTACGAAATAAACCAAAAAAGCGGTCGATACAAGCGTAAAAACTATAACTCTTGTCTTTGCTTCATAACTCCATTTTGAAAATAGTCTCATAAAAATCCCCCTACTATAAAAAAAATAGAGGTGTTGCTTTTTTTAAAATTCGACAAATTTTTTAATCTTGTACAACGATCTTTTAGGATTATTGACCTGAAAATATAGGTAATTTTTACTATTGTATACACATTTATACTATATACTAAAAGTAATACAAAATTCAATTCTTCCGGACGCCAGGATTGTAACAATTTTCATCATCATTCATCACAATTTTTATAGTCACCCATAAAACTTTTATCATTATTGATTGAATTATGTCGAACTTTCTTTTTTAGTATTGTCATAAATAAAAAGGTGACAGCGGTAATATTTACAGCTGTTTTTTGAACATAAGATAATGTTGTACGAATTGAATAAAAAATTTCCGTTGATTCTCCTGATTATTAATAATAAGGTACTTTTGTGACTTCAATGAAATACATCAACTGCAGTTATATTATGCTAGGCACTATTAATTCGATTACGGGGGTGTGCAATGCTAAATATACTTCTTATAGATCCCAACAATGAGAGAAATTCTAAAATGTTAAAGAAAATAAGACAGATGGGCCATAGAGTAAAAGGATGCAGAAATTTTTATGAAGCGGTTCAATTGTTGAAGGAGGATAATTTTGATGCGATTATAGAGAGGGTAATTCCCTCCGACCTTTACATAACGAATTGTTCACCACTTTATTTCGATTATAACAAGAGCAAGTATATAGCCCATTATATAGGAGACGGTGAAAGTGCTGCAAATAAAGAATTTTTCGAAATAGTTACCAAATTAGCCTTTACGAACCTTACCGAAGTGAAAGACAATATTTTTTTATTTGCCGACAAGAATCTAGACGTTATGATAATCGAACCTACGACAATTTTGCGTATAGGGCTCAAGGCGATAATAGAGAGCACCTTTTTTTTAAATTATGCTGGTGAGGCGAAGACGGCATGTGATGCCGTCCCCTTGTTAGAAGAAATACACACAGATGTTATTCTGATTGGGGTAAACTTGAAAGATGATAAGGAGGTCGACGCATGTAAACTGATTAAAGTTCGGCATCCTAATATGAGCATTGTAATTTTTTGCAACATTGAAGAGCAGGAGATAGCATTTCCATATATTAAAGATTGGGCGGATGCTATTTTGCTTAAAAGTTGCGACAAAACCGATCTAATATATGCAATAACAAAAGTAGTCCAAGGCGGAAAATTTATCGATACAAAAATTGTTAAAGAACTGCTTGCGAAGCCCAATAGCGAGGTTGGTAAAAACCCGCTAAATCTTTTAACGGCCCAGGAACAAAAGGTTTTTTACGCGCTGGCTTTAGGAAAAACCAACAAGGAGATAGCTAGTGAACTGTATTTATCGCCGGCAACAGTAAGAAATTATGTATCAAAGATTCTGCGCAAACTTAATTTACCTAACAGGTCTGCTGTGGTATCGTATGCGATGAAAAATTTATATATTCAAAGATAAAAAGTTCCGGGAAAAATTCCCGGAACTTTCAGCTTGTAGACAAAGCCGCTTTTAGGATGCATAACCTAAAAGCGGCTTTTTGTTGAAGGCGAAGAAAATTTTTAAGAAAAACGAATGTAAAGCGGGGACTGTTGGCGGAAACGTTCCCCGTCTTTTCTTCCATAAAGCCAGCTTTTTTAAATTCATGCATGCGAAAAGAAGCGTGAGGTAATGTCCAACTTTCCTCAAGCCTCGTAGATTTGTATAGCGCATGCCATGCTTTTCCTTCGCATCGGCAAATACCCGCTCGATGGTCTGGCCGCGCATTTTGTATAGTTCTTTACCCCATTGGGTGTGTCTTATATCTTCCGCTATTTCTATGTAATGCTCCCATATATGCCGAGTTATGATTTTTGTGTAATTTTTACTTTTGGTGCACTGTAGGCGCATGGGACATTTACAGCATATTTGGGGGTTGCTCCTATATTCCCGGTATCCCGCCCGGTTGGTGGTGCTGTATTCTAATATTTGGTTGTTGGGGCATATGTAACAATCATAATATTCGTCATAGACGTATTCGCGTTTTTTAAAGTAGCCATCTTTGGTCATCGGCCTCTTGTAGGGCATAACGGGAAGCGCTCCTGCCTCAATGATTTCTCTGCATATCCCGGGGGTTTTGTAGCCTGCATCAACCACTACCGCCTCTATTTTAGAAAATTTATCGTTTACTTCTTGAAATAAATCGGAGAATACCTGGCTGTCATGAACATTTCCAGGTGCTATTTTGACACCAAGGACAAAGTTGTTCCGGTCACAGGCTACAGAAGCTGTGTAGGCAAAGCAGCGCTCTTTTTCCCCTTTTTGAAACATCCCACTTTCAGGATCTGTGGTGCTTACCCTGACTTTTTTAGAGCTATTTTCTCCTTTGTTGTTATCGTCATCATCATCTTCTTCTTCAAAGGGCTTTTTACCGTTTGCTTCCCGTTCGGCGTTGATTTCTTTTAAAAGTTCTTCCTTATATTTTTGAGTCCGTTGCTTAGCGACTTTCTCGATATATTTATTCTTATTGGCACTGGCTTTTATGTGAGTAGCATCGATAAATACTGCATCTGTTTTAACAAACCCGCATTCTATTGCTTCCATCAACACCCGCTCGAATATCTTTTCAAATAGATCACTTTCCTTAAACCGCCGTTCATAGTTTTTTCCAAAAGTTGAAAAGTGAGGTATTTTTTCTTGTAATCCATAGCCTAAAAACCAACGGTAAGCTACATTGACTTCTACTTCTCTGATGGTTTGGCGCATGGAGCGGATTCCATACAATGCTTGGAGCATGAGTAGCTTAATTAACACTACCGGGTCAATACTAGGTCTTCCTGTATTTTCGCTATATAGGTCTTTTACTTCTTCATATATGAAACTAAAGTCGATGCTTTCTTCTACAGCTCTAAGGAGATGGTCTTGAGGCACCAGGCTATCGATGCTTACTAATTCTACTTGCTTTATTATTTCTCTATTTTTCTTCGTTAACATTTCATCGCCCCACAATATTTTTGTATCTTCTTTAATTTTACTAAAAAGCTGATGATTTTTGTACTACCTTTTGCAAAAAAAGACTGTCGACAGTTACTTTGTCGACAGTCTGAAAGTTCCGGGAAAAATTCCCGGAACTTTATAATTTATTTTCCGCCTTCTATTGAAGCATAAATAAAATCCGGATCGGAACCGCTCGAGAAGGTTCTGACGAGGTCTTTTACGTAGTCCTTCTTCACCCACATCTTTTCTCGGAAGTAGAGGGGAACTACAGCGCCCTTTTCGAGCAAGTACTTTTCAGCCTCGAACATTATTTCATTTCTCTTTGCAAAGTCGATCTCATTCTTTGCCTTCTCGCATAACTCGTTATATTTTTCATCGGTCCAGCCGCTGTTGATCATACCTTCGCTCAGGGTCCAGTAATCAAGATAAGTCATCGGATCGTCGTAATCGGGGCCCCAGCGGGTAATCATAACCTCATATTCGCCGGTTTTCATTCTTTGCAGCCTTTCTTTAAATGTCACCGTTTTTATAGATACGTTTATGCCCAGATTTCTCACAAGCATATCCTGAATTGCTTCAACGCCATCCTTTGTCCCTGAGCTATCGTCAACCATTAATTCAATATTTATCTTGGATGGACCGGTAATTCCATATTTCTTCATTGCCTCATTCAGAAGTTCTTTTGCCTTTGATACATCTGCGTTTTTGGGATAAAACTCATAGGGGTATTCTTCTGCAAATTTCTTTTCGAGGCCGGACATAGTGGGTGGAATGTACCTGGTAGCCGGTTTTGAAACACCCTTAAAGGCCATACTAATATAATTTTCCCTGTCGATTGCAAAACCTATAGCTTTTCTGAAATTCTCATCGGCGAGTATGGGTTTATCCTCGTTCTTCATATTGAATCTTATAAAATACTCGTAACTATCCATATATGTCAATCCGTTGCCATCGCTTCTCACCTTATCCACCATTGTCATCGGAACATCAGCAAAGTCGAGTTCGCCGTTTTCAAACATCTGATAGGCGGTGTTGGGATCTGTTATTATCAATATCCTGACAGTATCCAGTTTTATCTTATCCTTGTTCCAGTAATTAGGATTCTTCTCAAGAACAATTTCCTGTTCGTGCTTCCATTCTTTTATGATGAAGGGCCCGTTGTAGGCCATTTTATCCGCATCGGCAGCATATTTTTGTCCATACTTTTCCACAAAATCCCTTTTTGATGGCATAAAGGATATGAACCCCAATAGGCTTTCAAAATATTTTGTAGGAGATTTAAGTGTGATTTGAAGTGTTTTTCTCATCAAGAGCCTTTACACCCACCTGATTCGGATCTTTTATTTTTCCCGTATTGTATTCTTCTCCATTTAAAATATAATAAGCTTGATAGGCGTATCCGGAAGCCAGTTTCGGATCAAGAAGCCTTTTTATGGAATATTCGAAGTCATAGGCCGTCACTTTGGAACCGTCGCTCCATTTGGCATCCCTTAAATAAAAGGTATATACTCTTTTATCTTCGGATACCTCCCATTTTTCCGCCATACCCGGATAAATTTTCCCGTCGTAATAGCGCACCAACCCTTCAAATACCGCATTACCTACTATGATTGAATACTGATCGGTTGCCAACTGAGGATCCATATTTGGCGGTTCCGATGTAATTGAAAAAACCAGTTCATTAGATGATTTTGTAGCAGTATCAGAGCACCCCGTCAAAATACCCGCTACTATTAACATTGAAAGTAAAAGAGCTATCAATTTTTTAAGCATAAAATCCCCCCTTATAAATATAAAAAAATATTCATAAATATATTGTTTGAAATTCTATCATACTTTTTCCATTTATGTCAATGCTGAATTTTATTAAATTCTGTATACAATATCAAATTTAAATTGAAACCCACCATATTTACGTTTGAAATATTTTCATGGAGGGATGCGGTGTGCTGAAATAATAATAGAATGGCTGCTGTCACAACAAAAAAATGATCCACCCCCTGGTGAAATATCTCCTTCCGAAACCTGCTTAAAAGGTCGGAGGGAAACAGGGGATGGATCATATTCGTGTAAAAGGCGGTGGAACCAATTCAATATGGAAGATTTAATAGTTCTCATACATATTATTTAATATGTCAACAACTTCCTGCTTGTTCAGCTCCCTGGGAACAAAATTATAACACGGATCTTTGAATATCATATCAACGGTATCAATTAAATCTTCTTTTGATATTCCCAGTTGCCTTATGGATTTTACCTTAAGTTCTCTTATAAATTTTCTAATAGCTTCAGCTACAATTTCTCCTATTTCTTCATCGCTTTCACTACCGGTAAAGGATATTCCCATCGCTTCACCGACAACCTTGACTTTTGAAGCATCTATCCCCGCCGCGTACTTCATCACCTCGGGCAGGGCCAATGCGCACGCCACCCCGTGAGTTACGTGAAACTTTGCCCCTATAGAATGGGCGATCGCATGCCCCAAGTGGACCAGAGCATCGTTGAAGGCAATACCGGCAAAGTTGCTCGCCAACAACAGGTTGCCCCTTGCCTCGATGTTTGCGCCGTCTTTGACAGCCACGGGCAGATATTTCATTATTCTCCTTATCGCATCCGAAGCCAGAAGCTCAGATTTGGGATTGGGCACTTTTGCCGTAATAGCTTCTGCCGCATGGGCGAAGGCATCCATTCCCGTATGCACCGTGGCTTCAGGGGGCACGGTAATTGTCGCTTCCGGATCCAATATACCCAAAGAAGCTGCTCCCAACACCGAGTTTTTCACATTATTTACGGTATCCGTTATAACGGCCACATTGGTGCTTTCGCTTCCCGTTCCGGCAGTGGTTACCACCATGACGACCGGCACACCTGGCTTGTAAAAAGGATTCCCGAAGTACTGGTTTATGGGAGGAGGGTTGTTTATCAAAATATTTATCGCTTTAGCGGCATCCATGGCACTTCCTCCGCCTATGGCCACTATCCCATCTACCTTTTCCGCCCTCGCTACTTCTCCTCCCCGGTTTACGATATAATCCGGCGGCTCGGGTATCACTTCGTTGAATTCGACCAGTTTTATTCCTGCATCTAACAAACTTTTCTTGCACTTTTCATAGATTTCGCTTTTTGCCACATGCTTGCCCGATACGACCATCACTTTAGTGCATCCGAGTTTCTTAACCTCTTCTCCCAGCAAGGTTGCGGTTCCTCTGCCGTAGATTATCGGGCAGAGCTGGGCATACCTTGCATAATTTACCATTTTTATCCCTCCCATAATATCATAAGTTGTAGGCAGCCGTAAAGCCAGATTCCATGGCGTTCCTTATTTTCCCAACTTTTTCTGCATCTCCCAGCACAAATACTCTGTCAAAAGCTTCTTTTATTTCATCGACAAGCCCCGTATTGGGGATTCTCCCAAGAGATAGCACAATATAATCGAACTCATAGTCCTCGTTTTCTCCGGTTTTGGTATTTTCAAAAACGACTTTATCTTCGTCTATCTTAACCAGCTTGTGTTTTGGATATAATTTCACTTTGAAAGATTCCAAATGCCCCAATACTTCTATTAAATTTTGGAAGTAAAGTCCAGGCCCAATTTCGTCAGCCATTTCGAATACGCTGACATCGTTGCCGCCGGCAGCGAGATAATGGGCTGTCTCCAACCCGGTCATTCCAGAACCCACGACCGCCACTTTTTTATTGCTCAACTTCACTTTCCCGCTCAGTATATCCTCTGCCGTCAGGACATTTTTCCTTTCAATTCCCGGAATGGATTTTGGTATTATCGGATTTGAACCCTGCGCAATGAATACTGCGTAAGGATTGAGTTCTTTCAAGCTCTCTACGGTAGGTATCGCATTGTACCTTATTTCAACCTTTGCCTTTTCTACCTGGGTTTTCAAGTAATCTATAAGCCAGTTGATCTTTTCCTTTTTGGGCGGCTTATTCGCAAGTTGCAACTGACCACCCAATTTATCCGTCTTTTCAAATATCACGGGTTTATACTTTCTCTTTGCCAGAATCCTTGCCGCTTCAAGTCCCGCCGGCCCTGCGCCAATTATAGCCACAACCTTTCCTTCTCCATCTTCTTTAAACTCATTCAATTCCCATTCTCTTCCGCTCTGTATATTAATGCTGCACTGACTCGGTATACCGGTTAAATCAGCGTTTATAAGCGTTTCCATACAGTAAAGGCACGATATGCACTTCCTTATTTCATCTATTCTTCCGTCTCTAGCTTTATTGGACCATTCAGGATCGGCGAAATGCTGTCTTGCCGAACCTGCAAAATCAATCTTCCCTTCTTTAATCATTCGATCGGCATATTCCGGATCCCTAAACACCGAAACACCTATGACGGGTATATTTACTGCTTTCTTTACGGTTTCAGCCAAATGTATCTTCCATCCTTGTTCAAAGGAAGAAGGTTCCCAGGACACATTCATAGTCTCGTATATGCCGCAGCTGATATCCAGCGCATCCACACCCAGCTCTTCCAGCCTTTTGGCTATTTTAACGCTTTCTTCAAGGTGAAGCCCTTCTTCCGGAAGGCCCACCCTCCCTAAAAACTCGTCCACAGTCAACCTGACCAACAGCGGAAAATCCTTGCCGCACTTTTCCCTAATACCGGTGACTATCTCCTCTAAGAATCTCATCCTGTTTTCAAGACTTCCGCCGTATTTATCGGTCCTCTTATTCGTATAGGGGCTCAAAAACTGATTTATCAAATATCCATGAGCGGCGTGGACCTCAACTCCATCAAAACCTGCTTTTTTGATCCTTACTGCGGCATCTACGAATTTATTCACCATTTCCTCTATTTGCTCGATGGTCATAGCTTGCACCGGCTGCCGCACCACTTTACACTCCACATCACTGGGGGCCATCATGGGCATGTTGCCGTTTATAGCAGAGATCCCTTGTCTTCCCGGATGATAGATTTGGACTACTATTTTGCCGTCGTATTTATGGACTTCGTCGGCCAAAGCTTTGAGGCCCGGTATGAATCTATCATCGTAAACGCATATCTGCCTGGTGTTTCCCTTACCCCTTTCGTCAACCACCGTGCATTCCGTAATGATAAGGCCAACTCCACCTTTTGCCCTCGCCCCATAAAAATGTATATCCCTTTCCGATACGGTTCCATCGTTATTGGCCAGTGCATTGCCCATAGCCGTGAAGACAATCCTATTTTTGGTCTCCATCGTGCCTATTTTCCCTTTGGAAAATAAACTGTCGAACACTTTTTTCCTCCTCCCCTTCTTGCGCGTTTGTTATAGTGAGAACTTTAGCTTTCCATCTAATATTTTAATTATCTTCATCCCCCTTGTATAACGCAAAACTGTTGTATCAGCCACAACCTTTTATTTATAGGCCTGCCCCCCTTGCAAATATTCTTGCCCTTTGCCCTTAATTTGTGTAACATGATTATAGACCTCATCCAATACAGGGTGATCGTATATGGATATAATTTCTCTTAAATATTTCGTAAAGGTGTGCCAGAATAACAGTTTTACCAAAACTGCCAAGGAACTTTTCATCACCCAACAAGCCTTGAGCAGGAGGATAAAAAATCTGGAAAGGGAAATCGGAGCACCCCTTTTTAACAGAAATTCCCGCGGAGTCGTCCTTACCGAGCTCGGTAAGTATATCCTGCCGAAGGCAGAAGCTCTGGTTAAAAACTACGAGGACTTCATTACTGAAGTAAACAATAAATTAAACAAAGAAAAGGTAGGGATAAAAATAGGCTTTGCCCCGGGAACCTTACAAATTTTGGGTGTCAAAGAAATAATTGAATTCGAACAGACATACAATGATATAGAAATTCATATAGCAGAATTTTCTGATATAGACTGCGAATCGAACGTATTAAACGGCAATCTGGATTTGGCTTTAACGGTTAAACCGAGAGATCTGAGGAATTTCAAATATTATCATTTAATAAAGGAAAACCTCATTGCCATAGTAAACAAAAAAAATCCTCTGGCATCCAAAAAAAGCGTGAAATTTGAAGACCTCAAAAATGAAAAATTCATTCTTCTAAATGATACATTTCGCATTCAGCGGGTTATTCTGGAACATTTCAACAAGGCTGGATTTGCCCCGAATGTTTACTTTAAATCCAGCCATGATTTAAAAGTCGCCTACGATTTCGTCGAATTAAATAAGGGGATATTCGTTTTTGTGGATAAGCTCACCCATGTTGAAAAATACAATAACATACGCTGCATACCCATCGACGAACCTACTGCATTTTGGGATGCAGGATTTATAGTAAAAAAGGACGCAAAAATAAACAACGCTGCAAAAAAATTTATGAATTACTTTCTCGTCAGATATAATAAAGATACAATTTAGAATTCCACTATTTGAAAATACGGCCGGGTCGAACTCATTTTTGCAACCCGGCCATAATAGTCAAAATATAAACAGCATTTATCAGGACAAAATTCTTAACCGACAAGACAAAAGTATCCTTTTTAGTCTGCTTTTCACTGAATTTTTTTACGTTTTTATATACGGGTAAAACGGTCATTATCGCCGCAGCGGAAAATACAGGAATAATCTTCAGCCCTATCGAGACGATAATGAAAAGATAAATTACGCCGTATAGAAATTTAAAAAGCTTGATGGCACTACTTTTCCCTATGTAAACAGGCAGGGTATACCTTTTATTTTTAATGTCATCCTCAATATCGCAGATATTGTTTGCCAGCATAATATTCGCGATGCCGTTTACAGCGGGCACCGAAATCATAAAAATTTTAATTACTTCTAATATATTGACACTTACACTCAGCACATCTCGATTCAATGTAATTTCCACTATGCCCTGGTCAAATACGTGAATGTACACCGAAAGAAATACGATGACAAACCCCATAAAAAAACCCGAGAAAATCTCTCCCAACGGCATCCTCGATATGGGTAACGGTCCGAACGTATAAAAAATTCCGACCATGAAGGATATAACACCTATAATCAGAACGACTACATCGGTATTTAGATATAGTAGCAAACCGAAAACAATAGCTATCAGTATCAATAAGACTATTGTCAATCTAACGGTACTTTCCTTAATCCCGTAACTGACGATAGCATTATGTTTTTCATAATTATAACCGCAGGTCACATTAGCCTTTTTATAATCAATGTAGTTATTTATAGCAGTTGTGGCCATATCAATTGAAAGCAGCGATATTAACATTAAAAAAAAGTTTTTCAGGTTAAAACTATTATAGCGGTAAACACTGTAAGTGGCTCCTAGAAAAAAAGGTATAATACTTGCTGCCTTTGTCCGTATTTCCACCAGCTCTAAGAAACTCTTTAAAGGCATTTAAACCCTCCTATACTTAAAATGTAGAAACAAAGTCAAACTCGCTGATGTTACACCACCTACCTCTAAATCCAGAATGCAGGTTCTTCTACTATTTATTTTACAATAACACCGGCCAAGCGGATATAACACGTTGTCCTCTCTTATATTGACAATGAACCCGCCTCCCTCCATTCCTAATAATACATTATCAAAAAGCATATTTTAATACTTACGGATCAAGAACTTCTATAACTGATGGGCATTTTCTCGCCTCCCATAAAGTTTTTATTATATGTAGCATACGTTATCTCCTTCAAGGTTGTGTCTGTAAACGGTCAATAAATCCACAAATGATCACGAAAAAATCTAAAAACAACACAGGAATAACAGATTGTGAACGGCTCTGCCGGCTATACAGAGGATTTTACAAACTTAACATAATAAAGAAGCAGGTATTAAATTTCATGCATACAATGAACTGTAAAGTAAATCAAAACTTTATACCATTTTACAAAGAAATGATAAAACTTGACCGTGCGATCTTATACCTATATGGAGGGAGGGGTTATTATATGGCTCCAAAACTTGAAAAATTTAAAGATCCGTTGCCGGTTCCAAAATTTATCCGTCCTGTAGGAACAAAAAACGGCATACCTTACTATGAATTGGAAATGACAGAATTTTACCAGAATCTTCACAGTGATATGCCAGACACAAGAGTCTGGGGATATGAAAATAGCTACCCCGGCCCGACAATCGAAGCTTATAAGGGGCAGCCCATTTATGTTAGATGGATTAACAGGCTCCCGGAAAAACATTTTCTACCCATTGACAAAACAATTCATGGCGCTAAGGATAATCCGGAAGTGCGAACCGTAGTCCATCTACATGGTCTGAACGTACGGCCTGACAGTGACGGATTCCCTGATGATTGGTTTACTCCGGGGAAATCAGCACTGTATTATTACCCTAACAAGCAACAGGCGGCTACTCTATGGTACCATGATCACGCCGTAGGCATTACAAGGCTTAATGTCTATGCAGGCCTGGTGGGTCTTTACCTGATTCGAGATGAGCGTGAAGAACGCTTGAACCTTCCTTCAGGAGAGTATGAAATTCCGTTGATCATTCAGGATAAGGATTTTAACGACGACGGATCATTATCTTATCCTGCTCCTAATAATAATGGAGTAGAGCCGTCTATTGTCCCGGGGTTCTTTGGAAATTATGCCCTTGTTAATGGAAAGGTATGGCCTTACCTCGTTGTGAAGCCAAGGAAATATCGGTTCCGCATATTGAACGGATCTAATTCGCGTAGTTATAAATTACGGTTTTCCGGGGAAGCCGGGCGGATTTTGCCGGCATGGTATCAGATAGGCACTGACGGAGGATTCCTGGAAAGGCCCGTAAAGCTTGACTCTCTATCGCTTCAGCCAGCCGAACGCGCTGATGTAATTGTTGATTTTACAGGTCTGGAAAATCAAACCTTTACCCTTATTAACGAAGAAATACCTCCTTTCGGCCCTCCACTTCCAGAAATTATGCAGTTCAGAGTAAGCGGTACTCCTGTAAAGGATAACAGCAGTCTGCCTTTAATACTGAACAGAATAAAACCGCTCCCGGTAAAAAAGGCAAAGCAAAGGAATATTGAAATCGTCGTTGGACAGGATGAGCTTGGCAGATTCATGTTTATGCTTGAAAACAAAAAATGGACGGATCCTGTCACAATAAAAACAAAATTGGGAAATGTGGAGGTATGGAACATCATCAACACGGCTGCAGCTGCCCATCCTATACACGTCCATCTGGTTCAGTTCCAGATTTTGAACCGGCAGCCTTTTGATGTCCAGGAATATACAGCAACAGGCACCCTTAAATTTATAGGTCCTCCGGTCCTACCGGATGAAAACGAAAAAGGATGGAAAGATACCGTAAGGGCCGAACCGGGACATGTAACCAGGATTATAGCACGTTTCGGTGACTTTACCGGAATATACCCGTTTCACTGCCATATCCTCGAGCATGAAGACCACGAAATGATGCGCCCATTTGAAGTATTCAAGCACAAATCCGGAGGCAAAGATAAAAAAGATTCTGAGGAAATTCACACTGTTAAACCGGATACGAAAGCGGATAAGGAAGAACCTGCAAAATAATTTCCCCCTAATTCCGGCCTCAAATGCATACCTCTTTCAGTTAGCAATGCAGGCTAATGTGATCCGAGAGCGGACGCTTGCGGCCGCTTCTCGGTCATTGGCCTGCTTTATTTGTTCTATGTCTTTTTGATCAATGCCACGCACTCCACGTGATGTGTGAAAGGGAACATGTCTACGGGTTGTACTAATTCGGTCCTGTATCCCCTATCTTCTAAGTACCTTAAGTCTCTCGCAAGAGTAGCGGGATTGCACGATACGTATACCATGCGGGGAGGATTCATTTTTACGGCCGCATCCAGTAGCTTTTCATCACACCCACGCCTGGGCGGATCCATCACTATTACATCGGCTCTAATACCCCGTTCAACCAGCTGGGGCATTACTTCTTCAGCCGCTCCTTCAATGAATTCTACATTTTCTATTCCGTTCAATAAAGCGTTATTCCTGGCATCCATTACAGCCTGGGGTACAACTTCGATGCCGTAAACCATCCTTGCCTTCCCGGCCAAAAACAAAGTTATTGTACCTATACCGCAGTAGGCATCGATAACGGTCTCTTCGCCCGTAAGCCCGGCGTATTCCATCACTTTTTTATAAAGTACCTCCACCTGCACCGGGTTAACCTGGAAGAAGGAGTTGGGCGAAAGGGTGAATTTTATTTCTCCTATAAAGTCGATAATATGAGGTTCGCCGTAGACCAGTATATTTTCATCGCCCATAATCACATTTGTCTTCTTCGTGTTAACATTAAGATAAACGCTTTTAAGGCCTTCTACGTTTTTCTCCAACGCGCCGAGTAGCTCCCTTAAATGAGGCACTTCCCTTCCGTTAATTACCAGCACCACCATTACTTCACCGGTTTTGGCCCCTATTCTGGTCACCACGTGTCTGATAAGCCCCTTGTGGTTTATCTCGTCGTAAATCGATACCCGGAATTTTTCCATCCAATCCCGGACCACCTCTGCCGCCCGCCAGCTCAGTTCGTGCTGGATAAGACAACCTTCTATGGGGACCAGGTCATGGCTCCTCTTCATGTAAAATCCTAATGCGGGCCGGTAGTCCTTCTTCCCCACCGGATACTGGGCTTTATTTCTATATTTCCATGGATCTTCCATCCCGATGGTATCAAACACTGTCGTGTATATTCGGCCTATCCTCTCGAGGCTGTCCCTAACCTTTTGCGTTTTAAACTCCAGCTGCCCCTTATACGACAGGTGCTGGAGAGAGCACCCACCGCACTCGTCAGCATGGGGACACCGGGGGATGATTCGATCGGGCGACGGGGATATGATCTCCTCCGCCCGAGCTATAGCGTAGTTTTTTGAAACCTTTTCCACTACCGCCAGAACCCTTTCACCCTTTAACGCCCCTTCGACAAATACCGCAAGGCCGTCTACCCTCCCCACCCCCTGTCCTTCATGGGCCATGGCGGTTATATCTATTGCGATTCGATCTCTTTTTTTAAGCATCCCACCACCGCCTGTTAAATTTTATTTTATTTCCCGGAAGGGCCTTTTATTTTCAAGCCTTTAAAATTGTTCTGCCTCAGGGCCTCATAAAGTACTATAGCCGCAGCATTAGAGAGGTTCAAAGATCTGGCATCATCGACCATCGGTATCCTTACGCATCTTTCCCAATTGGCCTTTAGAAGTTCGAGGGGCAGGCCTGCGGTTTCTTTTCCGAACACCAGGTAGCTGCCCGGCTCGTAAATTACGTCCGTATAGCATTTTTCAGCTTTTGTCGTTAAAAAAAACATCGGCATACCCCGGTTTTTTTCTTCAAACTCGCTGTAGTTCGAGTAATACCTTACGTCCACCAGGTGCCAGTAATCCAGCCCGGCTCTCTTCAGGTACCTGTCTTCAAGGGAAAATCCCAGAGGGCCCACAAGGTGAAGTACCGCCCCCGTAGCAGCGCACGTCCGGGCGATATTTCCGGTGTTCTGTGGGATTTCCGGTTCTACCAGCACAATATGGAACATCTCACACCGCCTCTTTTAAATTTTGTACTGAAGTCTTTTCCTTTTTTCGAAATAGCACAATCTATTAAAACCGTAAGATTTCACATATTCCAGCGCCCTGCCAAAATCCCTGCCCACATCTTCAGGCCTGTGGGCATCGGAATTGATCATGACGGGAATTTCATACTTTTTCAGGTGACTCATAATGGCCGGTGACGGGTAAATCTCGCCAACGGGTTTCCTAATACCAGCGGTACTGATCTCGGCACACACATCCGCCCTCCGCATTGCAGCGGCTACTTTTTCGTAAACCGGTGTAAGATCCTTTACTGTCACATGACCGAAAACTTTTATCACGTCTATATGGGCTATAATGTCAAAAATGTCCGACTCTATGGCTTTTACAAGCACACCGAAGTATTCCTTATGGGTTTCGTACACATCTCTGATCTCCCACTCCCGAATATAATCCGGATTGTCGAATCCGAAATCGCCCAGCCAGTGGACCGAACCTATCACATAGTCAAAGGGGTATTTTAAAACAAAATCCCTTATTTCCCCTTCCCATTCCGGTATATAATCTACTTCGATTCCAAGCTTTACCGGGAGCCCTTCGCTTTTGGCCTTTTCAACGACATCAATATACCACTCTATATCTTCGGTGGCCCTTTCTTCGTGCCATTTACCCCTTGAGCCGCTACTTCGCCACAAGTGCTTCGCCTGGATAAACCTGTAGCAGTGCTCTGAAAAGCCCACTTCCTTAACGCATCTTTTTGCACCCTCTTCCAGAAATCTCTTCATCCATTCGATTGTATAAGGTCCCCGTTCCAGGTGTACATGGTAATCCCTCAGCTCCATTTTCCTCACTCCGCACCGGGTCTTTCCCCGCAGTTGTCTATCACGAATTCAATTATAGCATATTTCCATTATGTTGAATAAAAAAACAGCGGATTTCTCCGCTGTTCGGGGTATGACTTAAGGAAGTGTTCACTTTGCAAAAAGTCACTGGTTAGTTTTGTAATTTTTCTCACAAATCTACTTATCCTGGTATTTTTAGATTCATCAAAAAGCTCTATGGGGCTACCTTCTTCAACTATTTTTCCACTTTCCATAAGAATGACTCTATCTGCAACATCCTTTGCAAAGTCCATTTCGTGAGTAACAATTAGCATTGTCATATGGCAATTATTACTTCCAAAACTTCTCCCACAAGTTCAGGGTCAAGGACCGAAGTAGGTTCGTCCATCAATATTATTTCTGGCTCCACTGCTAAAGCTCTAGCAATTGCAACCCGTTGCTGCTGTCCGCCTGATAGCTTAGAAGGATATAAATGCTTTTTCTCTTCAAGTCCTACCTGTTTAAGATATTTCATAGCAATTTTTTCAGCATCAATTCTTCTCATTCTTTTAACCGTTATCAGCGGCTCCATAATATTTTCCAAGGCAGTTTTGTTAGTTAAGTCCATATAATTGTGTAAAATGGATGTATTAGAATCTGGATTTGAAGATGTCATAGCGGTATTAGAGTTTCCCGAGCGGTATAGGAAAAGACTTCGAACTACAAACGGGAAAGAAGCGGCTAAACGAAGAAATACGCCAAAGTGCAAGGTTCAAGGATCTTTCCAAACCGTGAATCAGCCATTCGTCTAATTGGATCATTACTTATGGAACAGGACGAAAAATGGGCTTCTGGAAAAAAATACTCAGATATGTCCGAATACTTTGAGTGGCAAAAAGAAAGCTCGAAAAAAGTAAAGGAAAAGGTGGTTTCGATAAGTTAACTTTTATTGCTTAATTCTAACCAGAGGGAATTTTACACAAAAAAATTGGACTTGATCTTCTATATATTTCTATAGTAATTATTCATTTTTTCTTTAATTCTGTGTTTATCTAGTAAGAAAAAAATCGGCGGATTTCTCCGCCGTCTATGCTTTTTGTAATTACCTTGTTTTACTTGCAATTTTTATGACCTGATCGCCCTAGGAATACCGAAGGCTATAGCCGCCAGTGCCATGAACCCAAGCAGATAAGGATAATAGAGGAAAGGCATTATCTCTACCGGTGACAGCTTGGCTATGCTGCCGGCAAGAAGGAGCTGGGCGCCGTAAGGTATTATACCCTGCCATACGCAGGAAAATATATCGAGCATACTTGCACTTCTTCTTGGATCGACACCATTTTCCTCGGCCATCTTTTTGGCCATGGGGCCGGTAATAACGATTGCCACGGTGTTGTTCGCCGTGCATATATCGGCCACCGAAACCAATGCGCCTATACCCAATTCGGCGCCCTTGCGGCTTCTTATGCGGCGGCTTATGAAGTCAAGCAGGTAATCTATACCGCCTTCTTTCGTGATCATAGCGGCAAGGCCGCCGATCAGCAGTGAAAGAATAAATATCTCCTGCATGGTGCCGAAGCCCTCGTACATTTTCTGCGTAAAAGAGATGAGGGTAAAACTTCCATCGGCAAGGCCGATAGCTCCCGCAAGTATTATTCCGATGAGCAGCACCAGAAACACGTTCATCCCCATTAATGCCAGCACTAGCACTGAAACGTAGGGTAATATTTTAATAAAATTATACTCAAGGCCCTGCGGGATCTGACCCGTTATCCCCGTAAAAGCAAGTAAAGCTATTGTTATCAAAGCCGCCGGCAGGGCGATCTTGAAGTTCATGATAAACTTGTCCTTCATAGCGCAGCCCTGGGTCCTGGTGGCGGCTATGGTAGTATCGGATATCATGGACAAATTATCTCCGAACATGGCACCACCTACCACGGTACCTACAGCTACTGCTAGAGGTATCTGGGCTTTTAATGCCATGTCCACCGCTATCGGGCATACCGCCGCAATCGTGCCCATGGAAGTTCCCATTGCCGTGGACACAAAGGCCGATATTATGAATAAACCGGGTAGTATCATATTAGGAGGAATCACGGAGAGTCCGAAGTTAACTGTCGAGTCTACTCCGCCCATGGCGTTTGCCACGGTAGAAAAAGCTCCCGCTAAAAGGTATATCATGCACATTATTATTATATTTGAATCTCCAACTCCGCTGATGAAACTTTCCATCTTTTCATCAAGGGAGCCTTTAAAAAGGATAAAAGCAACGGTGATACCTGCAACTGCTGCCACTGGCGATGGAAGCTGGTAAAAGGCAAATTCTACGCCTTTGCTGTTGAAATAAATCCCGCTTCCCAGGAAGAGCGCGAGAAATACTGCAAGGGGTAATAGAGCAAGAGGGTTTTTACCGCTTTTCATCTCTAACTCCTTTCTAAATGAGCTTTAGGCCCCGGTTGAAAATCCATCTTTTAACCCCTTCTGCACCTTTTCAAGGGCTTGATCCAGGTCTCCAATTATATCCTCCACATCCTCTATACCAACGGACAGTCTAACCAGACCGTCGGTTATTCCGGCCTTCAGCCTCTCCTCCCTAGGAACGGGGGAATGGGTCATAGATGCTGGATGCTGGATCAGAGAATCGACACAACCGAGGCTTACAGCCAGCGTTATCATTTTTACACTGTTCATCAACAGCTTTCCTGCCTCGATTCCGCCTCTGAGCTCGAAGCTTATCATGCCGCCGAAGCCGTCCATCTGCCGCTTGGCCAGGTCATGCTGCGGATGGGATGGTAAACCCGGATAGTAGACTCTCTCGATCATTGGATGGCCTTCCAGGTATTCGGCCACCTTCTGCGCATTCTGGCAGTGGCGCTCCATGCGCAATCCCAGAGTTTTCAATCCTCTGATGAGGAGCCAGGCGTCAAAGGGGCCTATTACGCCTCCGATATCCTTGAGATACGGCATCTTCATTTCAGTTATCAGGTCTTTCGGGCCGACGATTATACCTCCTATGACGTCACCGTGGCCGCCGATATACTTGGTGGCGCTGTGGACCACCACGTCCGCCCCATGTTCTATAGGCCTCTGCAGATACGGCGACATGAAGGTATTGTCGACCACCAGCCTTGCTCCGAACTTATGGGCTATTTCTGCGGCACCTTTAAGGTCAATCAGCTTCAGCGTGGGGTTGGCCGGTGTCTCCACATAAACAACTTTTGTATTGGGTTTCATAGCCTTTTCAAGATTCGTCAGGTCAGAAGCATCCGTGAAAGTAACATCTATACCGTATTTGGGTGCCACATGGCTTAAAAAGCTGTGAGTGCATCCGTACAGCGCATCACTTGCCACCACATGGTCCCCTTGTTTTAACAGGGTAAAGAGCACCGTTGAAATGGCCGCCATACCGGAAGCGGTGGCTATGGCAGCTTCACCGCCTTCGAGGACTGCCATCTTTTCTTCAAGTTCCGTTATGGTTGGGTTTCCAAGCCTGGTATATATATAACCTTCTTCCTGGCCTGCAAAACGGCGCGCCCCCTGGTCCACGTTTTCAAAAACAAAGGTTGACGTCTGATAAATCGGCGTCACGTGGGACCCCGTTACCGGGTCGTGTTTTTGTCCCGCGTGAACGGCTTTGGTATTGAATCCCATATGATTCCCTCCTGTATAAAATTCTTTATTCAATAAAACTTGCAAAAACCGTGCCATTGTTGGAGGGGCTTTTTTAACACCATCGTGGTAAAATAATTTACCAGCGGGGCGAAAAATGCGGTTATTAACATATCCAATGGTCAATTTTTTTACCGTTTAATCGAACCAGCGAGCTTCTTTTTTTATCCCGTAATTTTTCATCTTGTTCAACACCGTAGCGTGGGTCACACCCAAAAGCCTTGCCGCTTCCCTCACGCTCCTTGAGTTTTCCAGTGCTTCAAGAATCGCCTTCTTTTCGACTTCCGCCACCACTTCTTTCAGGCTCTTGAAGGCTTTCCCGCTACCCCGCGGGGAACCCGGCGACTCGTTGAATTCCTCTTCTTTTAAAATAAGGTGTTCCGTCCCGATGACTTCGTCGTCGCACAGGTTCATGGCCCTCTCTATGACATTGGAAAGCTCCCTCACGTTTCCCGGCCAGTCGTATTCCATAAGCTTTTTCATCGCATCGGGGCTTATATTCGAAACCTTTTTGTTCATCTTCTGGCTCAGTTTCTTTATAAGGTGCATGGCCAAAAGCGGAATATCTTCCTTCCTTTCTCTGAGCGGCGGTATGAAGACGGGGATCACGTTGAGCCTGTAATAAAGGTCTTCTCTAAACTGGCCGTCCCTCATCAGCTTCTCCAGGTTCCTGTTCGTAGCAGCTATTATCCTCACATCCACCGGGATTTCCTCATTTCCCCCCACCCTCCGGATTTTGCCTTCCTGGAGCACCCGGAGCAGTTTGACCTGCAGGTGGGTTGAAAGTTCCCCTATCTCGTCGAGGAATAGCGTACCCTTGTCGGCATATTTAAACAGCCCCTGTTTCCCGCCCTTTTTTGCTCCTGTAAAAGCTCCTTCCTCATAACCGAACAGTTCGCTTTCCAGCAGCGTATCGGGTATGGCGGCACAGTTTACGGCCACAAAGGGTCTATCGCGCCTCGGGCTTGCCATGTGGATGGACCGGGCGAAAAGCTCCTTGCCGGTCCCGCTCTCCCCTCTTATGAGTACCGTGGAGTTTCCCTTTGCAGCAATTTTTGCTATTTCCTTGACCTTTCTGATTTTGTCGCTTTCTCCCAGTATCTCGTCGAAGGTTATCATGGCCGGCTGGGTAAAGGAGTAAACCAAGTTCATGACGCTCTCTATATCCTGCAGTGACGCCACGGCTCCCACCGGATTCCCGTCCTCGTCCAGGATGGGGCGGCCGGAAGTGATATAATGGCTTTTGGACTTTTCGCTGTTCAGCACTATCTCCACATTATCGTAGCTTTCTCCGGTTTTTACGGTCCTGAGCATGGGTAAATTCGGTGATAGTATTTCGGATATCTGCTTACCAACAGCTTCCTGTGCCCTTATCTTGAGTATTTTTTCAGCCGCAGGATTGAATGTGGTTATTATACCGTTTTTATCGATGGCAATTATACCCTCACTGGTCGCATCGAGGACAGCTTTAATCTTTTTTTCCCTCTCCTCCTGGGGCAGCAGCTTTATTTCATCTACTTCGAGGACATCTTCTTCCAGGAGGAGCTGTTTTTTTAAAAAATCGAAGGAAAGCGAGTCGTTTTTTTCGATTTTTAACCAGGCATACCCCGGGCCAACTTCCATAGCCTTGAGGTTTATGCCGTACCTATAAAGAATCTTCAAAATATCAAGGGCCATACCGACCCTGTCCCTGGTCTTCACCATGAAGCGAAGTGTTTCCATCATTCCGGCATCACCCCTTTCTACCTCTTCTTAATTGTACAAAAAATCAGCCCCGAATTCCATGCCAAAAAAAGGAGCTGCGAAAATCGCAGCTCCTTATTTGGTCTGGTGCTTCACCAGACTGCTCATCGTGACGAAAACCCCAGTTATTATAAAGACCCATGCAAAACCTAAGAAAAACAGCGCTCCACCGGACATATTTTACGCCTCCCTTTAGGCTTTTACGCCTTTTTGTGCTTGGGCTTTTCCGTAATTTTTCTGAATTGAATAGTAGGATTGGAGGAAGCCCAAGATAAATATTCCTACCAACAACATACGCGCGCCCTGCACCCAGGGTACCAACTGAGGTGTATTTTCTACAAAACTGGGCACCCATTTGAAGTAACCCTGCTGGATATAGCTTATCGTGCTTAGGATGAGCAATATAGCTGTCGCAACCGGCGTGACGTATTTTATCATGAAGCTGAAAATTCCATTGGGCACCTTCCACCAGCTGCCCCTGTTTATTTCTTCCAGACAGTTTTTCGGACCGAACATCCAGCCGGCGACAAGGGCCTCTAATAAACCTACGACTACCAGCAAGTAAGTTCCTACCCAATTGTCAAGCTCGGTGAGGAACGCCAAATCGCCGGTCTTGGTCAAAATGGGTTCAAGTGCTGAAGGCAGACCAACAATGATGTAGAGCGCGAAGACCACAAGAGCAGCTGTCTTTCTCTGTACTTTGAGGTCTTCTTCCAGTATTGCTATCAAGTAGTTGTACATGGCTATGGCCGAAGTGTAACCGGCAAAGAACAGCACCAGGAACCAGAAGGCACCGAAAAATTGGCCAGCCGGCATCATGCGGAACACGTTGGGAAGGGCGATAAACGAAAGCCCGGGGCCGCCTGCCACACCGTCAGGGCCCAGGAAGGTATACGCTATCGGAATGGCTATGGTGCCTCCCAGGATGACTTCCGCAAATTCATTGAGGAATATCATCGACGTAGCCGAGAGCACTATATCCTCGTCGGGTTTCATATACGAGGCGTAGTTCTGAATGATACCCATGCCAAGGGAAAGGGTAAAAAATATTTGGCCCGCTGCAGCCAGTGCTGCTTGCCAGTTAAGGGCCTCCCATTTAGGTGTCCATAAGAAGTCAAGACCTTTTATCGGCGACCAGTCAGGGTTTACCGGAGACCCCAGGGTTAACGTTCTTACGATGAGGATTAATCCGAACACGTAAAGGAGCGGCATCATTACTTTAGCCCATGCCTCGATACCACCCTGGACACCCCTGCTGAGAGCATACGCTAGGAGTGCAAGTGCTATTACCCAGAACAGTATAGACGTAACCGGATTTTGGATATAGCTTACGAAAACCTCGGCTGTGGGCTTGGTGGCATCCATGTATCTGCCTGTCAGGGAAAGGTAAGTGTAACCGAGAGTCCAACCGATTATCTGGATGTAATATGAGTTAACCAGTGTTGTCACCGCAAAAACCAGCATTCCTATAATAGCGCCCATTATAGCTGCTTTCGTATGACCAATCCTTTCTCTTGCCAGCAGGTAAGTCGAGCAGCCCATGGTACCGTGACCGTATCTGCCTCCGTAGCGGCCCTGCATCCATTCCACATACATGAGAGGTATACCTATTAGTAAAAGTGAAGCAAAGTAAGGAATCATGAATGCGCCGCCGCCGTATTTGGCAACCTGGTAGGGGAACCGCCAGAAGTTGCCGAGACCTATGGCATTCCCCGCCATAGCAAGAATGAGTCCGAGCTTAGTCCCCCAATTCTCTCTGTCTTCCGTCATAAAAACCCTCCTTTAATATGTAAATGTATACCAATGTATATTTATAATTTATTAGATTATACATTAAAGAAATGCAATTTTCAATATGTTATTCACGTGTTTCAATTATAATATTTTTATAATATTCTGAAAGATTAAGGTAAAAAAATAATGTTAACCGTGGAGCTCCCACCCTCTATTAAAAGCATCTATATTTATTTGGGCGAACCGGACAGGGACTACTTCTTTAATAACTTCCATAAAGGACTGTTTTGACCAGTCCATAACCCTGGCCAGGACGCCGACCAGCACCATGTTTTGGGCTCTAACTTCGCCGCATTCCCGCGCTATATTGACAGCATCAACAACTATTGTGTTTTTCACCTCGGATTTGAGCCTTTCAATGATGTCCGGCGGGTACTCTGCTTTTCCCGTAAGCACCGAAGCCGGCGGCAGTTCCAGGTCGTTTACGATCAGCGTGCCTTCGGGCGAAAGGTACTCTATATACCTTACCGCCTCGAGCTTCTCGAAGGCCAGGAGCACATCGGCCCCGCCTTTTTCGATGAGGGGAGAGTAGACCCTCTCGCCGTATCTGATCTGTGTGATCACGCTGCCCCCGCGCTGTGCCATGCCGTGAACTTCTGACATTTTTACATCGTATCCCTGGTTCACGAGCGCTGTTGTTATGACTTTGCCCGCCAGAATGTTACCCTGGCCTCCGACTCCGGAAATGAATATGCTCTTTACAGTCATCACTCATCACCCGCCTTTTCTATTGCACCGAAGGGGCAGACCTGAACGCATACGGCGCAGCCAACACAGTTTATGGGGTTTATGAATATAACGTCTCCCCTTACCTGTATAGCAGGGCACCCCAACCTTAAACACATCCTGCACCTTCTGCACTTTTCCTCACTTATGGTGTAGAGCCCTTTGGGGCCTTTGCCCTTCAGCAGGGCGCACGCCCTCCTGGTGATGATAACGCTGGGACCTTCTTTGTACTCCAGGGCCTTTTTCACGGCATCCTTCACGGCCTTAAGGTCGTAGGAGTCCACCACCGATACGTTTTCCACGCCTATGGCCCTGCAAATAGCTTCAATGGACACTGCGGGAGCCGGTTCTGCCTTGATGTTGTATCCGGTGCCCGGGTGGTGCTGGTGTCCGGTCATGGCGGTGATACTATTGTCAACAATGATGTTTATTGTATTGCTGCGGTTATACACAGCATCCATCAGGGAAGTAATACCCGAGTGCAGGAATGTGGAGTCGCCTATTACGGTGATGACAGTGGCGTCCTTCCCGTTAATCTCGAAGGCCTTCTTGAAACCGTGACCCATGCTTATGCTGGCACCCATGCAGAGGATGCTGTCGATGGACTCCAGAGGAGGTAGCACTCCCAGGCTGTAGCACCCGATGTCGCTGGTCACCACGGCCTTCATTTTTTTCAGCACGTAGAAAACCCCTCTGTGAGGACATCCCGGGCATAGCACCGGCGGCCTCGGCGGCACGGAAGTATACTGTTTGAAGGCGGGAGTAACCTTTTCCCCCTTCAGCGCTTCCCTTATGATTTCCGCGCTGAGCTCGCCGATCTCCGGTATGAGCTCTTTGCCCCTGACCTTGAATCCCATAGCCCTGATTTGGTTTTCCAGATAGGGGTCGAGCTCCTCGACCACGTAGACTTCTTTTACCCGGGACACGAAACCGGCGATAAGCTTTTTGGGCAGGGGGAAGGTCATCGTCAGCTTCAAAACGCTTACTTCGTCACCGAAAACCTCTTTGACGTACTGGTAACTGATGCCGCTGGTGATAATCCCAACCTCGTAACTCTTTCCCCACTCCACCCTGTTGTACGGGAATTTTTCGCTGTATTCTTCCAGGGCTTTAAGCCGTTCCTTCAGGATTAACCTTCTCTTGCGGGCAAAACCCGGAATCATCGAGAATTTCTCGGGATTTTTTTCATAGGGCTTGATGTCCGCTTGTTGCCTCTCACCGATCTGGACCACGCCGCGGCTGTGGGATATGCGGGTGGTGGTCCTGAAAAGCACCGGAGTGTCGAACATCTCGCTTATCTTCAGGGCTTCGCCCACCAGGTCTTTTGCTTCCTGGCTGTCGGAGGGCTCCAGCATGGGGATTTTGGCAAAGGGTGCAAAATTTCTGTTGTCCTGTTCGTTCTGAGAACTGTGCATACCGGGATCGTCGGCGCTGACTATTACAAGGCCGCCGTTGACGCCGGTATAAGCAAGAGTAAAAAGAGGATCTGCTGCCACGTTCAGGCCCACGTGTTTCATGGAAACTATTGCCCGGGCTCCGGCCATAGATGCCCCGGCGGCAGCCTCCAGGGCTACCTTTTCGTTAGGAGCCCATTCCGAATAAATCTCGCTGTATTTAGCTATATTTTCCAGGATCTCGGTGCTGGGAGTACCGGGATATGCCGATGCAAAGGTAACACCGTACTCGTAAGCACCGCGCGCTATGGCCTCGTTCCCTGTAAGGAAGACCTTTTTCACGATTTCTCACCCCGTTTTATAAGGCATGCAAGAGTAATAGACATTAGCTTTGACACCGGCGAATCCGCTCTAGAAGAAAGTACTACAGGAGCTTTTGCCCCTACCACTACGCCGGCCATGTGGCCCCCCGCCAGGAAGGTGAGGGATTTGCCCAGGGCATTTCCCGTCTCTATATTGGGTACAAGGATGAGGTCGGCCTTCCCCGCGACGGGGCTTTTTATGCCTTTATGGGCCGCCGCCTCTTCGCTGACGGCGTTGTCCAGAGCCAGGGGGCCGTCAACCAGAGCCCCTCTTATTTGCTTCCTTTCCGCCATTTTGGCCAGGATGGCGGCATCCACGGCCGACTGCATCTTGGTGGAAACGGTTTCCACTGCCGAAAGAAGCGCCACTTTCGGCTCGCTGTAACCGATTGCCCTTAGCGCGTTGATGGCATTTTGGAGGATTGCGGCCTTTTCTTCCAGAGTGGGCGCGATGTTAACGCCGCCGTCGGTTATGAAAAGTATTCTTTCGAAATTGGGTATCTCGAAGGCGGCCAGGTGGCTCAGGAGCATACCGGTCCTAAGCCCGAAATCGGGATTCAGCACCGCCCTCATGAAGGCCGCCGTGTCCACGAGGCCCTTCATGAGTACATCGGCCCGGTTTTCATAGACCAGTCGCACTCCTACCATAGGCGCTTCCTTCGCAGGACAATCGATTATTTCTATATTTTCAAGGGAAAAGCCTATTTTAGAAGCTTCCTCCCGGATCTTTTCTTTTTCTCCTACCAGCAACGGTTCTATAATACCCTTTTCGTAAGCGTCCTTTACAGCTTCCAGCACGGGGGCATCGGCAGCCTGTACGACGCTGAGCCGAACGGGCGGAAGGTTTTTCAGCCTCTCCAGCATTTCGCCGAAATTTCTCATCATTCTTATTCACCTCCCCCGTAATCCAGTACCTTCTCGCGCCCGGTCATGACCCTACACGCGGCTTCAGCTAGTGCCTTCATCTCCTCTTCGCCGGGCACTCTTTCTACAGGGGCTATGAATTTAACCCTGTCGGCTATACATTCGCTGATGTAATCGGATTTGGCTATGCCTCCGGTAAGAATTATAAAGTCCACATCGCCTTTTAATACCGTCGCCATCTGGCCTATACACTTGGCTATTTGGTAAACCATCGCCTCCAGTATGAGGGCAGCTTTTTTATCGCCGCTCCTTGTTCTTTCTTCAACTTCTCTTATATCCTTCGTTCCGAGATACGAATATACCCCGCCTTCCTGGATAAGTCTTCTTTTCAGCTCATCTTTCGTAAACCTGCCGCTGAAGCAGAGGTCTATCAGCTCTAGGATCGGCAGCCCCCCTGACCTTTCCGGGGAAAAGGGGCCCTCGCAGTTGGCGCTCTCCACATCTACCATCTGTCCCCTTCTTATGGCACCTATGGAAATCCCGCCGCCCAGGTGAGCCACAATGAAATTGAGCTCACCTGGGTCTTTTCCGAATTTTTCAGAGACCTTATATATAACCCGTCTGATGTTGAGCGCGTGGGACAGGCTCTTTCTCTCGATTCCGTCGAGCCCCGAAATACGCGCCACATCTTCCATTTCATCCACAGAAACCGGGTCGACTATATAAGCCGGGATACCCTTTTCAGCACCGATGCGATGAGCTATAAAAGCAGCCACATTGGAGGCATGCTCTCCGGCCACGGCATCCTTTAGGTCCTCCAGCATGAGGTCGTTTATGCGGTAGGTGCCTGCTTTGACTGGACGCAAAATGCCACCTCTGGCCACCACCACGTCTATTTCATCCAGGCTATAGCCCCTGGCTGCAAGAGCGTTTAATATCGCTTCGTAACGGTAGCCTTCTTGTTCTATGACATTTTTGAATTTCTTCAATTCTTCATAATCGTGGACTATATTTTCCGTGAAAACCTCTTCTTCACCGTGAAAAATCGAGATCTTCGTGGATGTGGATCCGGGGTTTATTGCGAGTATCCTAAACTTTTCCATATGCCCTCCTATCTTTTTACATAATTGGTCTTCAGTCTACCTATAACTTCTATGCGCTCTTCGGCAAGCCTGTCAGCAACCTTGTGGGGCGGTACATTTTGCTCCTTGCTTATGGTAAATATCTTAAGCAGGATATCGTAAATGCCCTTCGCTTTCATCATCACCCGCTCATGCCTCTTTTCGTCATTTTTGAATTCCAGTTCATCGGCAACCTGGATGAGGCCGCCGGCGTTTATCACGTAATCCGGGGCGTACAGGATTCCCTTTTCATGCAGCGCATCACCGTGTCTGGGCTCGAGCAGCTGGTTGTTGGCAGCCCCGGCCACGATCCTGCACTTTAACCTGGATATGGTGTCATCGTTGATGATGCCGCCTCTAGCGCATGGAGCGAATATGTCGCATTCCACGTCGTATATCTTTTCGGATTCTACTACTTCCACATCCGGGTATTTTTCCTTTACCTTGTTTATATTTTCCTCGCTTATATCGGCAATGATTACCTGAGCTCCTTCTTCCTTAAGGTAACCTACCAGCACCCGTCCTACCTTGCCAACGCCCTGGATTGCTACTTTCAGCCCTTTCAGCGAATCGCTGCCGAATACTATTTTGGCCGCAGCTTTCATGCCATTGTACACGCCGTAGGCGGTGGGAACAGCCGAATTGCCGCTTCCGCCGTATTCCTCGGGCAGGCCCACCATGTAATCGGATTCGCGGCTGGCATAAACGAAATCCATACCGGTGGTCCCCAAGTCGGTGCCGGTATAGTACCTGCCGCCGAGGGTCTGAACGAAACGCCCCAAGGCCCTGAAGAGCGCTTCTGACTTGTCCTTCTTCGGGTCACCGATTATTACCGTCTTACCGCCGCCGAAATTGTTATCCGAGACGGCGCACTTGTAGGTCATACCTTTTGCCAGGCGCATGGCATCTATCAGAGCTTCGTCTTCGGTTTCGTAAGGCCACATACGGCAGCCTCCGAGGGCTGGGCCCAAAGTCGTGTCGTGAATGGCTATTATGGCCTTTAGGCCTGTGGTCTTGTCGTAATTGAAGATTATCTGTTCAAAACCGTGTTTCTCCATTTCCTTGAAAATATCTATTTTCACAGAAAACCCTCCCTAAGTAGAATTTTTCGACATAACTAAAAAGCAAGAAAGATGCCACCGCGAAAAAACCTACCGGGAGGGTTCAATTGTGTACTTTTGTTCTCTTTATCTGTATACTTTTGTTCGCATCTCTTTAAAATACCCCTGCACCGAAGGTAATGGTGTATACTTTTATTCACGTTTTATTCGAATCATCGGATTTATCCTGCAATTTATCAATCTTCCAACAACTTCATTTTCTTGTAAAGGGCTCGCCTGGTTATTCCCAGGTCTTTTGCTATTGCCGTTTTGGATTTTTTCTTGTTCAGGAAAAATTTCAGGACTTTCGCTTCGAACTCTCTTTTCACCTGGTCCCAAGTCTTTCCCTTGACGCTGACGACAATATCGCCGTCGGACAATTGGCGCAAAAAACCGTGATTATCCACCAGATCCGGTAGATGCTCGGGTTTAATCTCCTTTTCGGATATATCCATATTTATCATGGCACGGCTTATGATGTTTTCCAATTCTCTCACATTTCCCGGCCAGTCATACGACATAAGAATTTCCAAAGCCTTTTTAGAAATCGAGTTTATACCCCGTCCGTATTTTTGGTTGTACTTTTTTATTATGCTATTGCAGAGCAGGGGTATATCTTCCTTCCTCTCTCTCAGCGGAGGTATTGTTATCTTGATCACATTCAGGCGATAGTACAGGTCCTGCCTGAAATTTCCCCGCCGCACCTCTTCCTCCAGGTCTCTGTTGGTGGCGGCTATAACCCTCACGTCGACTTTCTGGGGTACCGTGCTGCCTATCCTGAGCACCTCCTGCTCCTGCAGTACCCTGAGGAGCTTGGCCTGCGCCTGGAGGCTGAATTCGCTGATTTCGTCCAAAAATAAAGTGCCGCCGTCAGCCTGCTCGAAATATCCCTTTTTACCGTGCCTCAGAGAACCAGTGAAGGCGCCTCCCTCATAACCGAAGAGTTCGCTCTCCACCAGTTCTTTATTTATTGCAGCGCAGTTTACCCTCACAAACGGCCCTCCGGCCCTGGGGCTCATGTTGTGGATGGCGTGGGCGAAAAGCTCTTTTCCGGTACCGCTTTCTCCCACGAGCAGCACGGTGGCAGAAACGCCCGCACAGGCTTTCGCCTCTTCCTTAGCCTTCAGGATCTTTTCGCTGTTTCCCAGAATGTCGTCCAGAGTATATTTTGACTCGAGGCTGCGGAGTATCCTGTTCTTGTGCTCCAGCTCCCTGCTCAACCGCTTTATCTCCGATATGTCGTGCATGACGCCAACGCTCCCCACTAATTCCCCCTGGATGTAGATGGGTTTGGCGCTGCATAGCACCTCCCTTTTGTCGGGCCCCACCCGCCGCAAGAGGTTTACAAACTCCCTGCCCTCCCGGATGGATTTGATGAGCACACTGTCCCTTTCCGCTATATCTATATCGGCCGGCTTTCCAACCACATCCTCATCCGAAAGCCCGCTTAAGTTCTTGTAAGCCTGATTCACCATTATGCAGTTCCCGTCCCTGTCAGCCACCATTACGGCATCGGGAATCATTTCGATAATGTTTTTCAGAAGATTTATCACGTATTCCGCTTCACCTTTTAGAGAGGGAATCATCAAAAAGCCCCCCAACAAAGATATTATGTGATATAATAAATTATAACAAAAAATTCGGAAAACCTGGAGGTAATATTTTGGCAAACGAAGTATTTCAAACGCTTATATCCATTGAAAAATGGGCAAACTCCGCCGACATCCCCGCATATACCCGGACCAGGATAAAAAAGGAACTGGAAAAGGCCAAAGAGCGCTATCGGGATTTCGAACCGGGCGGCATAACAAACGGCGAACAGAAAAGGGTATACGAAGCCCTTGTAAAAAAGGGCGATGATCTGGTCAAAAAGCTGAAATCCAGAAAAAGCGAAATGAAGGATCCGGTTTATTCCTACCTGCGATACGCCAACGCAGCCTACTTCGATTTCAAGAACGCCCTGGCCCCGCTAAGTACCGGGATTCGTTTATTCGCCCTTACATCGGCCTTGTTCATAGCTCTTTCGCCTCAATTCCTGGGGGCAGCATTTTCGCTGGTCTTTCTGGTACCCATATTCCTGGGACTAAACGCCCTTAAAAAAAGGAGAGCCGTGGGCTACACCCTGGCGATGCTCTTACTGCCCTTGGCTTTCGCGGTGTCGGCCTTGTGGCTGCGTTTCGGACACAGGGTGATGGTCGACTACCAGGCGGTGCTTTTGGAAACAGTAAAAGCCACGGGAAAATCCCCCGAGGCTGCGCGCCTTTTAATAACGGTACCGCCGGTGCTTTCCCTCCTACTGCTTTTTGCCGCAGGTTACATGGCATACCAGCTAACTAAAGCCAAAGATATGCTCATATAGGCTGAAAACCTCCTTTAAAAAGCAACAACCCGGGCCCTATGCCCGGGTTGTTTTTGTATAAATTACAGGATCTTACCTAAAAAATCCCGCGTCCTTTGATTTTGGGGCCTTTCAAAAATTTCTTCGGGTCTACCCTCTTCGACTATCATCCCCTCATCCATAAACATAACCCTGTCGCCCACTTCCCTGGCAAACCCCATTTCGTGGGTGACCACCACCATGGTCATGCCCTCAGCAGCCAGGTCTTTCATGACATCCAGTACTTCCTTTATCATCTCCGGGTCCAGGGCTGATGTGGGCTCATCGAATAGCATGACCTTCGGGTTCATGGCCAGGGCCCTGGCTATCGCAACCCTTTGTTTTTGCCCGCCGGAGAGCGAGGAGGGATAGCATCCGGCCTTGTCGGCGAGGCCGACCCGGTTTAACAGCTCCATAGCCCTTTCCTGCGCTTCTTTGGGATTCACTCCCCTTACCTTGACGGGGGCCAGGGTGATGTTTTCGATGACCGTTTTGTGGGGAAAGAGGTTAAATTGCTGGAATACCATCCCCACATCCTGCCTTATCTTATTTATATCGGTACTGGGGTCCATCAGAGATTTACCTTCGATTCTTATCTCACCGCTGCTCGGTTTTTCTAAAAGGTTCAGGCACCTCAAAAAGGTGCTCTTACCAGACCCGCTGGGGCCTATGATGACTACTACTTCGCCTTTATCTATTTTGGTGCTGATGCCCTTTAATACCTCCTGCTTTCCGAAACTCTTGTGTAAATCCTTTACCTCAATCACCGGCCGCCAGCCTCCTTTCCAGCACCCCTAATATCCATGAAAAACCCAGCGTCATGATAAAGTAAAAGGCCGCGGCGGTCAAATAGGGCTCGAAGGGCTTGTAAGTATTGCCCGCCACTATCTGGGCCGCTCTCGTAAGTTCAGAAAAACCTATGGTCGTAGCCAGCGATGAATTTTTCAGCAATGTTATGAACTCGTTTCCAAGGGGCGGTATCATTTTCTTAAAAGCCTGCGGCAGGATAATATACCTCATGGCCTGGGCGTGGGACATGCCAAGGGATCTGGCCGCTTCCATCTGGCCCCGGTCTACGGCCAGGATGCCCCCCCTGACTATTTCGGCCACGTAACCGCCGCTGTTTATCCCCAATGCCAGTACCGCCGCCGTAAACTCGGGTATGGTAAAACCCAAAATCTGGGGAAGCCCGAAGTAGAATATGAGCAGCTGGACGAGAAGGGGAGTTCCCCGGATAACCTCCACATAAGCGCTGCAGATAAATTTTAGTATAAATACCCGGGACATTTTCCCCATTCCCACGAAAGTGCCTATAAATATTCCTATGAGTACGGCGAGTAACGTAATTTCAATAGCTGTCAGGGCTCCCTTGAAAAATAGGTTAATGTAAGGTAGAACTATCGAAAAATCGAGATTGGTCAATTCCCTTCCCCTTTCGGAAAAAAAACTTTAAATTAACTGGCAGGTTTATAGTCTACGAACCACTCTTTAACAAGCCGGTCGTATTCACCGCTGTCCTTCAGGTCTTTAATTACCTTGTTTACGACATCAAGGAGTTTTTGGTCTTCCTTGCGGATAACCACAGCTTTTGCCGCATCGTCCAGAGGTTCTCCCGCCAATTCAAGCTTATCCGGGTTGTTTGTGACAAAAGCCTGGGCCACGGGAAGGTCGACTATTACCGCTTCAACCCTCTTGTTCATCAGGTCCAGCACGGCGGCGCCAACCTTGTCGAACTGCTTCAGTTTTGCACCCTCTATCTTCTTTGCTATTTCCTCACCTGTAGTGCCCAGCTGCACTCCTATGGTTTTCCCATTGAGGTCTTCTTTGCTCTTGACGCCGCTGCCTTTATACGTGATGATCTGTTGACCCCCATCTATGTAGGGATCCGAGAAGTTTACGCTCTTTAATCGCTCTTCGGTTATGGTGAAACCGGCTATGCCCAGGTCAACGGTTTTGCTTAAAACAGCCGGAATTATACTTTCGAAAGCCATATCTTTTATCTCCAGGTCGACGCCCAGTTCCTTCGCTATGGCCTTAGCGATGTCAATGTCGAAGCCTACGATTTCGTCTTTACCTCCGGTAACCTGGTGGAACTCAAAGGGCGGATAATCGGCACTGGTACCGATGACAAGCTTCCCTGCCTTTTTGATCTTATCTACCGTATCCTGCTGCTCAACCTGACTGCTACCCGCATCCTGCGAAGCCTTCTGGCCGCACCCGGTTACACCAAGAACCGCGGCCGTTATGAAAACCAGAATGAACAGTGTCAAAAAAAACTTCTTCGTTGCCATCTTTGACCCCCCAACTTCTCATCAGTTAAACTAGGTATAATTATACATTAATGCGTATAATTTTTCAATACATTATTTATTAACTTTTATTGAATATGACAAAAAAATAAAAGGCCCGGTTTTTCCGGACCCCTGCTTTCCCTTTAATTATATTTCATTTTCTACCCGGTGTTTCTGGAAGCACTCGCTGCAGTATACGGGCCTGTCGTTTCTCGGCTTAAAGGGAACCTTTGTTTCTGCACCGCAGTCCGCACACACAGCATCGTATAGAGTCCTCTGGCCCTTCTTCGCGCCGAAGTCCCTCCTGCTGGCTTTTCTTGCGTCGCGGCACGGCTTGCAGCGGCTGGGCTCGTTTTCAAAGCCCTTTTCTGCGTAGAATTCCTGTTCGCCTGCTGTAAAGACGAACTCCTTCCCGCAGTCTTTACATACTAATACCTTGTCCTGGAATGCCATTAAAAAAACCCCTCACTTTGAATTAAGATTATTTTCTGGCATTCCTTAGCTGACCTGGTCATACCCTCTTTCGCCGCACTTGCAGGTGAGACCACCCGAGGGAGTCGCTTTGCCCGCGGCCGGCATCGACTTTCAACCACAGACCTAAGTAATGCCTATTGTTAATTATATACCTGGAAAATAAAAAAAGCAAGAAAAATTTAGGATTATTTTTTAGGTTATAGAGGAGACCCATTGCTTGCAACCGTTATTGGCAATGTCCGTTATGAATCGCACGAAGCTTTCTTTGCTAAATCTATAACTTTTATTTAAATTCAATTCTACCATATTATCCCATCGTTCGATTTCCTTTACAGCATTTTTACAATCCATTTTCCTAAAAGGATACAAGTAAAAATATTCTTTTTCTTCTTTAGTGAAAATTATAAGTATTTTACAGTGTTCTTTAAAAACATCCTCCAATAATTCATTAAAAGACAGGCATTGGCCGTATCCAATATATCCATAAACATTATCACCCGACTCTTTAGAGAATGTTTTTTCCTCTATGAAAATAGAGTTTGGAAGTAGAAAATCTATATCTGTCATGGAAAAACCAGCACCTAAATTTTCCCTAAAAAATTTACTAAACGGAGACGATTCTTCGCTACCTTTTGCCGATGAACATACATACGGGCATACTGTTTTCGTCAAAATAAATCTTTTAAAATCCAAAAAGCTTAGTTCTCTTTCTTCACCATAAAAGTTTTTTAAGTAAATCTTTTTCTGTTTTTCATCCAAAAATAAAATATACGACCTATGCAAAAAAATATCGTTAATACTGTTTTTAATATATGTAAAATCTTTTTCATTAAATTCCGCTTTACTTAGTGCCTCTAAAAATATTAAATATCTTGTGTTTACTTTACTATTGTATTTTTTTCTACACGTTATAAAATAAATGTTTTTCTCAAAACGGATTTTATTTTTTTCGAAAATAGGTTGTAAAATAGATGGTCTACTGCCAAACTTTTCTTCTTTAACTTTATCCATAAGTAAGTCATCTTCACCTCCTCTCAATGAAATTTTGATACTCAGCAGCCGGCGAGTTCTGCTTTGAAGAAATCGCCGAGACTATCTTTTTCAATCCAAAACTTTTCATACTCACCCGGCTTTACCTTATCAGTTGTATAGAACTTCAGGCTTACGGTAACCTCTAGGCCGTTGAAAGTAAACTTTTTCTTCATAAGCCTACCGCTAGCATCCGGTACAGTAAAAAGCTTCTTATACCCCTCCACCTTCATTTCGTAGTCCACAAAGCTTGTCGCTTTCGGATCTATAAACACTATTTTATATTCGTTCCCTTTCTTTAGCCAGAATACAAAGTCCGGAATGAACTTCGATAATTCTCCCCTGTTCGAATTAAAATAAGGGATGTAAATATCTACATCGTAGTGTTCGTTCAGCTTGCTAAACATCCACCAATCGCAGCATCTGTCTATTTCATGCATTACATCGACTAATTCTTTAAGGAAGGAAACCTCGCCCGGCTCGGTAATTATGTTCTTAATCCAGTCTACCGTACTGCTTTCAGAGTAGACCACGGGGATGTAGTAATGTCTCCCAAGCTTCTGCAGGCAAATATCATCGATTACATTAACCCTTCTGCCGTACTTTTTCAGTGCCTGCTCCAGGGTGACACCTTCTTCCTCACTTTTCCGGAAGATATCTTCGTCTGACAGCGGTTTATACTCCTTTACCGCCCGCGCTCCTTCTTCGAAAGAGGTCTTTTGGTCGATCCTTACTTTGATCTTTCTGAAGTGCACTATCTCGTCCTGCAACGGCTTAAATGCGCTTACATCTTGATCCTTTGCCCCGACGTATGCCATAAACCTTTGCACAAGCAAATCTACGTCCCTATAGTTTTTGTTTTCATCGAAACGTATAAATTTGCTCTTTTGGCCGACAATCCTTTTCATCCTATCGTATATATCTGGAGTTGCGCCGTATTTTACTACAAAGACCTCTTCCGGCAGCAAGTCAAGATACCATTTCAGCAAAGTGTAGTTTTGCTCGCTCATCTCAAACTTCGGCACGGCCTTTTGATTTTCTATCTGCAGCCTTCCGGTATTTTTGTAAACGGGGATTAAGAGCGTCTTTCCTTCCAGTTCATCTTCATTCGTCCATAAAGAAACTTCTTCAAATTCATCAATTTTCTTGACAAGTTCAAGTTCCGTAAGTATGGTTTCCATTGCGCTTTTATTTGTTGCCATAACAAAGACAGACTCAAGCGGTTTCACCAGGTTCTTTATTTCTTTATATAGCTTGTCATCGAGTTCGTTCTGCAGATACCACAGCCTCTTTCTTTTACCTCTGAAAGGTTCAATCCTCACGCCCCTGCCAATCGCCTGGAGTGCAAACTTCTTTGCGTCCTCGTTAGTTCCTATATTTATGAAGTTTATTATGTTTGGCCTGTTACTGTCCCAACCTTCATAAAACGTTCTGCTGCCCAGGAGTATATTTATAGGGCTTGCTGGAACATTTAGCTCTTCGAAGTACCCACCTTCTTGTGTTATGTGCTTTTCCTCTACTTTGTAAGTTTTCAATCCCTCTTTAATCCATTTCGATATATCCCCCATGCGTATCAGCGCAAAAGGCCTGTCAGAAGTGTCCAGCTTCAACGCTATTTCGTTGTTTTTCTTATCCACAATCGCTTCTATGTTGCCGGGTTTTTCGGCATTGTATACAAGATTCAGTATGTCATCTTTGGTAACTTCAATAATGGACCCGGCAAAATCTCTCAGTGTGCCGTCCGGTTTTCCATCCCCCACTATGTACTCTGTATTCCTGAACTCGTTTGCCAATTCGTTTTTAGCAGCACTCAGCATGCTGTCGTCAATACGGTGTGCGAGAGCCTCTATCTGTTTAAATACCAGGTACATATCCGCATCCTTTGTATTTACCGAATTGACAAGAAAAACTGCTAAGGGATTATGATAAGTTGCCTTTTCCTTAATCCCTTCACATACCTTCTTCGTAAACGCAAGCAGTATCAGCGATTTTAAGACAACCTTTCGCTTCGCCGCCTCGTTCAAATCCTCTTTTTCTTTGAATGCCTTCAGTTCTTCCTGTAACAGCATGATCTTTTTACCAAACCCGGCTTTTACAAATTCTGCGAGATTAAAGTTGTAAACGGTGGTGGCTATATCAATAAGCGAAGTAAAAGTGGCCGAGAAGTTGAAGAGAAAACCGTTTTTTGAAAGGATGGAGAATATATGCTGCCTTTTACTGTCATCCGGATCGCCTTTGTGCGCCTCATCAAGGATAACGTACCAGTTCCCGCCGTCCTTTCCTGCAAGATAATCTTTGTAGTTCAGCACGTTTTCTTTTCTTTCGTCTGAAATAAGGTCCGAGCGGTAGTAGAATACCTCTATATTTCCGTATGGTTTGGACGACACATGCGCTCTCGCTTTTTCGAAATCTTTCAAATTTGTCAGGTTAATTCTTTCATGCCAGGTTCTTGCGCGATTGTATTCCTCAATATGCTCCATAAATTGCTTTATCAGGTCTTCCCTGTAAGTAAGAAAGAGGATTTCCCCCTCTGGAATAAGCCCGCATTTCATTAACCTGTACAGTACTTCTATGAGCTTTACGATCACAAGAGTCTTTCCGCTGCCTGTTGCCATCCAGAACGACATGCGGTTGGCAAAGTTAAAGAACGGATACTTGCCGCCTGCCACCTGGTAAAACTCATCTAGTACTTTCACGCTCTTGTTTTTGACCACAATATCAAGCGCAGAGCCCAATTCGCTGTAGATTTCCGCGAATTTACGCTTATCCCGGTTGCAACAACCATAGTATATCCAGAGTACCTTTATCGCATTTTCCAGTGCTTTCAGTTGATAGTCAAAAAGATTCTTTGCCTCGGAAAACCGCTTATCTATAACATTCCATTCTGCAGGGAAGGCAGCATTCTCTGCCACACCCTGCAGCACTATGCACGATTTTACCTCTGTCTTCTTTGCTTTTGCCATGGTTTATTCCCACCACAATAAAGGTTTAAATTCTTTGTAGTCAAGATCGTCGAAATATTCCCTGCTCCCGTTGTCGAATTCCACATAGTCCATGGTAATCTTCTTTATGCCTTTACCCGTAACGTTCGAGAGTGTTTCTGCCACATCTACATTTTTGCCTGGGTAAAGCGCACCAAGGTTCAGCCTCACTTTATTGTTTTCTCTATCGATTTCGACGGCCCTCAATAACTTCTTGTCGGCGAGGAATATTTTCGCCTGGTAAACGTCAAGCTCCGGGATGTCAAACAAGCCCTTCGGATTTTCCACATCCTGATAGTCTACAGTCCTTAGGATGTCTTCATACTGTTCAAGTTCGTAATACTTGAAGAATCCCCCTGCGTTTTTCTCATTATATCTTTCCTTAACATCCTTTTCTTTTGAAATTCCCGATTTGTCGTAGAATAAAACTTTCTTCATCCTCGGCAGGACTACGGTATAAAAGTGCTCACCCATTTCTACTCCGATCCACTTTCTCTTCAGTTTATGCGCTACTGCCGTTGTGGTGCCGGAGCCGAGAAAAAAGTCCATAACAAGATCGCCTTCTTTTGACGTTGATTCTATAACACGCTTCAGGAGAATTTCGGAGTTTTCTGTTGGGAATCCGCAAATCTGGGAATAGCCTGGAATATCAGTCCAGCTTGAATCTAATAGTTCCATCTCCCCCGTCAAGTATTGAGGCATCCCTTGAACTTTATTCCCCAACATATCGATGTACTCTGCCTCTTCATATATTCTAATTCTCCCTTGCCTTTCCAGTTCCGCAATCCTTTCCTGCACAAAAGTCCAGTGCCTTCCCTTTGGAGGGTAGAATAAACGCCCCAAAATAATCCTCTCCGGTGGCCTTCGTTCTCCCGGAGAATGCATATTTATCCATTTTTGTTTGCCTTCCCGCTGTTTATATTGGGGAACAAAGTAAAAATCGCTGTCCTTTGAGTAAAAAAACAAACTATCAGTGGCTACATTATAACCTCTAACCCCTGCAAAAATTTTCTTTGTCCTGTTAACTACTATCTCATTCCTGAAATTCTCTTCTCCAAACACCTTATTCATTAACAGCCTGACATACATATTACCGTTATAATCGCACCTAACAAAAATACTCCCTCTTTTATTCAACAATTCCTTCCCTAAACTGATCCTGTTTTCCAGCATGGTAATCCATGTAGAGTCCTTAAACTTGACCGTGTAGTAATAATCAGCGTCCTGTTCTTTGTTGAAGGGGGGATCTATGTAGATAGTCTGCACCTTTTCCTTAAACTTAGGGAGTATTGTATTTAGCGCCTGCCAGTTTTCGCTCTTTATAAGCCAGCCGTCAAGCTGGTGGTCCAGGTTGTCAAACAGCGCCAGAATTTCTACCTCGATGTCTTTAAAGTATTTAGTATCGACCGGGAGAAATTTGTAATCCTCGCTCAACTTTTTCTTGCCATCAGGATCTTCTTCGATGATTTCGATCCCTTGAAAGTCGCTTTTTACTATACCTAAATCCTTCCATTCCTTCATCTGTTCCTTCAAACCACCGTGCCGCAGTATCTTTTCCACAACTTCAATGCCGCCTTCCCTGCTGGCTATCCTGTCCAACGTGATCACATAGTTTGAGTTAAAGGCAAATCTCGGCTTTTCCCATATTTTTCTCAGTTCATCTTCAAACTGGGATATAAAGTCTATCACTTTATAGGCGATCCTCTTTAGCACCTGTAGTTCCTTTATTCTCTTTTCGGACCAGTTTGTGTCCTGAGAAAAGATGTACTGGTACATCCACAGGTCAAACTGTTCTTTCAAAAATTTGCTTGCATCCTTGCTTATGAAGTAATCTACTTCGGCCTGTTTCTCAAAAGTCCTTATCGCTTTATTCAAGGTCTCCTCGGATACCCTGATGCCATTTGCTTTTAATTGCTTTAGTATCTCGTTCGCTTTCGTTTTTCTGCCGTTTTCGGCATATATGACTTTAAGAACTATTGTCCCGCCTTTTCCAACTTTCTCGAAGCTATATATCGTTTCCTTTTTTTCGTTTCCTTTCTTTAGCTCAATACTGGAGGCGTCAAAGAAAAATTTAACACCATCAACTTCCACAGTCATGCTTCTGATAATCCTATCAGTTTTTACGTAGTAAAGCATGTGCGTCTTCCAAAATAGCGATACGTCTTCTTTATCCGATATTACCCTCTCAAAACTATGATCATAGGCTTCTACTCTTTTCCACTTTTCTTTTTCATCTTCGTAAACTCTTTCGTAAACATTGTAGTAAAGCGGAGTATAGGAAAAATAGATGCTTCCGCTTTCCGAAAAGTACCTATGAAAGAAAGAATAAAGTTTTGTATAAAGTTCCTCTCTAAAATCCGGAAATACAACTAAAGCCCCTTCTATATCACCCATCAGCTTTTCTTTTATTACGCTAAAGTACTTCGATTTAGCCTTTAGAAGATTCACATAGCCGGATTTACCTTCTATTTCAGCTCCGACGAATAAATTTTCTAGCGCCTGCCAAAACTTGGTCTCAAAATTCTGAATGCTTTCAGACATAGAGGTACACCCTCTCTCTCAGTAATTGCCCTTCTCCATAATATCACAAAAAGTCCTGTCACGCCATGGCAGTTATGCTGCGTTTAAGGATGGCGGAAAAATAAAGCGGCGCTGCTACGCAATATAATTAGCGCCGCTTTTTCCCAATTATATACCCTATTTTTTCTCATCTATAAAAGCTCCGAACGGTATAACGGCGTTTTCATAGAGATTTCTATACTTCGTATAAGCCTTTTTTGTTCTATAGTGTTCATCGATCTTCTGTTGAAGGCCTTCAATGGCTTTTCTTGCCTTTTCATTTAACTCATCATCGAAGGCTTTTAACTCGTTTAGCACTTTTCTTATTTCGTTTACATGAAAAGCCGATTCTCTTTCTTTTAACATTAAGGCAAAATTTTCGCGCCCGCCGGCTTCCTGAAGGATTTTATCATCGATTCTCCCCGACTCATCCATCGCCTCCCGGCGCAGCGGCAAAAGCGCCATAAATTCTTCATGTCTTTCATCTTCGAGAGCCTTTATCATTTCAGCGGTGAGCTTTTTTATGTTTTCCAATGTATTTTTCTTTTTCTTTAGAAGGACCGTCAAGTTGGTGTCCTTTTCTTCACTTACCATTTTTCCCTAACCCGCTCACTTCAATATATACCCTTTGCCATGTATCCTTTAGATCTTCCAAGAGAGGTTCTATTTCCTCTACAACCCCGCCGTCTTTTTTTAGATTTGCTTCTATCAGCCGCTGGTAAATGAAGTTGTAAAGGCTCCTCAAATTTTTGGATATTTCATATTCCATGTCAAGGCTGGCGTTCAGCTCCATTATTATATCCTGCGTTCTTATAAGATAATTGTTGGCTTCCGCATAATTCTTTTCTTCAATAGCTTTCTTAGCGAGCCTTGCAAATTTCAGAGCGCCTTCGCAGAGCATTACCACAAGCTTCTCCGGTGGTGCCGAGAGTATGTAGTTTTGCTGGTACTGCTGGTATGCGTTAATCACGGATAACCCCCCTTATTAAGACTGCGAACCGTAAAGTCCCATCTGGCTTGCCAGCCACAGGCTCTGCTGGTTCATGGCTGATATTGCCTTCTCCATCTCCGTAAACTGGCGCCAGTAGCGGTCTTCGATTTCCTTTAGCTGTTCTTCCATACTATCGATTCTTTCGTTTATATCCCTTATCTTTTTTGCGAGCAGGCTGTTGTCGAAAATCTCAAAATCCCCGCCTCCGGCCTTATCGGTTATGCTCTTCATGCCGGACTTCAGGATGTCGTACAGTTTTACCGCAATGCCGTTTTGAGCAGAGTCTGTCTCATTCGTGTTGGTAAAAAGCCTCATAACGGCATTTAAATCCTTTGAAAGGGCCTGCCGCAGCTTGTTCTCGTCAAGATACAGTTTTCCTTTCTCGATGTAGCTACCCGTCGTTATCCCGATATCGTACAGCGAATCAAATTCTGCCGGCAACCCACTGATAGGTGTATATATCGCCTCTCTCATTTTACTGACTATACCTGAAAGCAGCGGGTCGGACCTCAAAAGCCCGCTTTTGGCCTTTTCCTCCCAGAGCTTTATCTCATCCTCCGTCATTTCCTTTTTCTGTGCGTCTGTCAGCGGAGGATAATCCCGGTAGCGTTCTTCCGATAGTTTCTTGTTTATGGCGTCGATGGTGTCGTTGTAGAGGTTTATGAAGTTTTTTATGCTCTCAACAACGCCGTCGATGTCGGATTCGATTCTTAGAGTTGCGGTTTCGGTATCGGGCATGGCCTGCTTCAGGGTGAACTGGATGCCGTTTAAGGTGAAGCTGTTGGTGGGATTTTCCATTGTAACTCCGTTGATTACAACGGTCGAATTCGTTCCCCAAGCAGCCTCTCCTGAAGCAATATTAAAAGCGCCAGGAGTACTGCCATCGCCGAACAAATGGCCGGTTTCGTTCACTATTTTTATGCTGGTGTTTGCACCGGTATCCTTGGACTTGAACACCACCTTATCGGTTAGGGGATCGTAATATGCCGTAACTTTTATGTTTTCACTGGAAGATATCTTGGAGAGAATATAGTTTATTGAGTCCGTAACGTTAAAAGTAAATGTTTCAGATTTATCGCCATTGTATATGGTAAATTTAAATTCGGTGAGATTTTCGTTTCCGCCGAAAGGATCATTTTTAAAAATCAATCTTTGATCCTTAATAGATTTAGCCGGGTCTATCTCTGTATACGTGGCACCATCGGAAAAACCAAGGGTTCCGAGTGCATCGACACTTGGATCAGCATTGAGGACAATCTTTATATTATGGTTGTAGTTATCAGCAGGAGCAAAAGTCAACCTATAGTTACCCGCAACGGAATCGTAAAAATACCCAACTTTCACTTTATTTTTTATAAGACTGTCAGAAGCATCTAATTTCGA